>JAZTVX010000052.1:0-16366 GCA_045635565.1 Alphaproteobacteria bacterium
CGAACCATATCCCGAATCAAGTGATGAAACAGATGGTTTCGGTATGTGTAACCGATGCACACAAAACGGACAAACCCGTTGGTCTGGTAGTCTAAACGGTACGGAAAATGAAGGAAAGGCTTACTGTTCGTATATGTGTACAGAAGGATATTCATACCAATCCAAATCCGGACAATGTATTCCTTGTAGTGATGACGCTCACAATTGGATTCCTGACGATATTGCTAAACGACAATGTACGGCTTGTGAAGGACATGAATGGTATAATGTTTATCTAGGAAGTGCCTATTGTCGCAAAAAATTAGAATGTACGGAAGACCAATATATTGCTCTCGATTTTAATAATAAACGGCTATACTGTGCCAATTGTGGGGATAGTCGAAATGACCATGTTCTTGTCAAATGGGGAACACGTTCATCAATAGAGGAGATAGATACCGTTGTTCAAGATTCATGCAACAATTGTCCTAAAACAAAAGACAAAGCCCGTTGGTATAGTATTGATAATACTTTTCAGAGTAACGATTGGAGCGGGAGAAGATATTGTTATCCTGTTTGCGAACAACCTGAAACAGGTAGTGTCGCTGATACAATTTGTGTAACCAACCCAACAGATGAACGCTGCACACGAAAATGGCAGAATGTTTGGGGTAATTGTTACGATTGTAATGCAACTGCCGGCGACTTTAGAATAGGAAAAAACGCAACACTCATCCAATTATGTGAAGCCTGTGGACGAGAAGCCAAAGACGGTTATTGCAAACCCAAAGGAAGCATGTGTGATGTTGGTACATTTTTGGGAAAAGACGGTATTTGTCATGATTGCAGTAAAACCGTTTCAAAAACAGGGATTCCCATCACATCGGAAGAAGAATCCGGTTGTATTACTAATTGTAAAAAAATATCAGCAACTGATACAACGTTTAACAAAGAAGGTACGATAGAAGAACGCAGAACTTATACACGCAGTAATGTCATGTATTGTGCCCCCAAATGTGCAGATAACTACATCAATAACTCATCAGGAGAATGTGTTTCTTGTGGAAATGAAAAATCTACGAGTTCTATAGAGGTAGGCGTGGATGCCGAATGTTCTCAACGTTGTCAATATCGTGAAATATATCCTTCTTCAAAATGTTCCCCAAAAGAATGTCCACATACGGATACCGTAAAATATTTTAGAAGTAATAATTGGGGGTGTGTCGCATGCAGCTCTCCCAATACGAACACATCTTATGGCTCATACACTGTTTCAGGAGACCGTATAGCAGCATGTCATGACTGCGATAATCGAATGGTTATTCCCACTTCGGATGGATCTAATCCTCTTTTTTGTTCAGAAGTCCAATTTAACGCAGATGGCACACCAAATATCGGCATTTGTAACCATATTGAAAATGATTATTACAATTCTGCCAATTTAAATGCTTCATTAAAAACAAAAGCCGATTATTATGTGAGTGGAAAATATTTAAAAGACACAAATAAAGTTAAATATTTTCGGGATGGCTATGGATATTGTCGTTCTTGTAACACAGAAACTAGTTATAGTTCTACCCAAGCCCAGTGTGATCTATGTGGCAACAGACGCTGGCAAAACAATACTTGTTCCAAAGGGTTATGTGAAGAAGGAAAACACTTTTTGAATACATCAAAAGCCTGCGTTGATTGTACGAGCGAAAAAGTCAAAATCAATCTGGATATTGAAAATATGTGTTCTCGTTGTGCTAATAGACGTGTCCTTAATACAGGTGAAAAATCAAATTCTGTATCATATGGATTGTGTGTTGCCGATTGTGCCGGTGACCAATGGCAAGATATTAACGGCAACTGTCTGTCTTGTTCCGAAGGGGGAAATCGCCCTATTGGCTTAGATGCCCAATCAATCAGTATGTGTAATACGTGTGCCGGCAGAACGGCTCAAATAACAGCTCAAGACGGTGACGGTAATCCGACTGCCTATCAGTGCGTGGAAGATTAAACCATAATAATAAAAAAAGACAATGTCGTTTAAAGGCATTGTCTTTTTAAGTTGTCATCAGTTTTCCGGTAATACTAAAATATCTTGAGCATGTTGGTAAAACACTGTATTTTTTGGTAGTGTATCAACAGCCTTTTGTGCCATGCGTTTGGCGTTTTTCATATCTCCCATCGTTCGGTAATATTCGGCCATAATATAGGGAATTTCCTTGGTTTGACCGGTCAATTGATAAGCCGTTGCCAATAATTTCCATGCATACGGTGTTTCTTTTTCTTGGGATAAAACGTATTTCAAATGCGTCATTGCCTGCTGTGCGTCTTGAAAGGTTTGCCGTTCAAGTAATGCTTGTGCTAGTGATAGACGCATTAAGGGTGCATTCGGCATGAGGTCAATGGCTTTTTGATAATAGGATATAGCCTTGTCCAGTTGTGCCGTTTCTAAATAAAACTGTCCTTTGAGTTCGTAAAAATAAGGATAGTCGCTTTTTGCTTGAATCAGGCGATCAAGTAAGGCTTGTGCTTCATCAAACCGATGCAAACGATAAAGAGCAATGGCTCGGGCATAATAACCAACCGTAGAATTATCCCGTTGATATAAAGAAAGCGTTTGTTTCGGATTATTAAGAAAACCAATAAGTTTGGCTCGTATCAAATCAAAACGAATATCCTGATGTAGTGGAAGTGGATTTTGTGTAAATCTGTCCAATGCCTTTAATCTGTCACGAGAAATAGGGTGTGTTCGAATATATGAACCATCTTCACCGGAAGATAATCGTTCCTGTGCCTGAATAAGATTGATGGTATTTTCAAACCCTTTCATAGAATAACGGGTTTTATTCATGATATCCACAGCAACTCGATCCGCAGAACTTTCTTCTGTTTGACGATAAGCAGCAAAAACATTAACAGCAGATGATGCTCCCCCCATCATAACAGCCAAACCGGCATCAGGGCGACCTGCAACAGCAACAAGTCCTCCCAATATCGTGGAAATCAAGGCCGTCGTTCTGGCATTATCATAAACACCCATACCCCGTACCACATGTCCACCGACAATATGGCCTGTTTCGTGCGATAAAACAAAGATAATGTCATCCACATATTTTGATTGTGTAATGAGACCTGTGTGAACAAAAATGGTTTGACCGCCGGCAACAAACGCATTGACGCTTTCATCATTAACCAAAACAACCTGAGCATTTTCGGGATTAAGACCGGCAACTTTAAAAATCTGACGAATATAACTGACTAAAACCGATTCAATTTCCGTATCACGAATAACAGATATAGCGTGAGCGGGAAAATATCCCAAAACAAGGACTAAAAAAACAAAAAACCATGCAATGTATCGCATATCAACTCCTTTAAATACCAGTGTAGTTGAAAAATGTGTCAACGTCAATTTATTCCCGAAAAAAAATAAAAAAAACAAAACAACCCTTGACAAAATAATGAAAATTTAGTGAAATACACAAAAAGGAAAAAGTCTATGAAATTATCTATTGAAAATCGTGAAATTTTTGCCGGTGCCGTTTTGGTTATCCTACTGGGTTTTGTTTTGATGTTTGTTCATTCAAAATCGGCTGTTGAAAAAAACGATAATGAATTTTTCTTATTAGCTCCTTTTTCAAAAACAGACGGTTTGATGAACGGAGCAGATGTACGGGTTGCCGGTATTAAAGTCGGTCGAGTTGTTGAACAATCTTTGAAAGACGGATTTCGGGTGCATGTAAAAATCAGTTTCAATCGCCCGATTGAATTATCGGCTGATTCATCTGCCATTGTTGAAACAGATGGATTATTGGGCAGTAAATACGTGGAAATTGTCCCTGGTGCTGATGAAGAAATATTACAATCCGGTGATGAATTGTTGTACACACAAGATGCACTTGTTTTAACGGAATTGATGGACAAAGTAAATGCGTATATGCGTGAAAAAAAGAAAGTTAATGAACAAAGTGATGAAAAGGACATGCAATGAAAAAAAATCCGGTTGAAACCATTTTAGGATTTTGCGTTTTAATTTTTGCTGGCGTATTTTTGTTTTTTGCTGCTTCAAAAGTGGATACAAAAACGGTCAAAGGTTATCATGTAACCGCTAACTTTATGAAAATCGGCGGATTGGAAGTCGGGGCTGATGTCCGTATTTCAGGCATTAAAGTCGGTTCTGTTTTATCAGCACAATTAAATCAGGAAACATATACGGCTGATGTTGTTTTAAGCATTGATAATGCCGTCAAATTGCCGACAGATACTGTTGCTGCCATTGCCGATGTCGGTGTTATGGGGGGGAAATATGTTCGGTTAAAACCGGGGAAAAGTCATGATATGTTAAAAAATGGTGACTATATAACACAAACAGAAAATTATAAATCATTAGAAGATAATATATCGGAATTTATTTTCTTGTCGACACAGTAAGAGGCTCAACAATGAAAAAAACAATATTGGGATTGATGTTATCTGTCGGGTGCTTTTGGGCGACTTATGTAAACGGAGCGGATATTGCAACCAGTCGTATGGTTTTGCGTGGTGTTGACAAAATTACGGGACGTGTCAGTACAATGACAGCATCTGTTAACCAACCTTTGACATTCGGAACATTGACGATTATTCCTGAACGGTGTTTAACCAAACCACAGGAAGAAATGCCTGAAAATGCTGTTTATTTACAAATCTACGAAACCGTGAAAGAAGCCCCGCAAAAACAAATTTTTAAAGGGTGGATGTTTTCATCTAATCCGGCATTATCGGCATTAGAACATCCGATTTATGATGTATGGTTGTTGCATTGTATCAATCAGGATATTATGGAAAATTTAGTTCAACCGACACAAATTATGCGTGAAATGGATTTGCATTTGATTGCTGATGAAGATAATCCGGCATTTGCTGTTGAAACAGAAAACAGTGAAACGCCCGAACCGGTTATCATGGACAAATCCATGTTGGAATAATCAGTTTTTAATTCGATTGATAAAACGGATAACAATCAGATATTGTTATCCGTTTTTTATATAGAATCCGATACACTAACAAATGTACAATCTTTCATCAAAAGAAACAATCTTTTCAATTATATATATTAAATCAACCTCTTAACTTACGCGTTTTTTTCTATGGTTAAGGCACCTTAATAGCAGCAGCATTTTTGTAATATTTTCCTAACCGGAAAGTACCGGTACAAGGGCATAAAAAAACGGAAGAAAATTTCTTCCGTTTTTTTTGTAAAAACTATTTTTTACGCTTACGGCGTTCCCATAGTTTTTCGTTTTTATTTCCTTTTGATACACGTTCAACCATTATCTGAAAGACAACGTACAGTGCAGGAATAAAGAAAATACCAATAAATGAAGAAACAGCCAATCCACCGAAAATAGATGTTCCGATGGCTTGTCGTGCCATGGCCCCTGGTCCTTGAGCAACGTACAATGGTAAGAAGCCAAGCAAGGCTGCAATGGCAGTCATCATAATAGCACGGAAACGCATATTTGCTCCGTTAATGGCTGCTTCTTTAATAGAAACACCTTTTTCATGCTCGTCTTTGGCAAATTCAACCATCAAAATGGCATTCTTGGCAGCCAACGCAATCAACACAATGATACCAGCCTGTGCATATAGGTCATTTGTAATTCCCCGACACCATAAGAAAATCATAGAACCAAATAAACCAACAATAATCGATACCATAACGGAAACAGGGATAACCCAACTTTCATATAAACCGACCAAAAACAAATAAGCAAATAAGAAAGCCATAGCAAAAATCATTACTGTTTGATCCCCTGCTGACTGTTCTTGCAAACTCATCCCCGTCCATTGGAATTGATAACCAGCCGGTAAGATTTTTTGAGATATTTCTTCCATCGCCTGCATGGCTGAACCAGAACTTAATCCTTCTGCTGGTGTTGCCATAATTTTAATAGAACGATAGTTGTTGTAGCGTTGGATATTTTGAGCCCCGATTGTTCGTTTAACGGTAATTAAAGAACGTAACGGAACCATTTCACCTTTTTTATTGCGAATGTTAATTTTATAAATATCTTCCAACGTGCGACGTTCCATAACATCACCTTGCACATTGACCTGCCATGTTCGTCCGTACAAGTTAAAATCATTAACGTACGTTCCACCTAACATCGTTTGCATGGTGTTGTAGATTTCTGAAATTTCTACCCCTAACGCATAGGCTTTTTGACGATTGACAACAACATCAACTCGTGGTGAATCAACCGTGTAAAGTGTCATAACCCGTCCTAAACGAGGGTCTTTATTACCCGCCGCAATCAATTGATTCGCAACACTTAATAATTCTTCCGGAGAAGCACCTTGTGTACTTTGTAAAACATATTCTGCATCCGATGTCATACTGATACCCATAATGGCGGGCATGTTAAAGGGCATCATACGTGCTTCTTTGATATCCATTGTTAGCATGGATAACTTTTTGATGACACTATCAACATCTTGCCCTTTTTCTGTGCGTTCATCATACGGTTTTAAATGAATAACAAAGAAACCGTTTGATGATGATTGTGTTCCACTCATAATACCATAACCGGTAATGGCCATGTACGCATCAATTTCCGGAATTTTCTTGAAACGTTGGGCCACTTCTTCCATGACTTTTTGCGTTCTATTCCAAGAAGCCCCTGACGGCAATTGAACTTCCATCATGAATGAACCTTGATCTTCTGCCGGCAAGAAACCCGACGGCGTTATTTTTAAAAACACAAAAGCCCCAATACCAAACAATACCATGGCCACAATGGATAAAAGAGCAATCGGCATGGTCTTACGAATAATGCGTGTATAACCATTTCGGAACCATTCGACAACATTCATACATATTTGAACCCATTTAAACGGCTTATCATTTGCCCGCATAATTACAGCAGCGATAGCCGGACTTAATGTTAATGAGTTAATACCCGAAATAACCATGGCAGACGCAATGGCAATCGCAAATTGTTGATACAATAAACCTGAAATACCAGGGGTAAATGCAACTGGAACAAACACGGCTAACAACACCATTGTGATGGCAATAATCGGAGCCGTAATACGACCCATGGATTTTGAAACGGCATCCTGCGATGATAATTTTGGATTTTCGTGCATAACCGTTTCAACGTCTTCCACCACAACGATGGCATCATCAACCACAATACCGATAGCCAAAACAAGTGCCAACAATGAAATGGTGTTAGCCGTCACACCGAAAATAGCCATACCAATGAAAGCACCGATTAAAGAAACAGGGATAGCCAATGTCGGAATAATGGTCGCACGGATTGTTCCCAAGAATAAATATGTAACCAAAACAATTAAAACAAATGCTTCAAAAATCGTTTGAAAAATTTCTTTCATTGAATCGGTTACAAATTCTGCATTATCAAACATTGTATTGAATTGAATGTCTTGAGGCATTTTTTTCTTTAATTCGGCAATTTTTTGACGAACAGCCATTGATACATCAACAGCATTGGATCCAGGAGATTGGAAAATAGCAAAACCAACGGCTTGTCGTCCGTTATATGCAGCACGCATTGATTCTGATTCGGAACCAAGTTCGATACGGGCAATGTCTTTTAAGAATAAATAAGACCCGTCAGCATTGGCACGAATAACGATTTGTCCAAATTCTTCCGGTGTTGTTAAACGCCCTTGTGTGGTTAAAGAAAATTGAAATTGCTGATCGTCGGTTGACGGCATAACACCGATACGACCGATAGACCCTTGAAGGTTTTGTCCCTTAATAGCATTCAAAACATCATTTGTTGATAATTTTAAACTTTTCAATTTGTCGTTGTTTAACCATATACGCATGGAATAATCCAGCGTTGAGAAAACCTGTACATCACCGACACCACTGGTACGGGCAATTTCATCTTTGATGTTGATTAAAACATAGTTGGTTAAAAATAAATCATCATAATCCGGATTGGTTGAAGAAACGGTAAAAACCTGCAACATGGAAGACATTTTGGATTGAACAACAACCCCCATGTTAATCACTTCTGCCGGTAATTTATTTTCCACCTGTTTTAAACGGTTTTGAACGTTAACAGCTGCAATATTCGGATCTGTTCCGATATCAAATGTAACCGTCAAACTGTAAGAACCGTCATCATTACTGGTGGAACTCATATACAACATATCTTCCACCCCGTTAATAACGGATTCAATTTGTTGAGCGACAGTTGATTCAACAACATCGGCACTTGCCCCCGGATATTGAGCGGTTACGGCAACCGATGGTGGAACAATGTTGGGATATTGTTCAACCGGCATGGCTTTTAAACATAACCATCCGGCTAAAACAATTACAATCGAAATAACAGATGCCAATCGAGGTCGTTTAATAAACACGTCTGAAATCATTTTGATACTCCTTATCGTGATACATTATTTCGATTGTACCTGCGTTTGTGCAGACACTGGTTGAACCGTCATTTGAGGAGCGATTTTTTGAAATCCTTCCGTTACAACCGTCTCACCGGCATTTAAACCTTCATCAATCACAACATTAAATCCTTCCAATTCAACACCTCGTATTACTTCACGTCGAACAATTTGATTATTATTATCAACCAAATAAACATATGTTCCCGTCATATCTTGTTGGACAGCCTTCATTGGAATAACGATTTCAGGTTTAGCCTCTAAACTTTTCATCACAATCCGACCGTATTGTCCGGAAATCAATTCCCCATCTTTGTTAGGAAATGAGGCTTTTATCTTTAATGTATTCATGGCTTCATCCAATGTTACATCCACGAAATCAATTTGTCCCTCCTGCTGATAAACGGTTCCGTCAGCCTTAACAAAATCAACGGCAACTTTACCGGATTTCGGAAAATTCTTTTGTAAATTCAACAGTTCATTTTCACTGACGGAAAAAACAGCATCAATCGGATTGATACGAACGACTCGGGCCAACGTATCAGATCCCGGTCCAATTAACTCCCCAACAGAATAAGTTGATTCACCGATTTTACCATCCATCGGAGCAACAATTGTTGTGTATTCTAAATCTTTTTGGGCTAAATCCAATTTTGCCTGTGCCTGACCTAACGTTGCTTCGGCACTGTGATAAGCGGCTTCGGCTTCATCTAATTTTGCTTCGGAAACGTCTTTTGTTTTAAATAAGGTTTTTGTCCGTTCAAATTGAGATTTGGCATTTTTGACTTGTGCTTCGGCTTTTGTAACATTGGCTTTGGCTTCACGCACACTGGCTTCAAAATTAACCGGCTCAATGACAAACAAGGGCTGTCCTTCTTTAACTAAATCCCCTTCCTGAAACAAGCGTTGTTGTAAAAAGCCTTGAACACGAGCCCGTAATCCGACTTTATCCTTAGATTCAATTTTAGCAACAAAACTGCTTTTCGGATAAATATCCTGCGTCATTGCCTGTACAACTTCAACAGCCATTACGGGCATTTGTTGAGTTTGTTGTCCCCTCAAGTATCTGTAACCGACATAAGAACCCGTACCAATAAGAAATGCTATGGCAGAAACAATTAAAATCTTTTTATATTTTCTATTCTTTTTAGCAACAACTTTCTGTGTCATTTTTCTCTCCTTCAACAGCAAAAATATGAAAAAGATGTAGCATTTTTTTTTCAAAAAGTCTATAATTATTTTCACAAAAAAGCATTTTTTTTCTAATATAGGAGAAGCGAATGTCAAATAAATCAACAGGTTTTAATGAAGCGAATGCTTTAACGGTTGAACGGGGTTCCGCATTATTAACAAAGAAGAAAAAACGTGATTCAGTTTCATCAAAAGTGCAAAATGATGTTGTTCAACATTTCATTCGGGAAAATAAAAAAGGACAAACACGGGTTTTTGTTGCCGGTGGATCACGTTCGGGAAATAACCCTATTTTTGAAGAACAGGCCTTTGAATTAGGCAAAATCATCGGACAGAAAAAGTTTCGTTTGGATTTCGGTTTATCATCCAAAGGTATTATGGGTGCTGTGGCAAAAGGTGTTCTTCAATCATGGAGCCAACTGGAAGATCCGTGTCAAACACCGATTCACGCAATTACCACTAAAGAATATTTAGCTTTATATCAAAGTGATAATGTGATTGACAAGGTATCCGAAATTATTGTTGCTCATACATTAGAAGAACGTAAAAAACAATTGTTAGGAGCAGATTTTGTTATTTTTGCGCCAGGTGGTGTCGGAACTCTAGATGAATTAGTTTATGATTGTGTTGCCATGCAAGATGGATTTTTAAATTTTAAACCATTTGTTTTATTTAATGTGGATGGTTTTTTTCATCATTTGTTGGAATATTTGAAAGAAATTCAAAGCAAGGGGTTTTCGGATTCCGTTCCGTTCATTGTGGTTGACGACAGTTTTGAAGCCGGAGTCGCTTTTGATATGTTGGCAGAATATTATACGCCTAAAATGAAAGAAATGAAAAGCAAGAAACATGCTCCGGAAATTATTGAACACTTGATTTACCTGTTACCACACATGATACATTTACGTCGGTTACATCCTTCCCAGACCACTCATGATATTTTAAAAAGGTGGGAAGATATACATAAGAACGGCATGCCTGATGAGAAACAACAGTTGAAAACTGATATTGAAACAGCCTATCTGAATAAAGAAATTGAACGCATGTACGAGCGGTTAGCCAAAGCCGGACGGGATACGGCTCTTATCAGCGACAAGTTGCATGAATTAAAAAAGAGGTATCATAAAGAAAAATTCATCTGACGTGTTTGGCTTCCGTTCATCAAAACGGAGGTCTGGTGGATTTTATCTGTTTACCGATATTGCTTTTTACGGGGTTGATACTTATCACTATTTTAACCGGATTTTTAACCGAACAACTTGGTATGCCCTTAATATTGTTATTTATCTTAATCGGATTAGGTTTAGGCTCACCAATATCTCCCTTTCAAGAAATCGGGTTACTGACAGCCGAGCATGTCTTTTTTATCGGCTCTGTTGCATTAGCACTCATTTTGTTTGACAGTGGTTTTAATACCTGTTTGTCACATTTTAAAATGGTGGCAATGCCGGCTGTTTTGTTGGCTTCGGTTGGAGTTTGCATCAGTACATTGATTTTAACACCCATTGTCATGATGTTATTGGGGTGTACATTTATTCAAGGACTATTGTTATCATCTATTATCGGTTCCACCGATGCGGCAGCGGTTTTTTTCTTACTTCGGTCACGAGGATTATTTTTGAAAAACAAAGTTAAATCCTTGTTAGAGGTGGAATCAGGTTCAAATGATCCAATGGCCATCTTCTTAACGGTTACTTGTTTAACCATTTTGGTATTTCCTGCACAAACACGGGAACAAAATCTGCTGTTTTTTGTAACAACACTGATGCAACAATTAGTTATCGGGGTGTTGGGTGGTTATGTTTTATTTGTTATATTAAAGTTTTCTTTGAAACGAATTGACTTGGAACTGGCTTTATTCCCGTTGTTTGTTCTGTCAGTTGTTATGGGCGGATTCGCTGTGATTACACTACTAAACGGTAGTGGATATTTGGCTGTCTATTTGTGTGGATTGTTAATTGGTAATACACCGATAAAATCATATACAACATTGTTAAAATTTCAACAAACAATAACATGGCTCAGTCAAATTATTATGTTCACGGCTTTGGGATTATTTGCCTCACCGGAACGATTGGTCGATTTGTTTTTAGAAGCCGTCATTATGAGTGTCGGGTTAATGTTAATTGCCCGTCCCGTTATGGTCTTCGGCTTATTATACTTTTTCAAAACATTTTCCCGATTGGATAAAATCTTTATTTCATTCGTCGGCTTAAGAGGAGCAACATCCGTTTTGCTGGCACTTGCCCCTATTGTTTATCACATGCCATTTGGTCATTCTTTTTTCAATATTGTATTTATTATGGTTTTATTAAGTTTGAGCATACAAGGATTTTTAATACCTTTTGTGGCTCGTTATTGTCAGGTTGTTTCCGTTCACAAAACCATGTTACCGGAAAGAACCAGCATCGATTTGCCGGGCTTAATTCAAAGTCATTTAATCATCTATGAATTAGGAAAATATTCAGCTGTTTTATCAGGGCAACACTGGCCTCAATGGGCACAGCCACTTTTATTAAAGCGTAACAACGTTGTTTATCAATCAAACAACATACCCTCTCTCAAAGAAAAAGATTTCGTTTATGTTTTTGCACCGAACGAACATCGCATCACACTACTAGACCGCCTTTACGGCAACATTAACGATGTACACAAACCCAAGGTGTTCGGTGATTTTCTAATCAATCCGTCTGTTACCTTTCAAGATTTAAAAAAAACATACGGGATTGATATTAACCCTGATTTAAACAATATTACATTGGCTGATTACATACAGTCGGAATTTCCCCAAGCCGACATTGGAGACAGATTTACATTTGATACCGTTGAAATCATCATACGTATGAAAAAAAACGGGCAAATTATCGAATTAGGGATAGATGTGTCACCACAACATCATACGCATACCACTTTCCAAAATGTGTTTTAAAAAAGAACGATATAAGCCATTATTTTTTCTTGCAATCTCAAAAAAAGTTTTATAAGATAAGACATATTTTCATTCGCATACGCAAAAAACGGTTTGTTTATGAAAAACACGCATGTTTTTTTGTATAATTAAGGGATAACAAATGCATTCATTACCTGTTTTAATTACAGATTTAACATTGATTTCAATTTACGCCGGTATTGCTATTTTATTATTTAAGTGGCTAAAACAACCGGTCGTGTTGGGATATATTTTGGCAGGTATTGTTGCCGGCCCGTATTTGACAGTTTTCCCGTCTGTAACTGATAAAGCCAATATCACGATTTGGGCTGACATCGGGGTCATTTTCTTATTATTCAGTTTGGGATTGGAATTTAGTTTTAAAAAAATCGTCAATGTCGGAAAAACAGCTATTATTACCGCAATGACAAACATCATCTTTATGCTGTTTATCGGTTATATTACGGGACGTATGCTTGGTTGGACAACAGCAGACAGTTTATTCTTAGGTGGGATGATTTCGATGTCATCAACAACGATTATCATCAAAGCCTTCGAAGAATTAAACTTAAAAAAACAACGTTTTACGGATTTGGTTTTTGGAATTTTGGTTGTCGAAGATTTGGTCGGTATTTTATTACTTGTATTATTGCCGACTGTGGCATTAAGCAACAGTGTTGATGCAACCGAAATGATGGGTAGTACAATTAAACTGTTGTTTTTCTTAATATTATGTTTTGTTGTCGGTGTTTATGCCGTTCCGACATTTCTCAAAAAAGTTAAACCACACCTCAACGAAGAAGTCTTATTGATTATTTCCATCGCATTATGTATGAGCATGGTTTTATTTGCAACATCATCAGGCTTCTCATCAGCTTTGGGGGCATTTTTAATGGGGTCAATTTTGGCTGAAACGGAATTAGCACATAAAATGGAAAATGTTTTAAAACCGGTTAAAGACTTTTTTGGTGCCGTTTTCTTTGTTTCGGTCGGTATGATGGTTGATCCGGCAATGTTTATCACATATGCTTGGCCGATATGTTGCATCACAATCGTTGTTGTATTGGGAAAGGTATTTTTTACTGGTTTAGGCATGACGGTATCAGGTCAGGCCGTTCGCACATCTGTTTTATGTGGTTTTTCGTTGGCACAGGTCGGTGAATTTGCCTTTATTATTGCTGCGTTAGGCATGAGTTTAGGTGTATTAGGTGACTACGTTTATCCTACCATTGTTGCTGTATCAGTTATTACGACCTTTACAACTCCAATGATGATTAAATCCGCTGTTCCGTTTTACAATAAAGCGAAAGAGACATTGCCTCCGTCATGGAAAGAATTTATTTCTAAAAATTTAGCACGTACTATTCGTGATACACAGGCTGAAAACAGTTTATGGAATAATTTGTTTAAAAATTATTTTATTCGCATCTTAATTTTTTCCGTTATTTTATTGAGTATTATCAATTTGGCCAGTGCCTTTTTATTTCCGTTTATTAAAAGTTTTTTACCGGATATCAAAGGTCGTATCTTAACAACCATCATTGTCATGGGAATTATGGCACCGTTTTTAAATGCGTTACTGCTGTTTCGGGGAAAATATACTAAAATTTATATGGAATTGTGGAATGAAAAGAAAACAAATCGATTACCCCTAATGTTATTGACCGTTTTTAGAATAATGATGGTTGCTTTATTTGTTATGATGGCTATTCACCAATTTTTAACAACAAATCTAAAAGTGACACTATTCTGTCTGTTTGTTTTAATCATCATTCTGATTAAATCAAAATGGGTATTTACACAGTACATGAAAATTGAAAAACACTTCTTAATTAACTTAAACGGTGATATGACAGTTATCCCCAACGAAGTCATTCATACAAAAGAAGTTGCAAAAGAAACACAAGCAGAAATAATTCAATCAGTATAATAATGAAAAAAAATTTTACGGCTTCGGCATCATATATTGAATTTTTACTCGACGATTGGTTAGATACACTGGTTGTGAATAATATGCCAAAGGGGTGGGTTGATATGGTTAAACGCTTGGCTCGTATCCACTCATCAGACAGACAGGTTGAGGTGTACCCAGAACAGGTTAATCGTTTTTTTCGTTATATTGACAATCAACCTGTGCTATTGGATAATGATGAATTATCATCACAATTATCTGTTGAAAAATGTCGCCCGCAACATCCAAAATATTTAGATGTTGCACAAACAACAACACATGCTTATTTAAACAAAATTGTCACTCGCCTTTATGATGCCAATCCCGATATTTTAGGGATAAAACCGAATCCGTTTTACTTTCATGCACAATATCCACATAAAAAAAATAATGGCATGGCTGTTTTTACTCAAAAATGGCCTCCAATGATTATACTACGATTATATGATATCGGTACAATATATCAGACCGAAGATGTATTGGCATGGGATTTGGCTCATGAGTTGATTCATTTAACACTATTACGCAAATTAAATGATAAAGTAATTACAAACAAAGAAGAAAGTTTATGTGATTTATTGGCAACAGTTTGTGCTATGCGTGCCGGTTATTCGGGTAAAGGAATTGTCATTGATTGGGCCAGTCGTGTTAAATTAAGTAAAACACCGTTGGTGGAATGTTTACTATATAACAAATACAATAAAAAATTAACCGAACAAGAAATGAATACATTAACACCGGAAGATTCTTTTCATTTATATGATGCGTGTGAACGGGGGATTATAACTTTACCAACGGAAACGGTAGAACGATTAAAAATTTATCAGGAAGAAGAAAAAAAGCATGATCATCCTTATGTGTTAACACGCATTTTATACACAAATGAAATGGTCAATTATTTATTGAATCATCGTTGTGTTTCTGATGTACGACAAATAACCCCTATTCCATCGTATTTAACGGATTTAATTTTATCAAAACAGACCTTAAAGCGTCCGGTTTTACCTAAAAAGATATCCACATTCCGACTGGCAAAATTAAAAAAACGTCATTTAAAGCAACAAAAATTAAAAAAACGCACAACGTAGAACAATATATTATTTTTTAAGCAGATTTTTTTTGCATTTTAATAAATTTTTACTACCGAGACAAAATTTTTATGCTCTTTAAATAATCATTTTTATGTCAAAAA
This sequence comes from Alphaproteobacteria bacterium, assembly GCA_045635565.1. Lineage (GTDB taxonomy): Bacteria > Pseudomonadota > Alphaproteobacteria > CAAHEQ01 > UBA3637 > RGIG4140. The sequence goes on from JAZTVX010000052.1 coordinate 15,649, forward strand.
AAGCTTTTAAAAAATGATAGAACCTGTTTAAAAATAACGATTAAAAATCAATATATTCTCTTTAAAAAACGTGTCAAAAAAAGGTACGTTATTTTTCCCATATTATTGTGCAAAATACCTCTTGTCAACTAAAAAATACAATTGTCTGATTTTTATATCTTTTTTACCCCATTACAAACACATGTCGTCCATCAAAAAAAAGCGTCAAAAAAACGTACCTTTTTTTGACACATTTTTTAAAGATAAGGTATTGATTAAACAACTTTATTTTTAAGGAGGTTTTATGATTTGCAAAGTGCCTTTTTTGAAACAATTTAATGCTAAAACATCAGCCGAGCAAGGTCGTAGTATGGTTGAAATCTTGGGTGTTTTAGCAATCATGGGGGTCTTATCAGCCGGTGGGATTTATGGGTATTCTTTTGCTATGGATAAATATCGGGCAAACGATATTGTGTATGAAGTGAACCTGCGTGCGACTGATGTTTGGCATAAATATCAAGAACAACCCTTACCCGAACCCAGTGAAGACGGAACGGATTTTAATGAATTTCCGGATACAACGGGAACGGGTTATCCGATTTATATGACCTCTCACCCTGATGTTGCTTTTAAAACATATGTTGAAGGTGTTTCTTCCCGTGTGTGTAAAAATGTTGTGAACATGAACTTAAACGGTGTTGTAAAAGGCATACAATTTGTACAGGTTGCCCAAGGGGAC
>JAZTVX010000053.1:0-17860 GCA_045635565.1 Alphaproteobacteria bacterium
ATAAAAATCAGATAATTGTATTTTTTAGTTGACAAGAGGTATTTTGCATCATAATATGGGAAAAATAACGTACCTTTTTTTGACACGTTTTTCGTTGAGAATATATTGATTTTTTTATATTATTTTTAAACAGGTTTTGCCGTTCGACAAAAGCCTTTTTTTATGTGAAAATCGCAATATTTTAAGGCGGATTTTTTAACTTGACAATATATTATAAACGATTCGTTTTTATGAATTTATCAAAGAATCCAATAATTACCTCGTAAGCCACGGAGATATTATATTAAAAACCTTGTTAAATAGATATACGTTCCCGAAAATCAATCCCAATATTAAAACTCATCTTCAATCAACCATAATGTCCGTAATACGTGCTGTAAATGATCCAACTTCTACAGATTGAGAATTGCCATCTTTATCATATTTTTTACTACTAACAGGATGCCCATATTGAAAAACCGTTTCTTCTTTTAAACGCCCTTCTTCATCATAAATTTTTTGTGTGCCATGCCATGCACCATGTGAATAAGGGGTTTCCTGTTTTAATTTGCCATTTTTATGATATTCTTTTTCAAGTCCATGTTCATTCCAATGTGCATAAGGTGTTTCTTTTATTAACCGGCCATCTTCATCATATTCTTTTGCAAGCCCATGTCGTACATCATCTCTGTAATGGGTTTCACTTTTAATTTTTCCGTTGTTATGGTACCATCTTTCAATCCCATGTTGCTCATCATTTTTGTAAGCGGTTTCAGAAGTTATTTTTCCATTTTCATCATATTCTCGTTCAATGCCGTTTTTTTCATCATTTTTATAATAGGTTTCACGAATTAAAATGCCATTAGAATATTCTCTCTCAACACCATCTTTTTCATAATCGTCTTTATATGTTGTTTCTAATTCTATCGTGCCATTTTCGTCATATTCTCGTTCAATGCCATTTTTTTCGTCATTTTTATAATAAGTTTCTCGAATTAATATATTATTTTCATATTCTTTTTCAACGCCTTCCTTATGACCATTCATATACGTTATTTCCAACTTTATATTACCATTTGTATCATATTTTTTGACTATGCCGTCCTTCCCGCCATACCGATACGGAGTTTCACTTTTCAAGCGACCATTTTCATCATAGCATTTTTGCAGACCATCTTTTAAACCATTTTCATAAGGAGTTTCACATAAAATCTTTCCATTTGGATGAAAAGATTTGACGTTGTCATCTATTCTGCCGTATGAATAAATAATTTCCTGTTTTAAGGAACCATCCGGATAGTATGTTTTTTGACTGCCATCTTTTTGTTCGTTTTTAAAAAATGTTTCACGTTTTAATGTACCGTTTGTATGATATTCTTTTACAAAAGTGATATCTGTATGATTGAAATATTCCTCCTCAATTAAACGGCCGTCTTTATCGTATGATTTTGCAAGCCCGTTTGGCACGCCTTTTTCATAAAAAACTTCGCTTAACGCATACTGACCATCTCGATAAATTTTTTCAAAGCCCTCTCTTATTCCATTGACAAAAGGTGTTTCCCGTTCAAGTCGACCGTCCTCATGAAAAAACTTAACGATACCGGTAATTGGATGGTTATTTAAATCAAGTGCTACACCCTCTTTCATGACGATGTCATTTACTGTATATTCTTGATTTGAAACAATATTTTTATCATTGGCGATTGCATTATGTATATTTAAACAAACAATTGTACAAGCAAGCAAAAATTTTTTCATAAAAACCTCACGTATATCTTTATTATATTATAATATTATAATATAGCATGTTTTTTAAGAATACAAACAAAAAGAATGATAGCTATTTATTGTAAAAAAAAAGAGCAGACAAAATCTGCTCTTTTTTTGTATTTGTTCGGATAAATGAGTTAGTACATACCACCCATTCCACCCATTCCACCCATGCCGGCACCGGCACCGTGGTCACAAGAACATTTCTCTTCCGGCTTGTCGGCAACCATGGCTTCTGTTGTAATCAGCAAGCCACCAATTGATGCAGCCCCTTCCAAAGCCGTGCGGACAACTTTTGTCGGGTCAATAATACCGGATTGATACATATCCGTATATTCGCCTTTACGAGCATCGTAACCATAGTTAACATCGTATTTTTCCAATAATTTGCCAACAATGACAGAACCGTCAACGGCGGCATTTTCGGCAATTTGGCGAATAGGGGCTTGCAACGCTTTGCGAACAATATCAATACCGACACGTTGGTCATCATTTTCCGGTTGAACTGTTTCCAATGCTTTTGTTGCATATAACAAAGCCGTACCACCACCAGGGACAATACCTTCTTTAACGGCAGCACGTGTTGCATGTAATGCATCATCAATACGGTCTTTCTTTTCTTTAACTTCGATTTCGGAAGCACCACCGACTTTGATGACAGCAACGCCACCGGATAATTTTGCTAAACGTTCTTGCAATTTTTCACGATCATATTCTGATGATGTTTCTTCAATCTGTTGTCTGATTTGAGCAACACGAGCGGCGATTTCCGCTTTATCACCGGCACCGTCAACAATTGTTGTATCGTCTTTTGTAATTGTGACAGATTTTGCCGTACCTAAACAAGATAATGTGACATCTTCCAATTTCATGCCCAAATCAGGAGAAATAACCTGACCATTTGTTAAAACAGCAATGTCTTGCAACATGGCTTTACGACGATCACCGAATCCCGGAGCCTTAACGGCAGCAATTTTTAAACCACCCCGTAATTTGTTGACAACCAATGTTGCCAAGGCTTCGCCTTCAATATCTTCGGCGATAATCAATAACGGGCGAGACGTTTGAATAACGGCTTCCAAAACAGGGATTAAGGCTTGTAAATTAGATAATTTTGTTTCGTTAATTAAAATATATGGGTTATCTAATTGAGCAATCATTTTTTCAGGATTTGTAATGAAATACGGAGAGAGATAACCCCTGTCAAATTGCATACCTTCAACGACATCTAATTCCGTATCAATACCTTTGGCATCTTCAACCGTGATAACGCCTTCGTTGCCGACTTTTTCCATGGCTTGGGCAATGTAGTTACCGAATGATGTATCTCCGTTGGCGGAAATTGTGCCGATTTGAGCAATTTCAGCAGATGTTGAAACTTTTTTGGAACGACCTTTGATGTTTTCAACAACGGCATTAACGGCTAAATCAATACCACGTTTTAAATCCATTGGATTCATACCGGCAGCAACAGCCTTACAACCTTCACGAATAATGGCTTGTGCTAAAACGGTTGCTGTTGTCGTACCGTCACCGGCAACATCTGCCGATTTGGAAGCAACTTCACGAACCATTTGTGCACCCATATTTTCAAATTTATCGGCTAATTCAATTTCTTTGGCAACAGAAACACCGTCTTTTGTAATTTTTGGTGCACCGTAAGATTTGCCCAAAACAACATTACGACCTTTCGGACCTAATGTTACTTTAACAGTGTCAGCCAATAAATCAACACCACGCAACATTTTTGTGCGGGCATCTGTTCCGAATTTAATATCTTTTGCTGTCATTTTTTTTCCTTTTCTATGTAAAAATTATTCTAAAATACCTAAAACATCCGTTTCTTTCATAATCAACAAATCTTCACCGTTGATTTTGATTTCTGTACCGGACCACTTACCAAATAAAACTTTATCGCCTTCTTTCAACGTCATTGGAATCAAATGACCTGCTTCGTCACGGGCACCGGCACCGACTGCAACAACAATCCCTTGTGATGGTTTTTCTTTGGCAGTATCTGGAATAATGATGCCCCCGGCTGTTTTATTTTCTTCTGCGACACGTTTTAAAACGACACGGTCAAGTAATGGTTTGAAATTCATGATTTTTTCCTTTCTGTTGTTTATGACTTCATTTTTGGATAAGTATCAAATAGTATGCAATTAAACAAAAGTCAAGGGTATCGATGTAAAAAAATAATGTTTTTTGCTTAAATTTTGGAAAAAACAATAAATTGTTTTGTTGTTAAAAAATAATAATTTGTTTTTTATTTGTTTTCAGTCGTGTGTCTGTGTAAAAAAAGGCAAAGGCTTTTTTTAATAAAGTTCAGACTTGTTTTTTTATTATTTTGTTTTAATGCCTTTAAAATAAATAAAATATATCAGATTTAGATGTAAAAAAACTGCCTGTATGGGGACAGGCAGTTTTATTCACATGCTAACGCAATGGTGGTATGTAAATTTCGGCAAAGCGACCCGGTGGAATTAAACGTGTCGCATATCGGGGATTGACAAGGTCAATTGAATAACGCTGAATACCCATTAACCGAACGGCATCATCAAAGAAGTCCTTAGCCGATTTGTCATAACGTGTCGAATTCATGATGTACAAAACACATTCTTGACCACGGACAACTAAACCGCATCGACGCAAATTTTTTCGGGTTTGAGGTGAAATATCATCGTTGTTAACAACCCCTTGTAACCCTCGGGGGGCTTGTTTCGGTGCACTTGATCCAAAAATGGAAGAACCGAAAATCATGCCTAAAATCAATGTGACAACAAAGAGTAAAACAATCCCTTTTGTTGTAATGATAAAGGGCGGCAATCCGTAATCAGAAGCAAAATTCGGCACATATTTTGAACGGGAAGGTTGTGTTTGTTGATTTTGAGATTGCCCTTGTACTTGTTGTTGGGGTTGGGTCAATACCTGTTTCGGATTCTGATTTATCGGCTGTTGCGGATGAGCCATCGGTTGATGCGACATGGCTGGACGTTGTTGTGCATTCATGCCTGTCGGACGTTGTGCAGGACGATTCATCGGATGCCCTTGTTGAGGCATGGTCGGACGATTTGGCATGGGACGTTGTGCTCGCCCTGCTTGGGGTGGATAAGGATTTTGTTGCATCGGGCGATTGGGTTGGTTCATAGCACGTCCTCCTTGTTGAGGAGTTCTTTGACCAACAGACGATTGTGTTTGATGTATGCCTCCCGACGGTTGCATAGGACGTTGTTCATTCGGGTAACGTCCTTGTCTTTGGGGGGTGCCTGTTGTTGGCGAAACACCTATCTGTTGTGGATTTTTAATTTGTTGATTCATCTTCTTTCAGCCTCTTATTTATTTTTTTTCTTGAACCAAACGAATGAGTTTTAATTTCATCATTGCTAAAATTTCAGAACCGATACCATTTTGGTCGGCAATTCCGACAATGGCTAATTCATCATCAATGGCGGTGTTTGTTTTAAATGTGGACAATTCCCCTTGAGTCGTATCCAATGTGATTTGCATGTCAACGGCATTTCCTTTTCCGACATTCGGATATAACAACAATGATAATTGATTTTGTATATAGGGTGTTGTTGCACATTTGCCAATATCAAAACGCATTTTCCATCCGTTTGGAACAACCGACATACCGTGACTGATAGGAGTTACCGTATAATAGCGTTTAACCGTTTCCATAAAGTTGTCGGCATTTTTTTGATGGCTCATCGACAATAATTTACCGGATAAACCACTGTTTGTTGCATGAATTTTTTCAACACCGAATGCGTTGACAACCGTTCCCCAATTTGAATCATTTTGTGTTGGTGTAACAGCATAAACATGCGTGTCGGCGACCAAAAACTCACCCGTTTTCATGATGTGACTCATTAAGTCACGAACGCTTTTTTCTTCGTCTTTTGTCAGTGTCAAAGATAAAACATTGGTGTTCCAATTCGGTGTAATGTTTTCAATACCAGCACCTCGCAATGCATCAAGAACACCTAAAATTAACATGCGGTTGTTGGGCATTTGTAATTCAAAACGGGCTCGTCTTGTTAAATACAGACGCTTTTGTTTTGCATCATATTGATAATATGTTTCACCGGCATTGGATAATTCATCAATGACAAGTGATAATTCGCCATAGATGTCTTTGGCACTCAAAGCGATGTATGTATCATCTTCCGTGAACACTTCGATACCGGCTTCTTCGACCAGAATTTGCAATGCCTGATCAACCGGTGTATCTTCAAAAGAAAAACCGTTCACTTCATAACGGGGTAAATCATCGACAATGTCAATTTGTTTCAATTTAAAATCATCGGCACTGACTTTAATGGAGGAAATGATATCTTGATTTTTAATCAAATCTGTCCGACATCTGAACGGTGTTTCCAAGTTAATGGTGGCAACGGAAGATTGTTGTGTGGGAGCAAACCCTTGTGAGGGATAAATATTAAAAACCTGACTTTGAACAGGTAATACGTGAAGTGCCGTTGCAACGGTTACCATCGGAATAATATATGTTAATTTTTTCATGGTTATATCCTTTTCTTTCATTTGTCAGACATATTTATCAACTTTTTATACACATACACCATTTTATCGGTCTTGTGAAGTCTTTTTTTATCCGAATTATACTTTATTCGCATCATCAAACGGGTCGTCAATCATTTCAAATCCGTCAGGAGCCGGTCCGAGATATTCTTTGCGTGAGGACGTATCAATCATACCCAACATGCGACGGGCCTCATCTGAATTGATATCATCTTTAATCAAATTCGTTATTTCCCCCGGTAAATTGTCATAAGCCGTTTCTAAATCTTTTTCCAAAGCAACAAGGCTATTTTGCAATGTTTGTAATCCATTTAATCGTGTTGCTTCAATTGCCGGATAGTAGGCCGGAGAGGCTAATACTTCTTTGATGTTTTTGCGAGCCTGTTCCATAGCATCAACTAAGAAACCATAATGCTTATACTTATAAATTTCAATATTGCCTAAACCAATACAACGGGCTTCTATCCAAGCATGAACGCCATTAACAAAATCAAGTTGCTTAAAGGCTTTTTTGGCTAAAAACTGTTCGTTTGTTTCCGGTTTTTGTGGTTGATATTGAGGAGGGGTGACAATACGTTCATCTTGTGGACGTTGGCTGTTCAATGTTTGTATTTTATTAACAAATCCCATCGGAGCCGTTAATTGTTCTCCTTCCCAATTTGTGTTGTTTATCGGTTGTTCGTAAGGAATGTTATCCATTGGGTAGGTGTTGGTATCATAGGAAACATTCTCTGTCGGATAAGTGCCTCCATCGTAAGAAGTTGTTTCGGTCGGATACCCATTCCAATCCTGTGCCGTATTTTCTGTCGGATACCCATTTTCATCATAGGGTAAATCTTCCATCGGATATGCACTTTCGTCATATGGTTCATCTTCTGTCGGATAGGTGTTTCCATCATATGGTGTATCTTCCGTTGGGTACACATTTTCATCATAAGGAGCATCTTCCGTCGGATAAGTGTTTTCATCATATGGTGTATCTTCCGTTGGGTACACATTTTCATCATAAGGAACATCTTCCGTCGGATAAACGTTTTCATCGTAAGGTACATCTTCCGTCGGATAAACGTTTTCATCGTAAGGTACATCTTCCGTCGGATAAGTGTTTTCATCATATGGTACATCTTCTGTCGGAATGATGGGTTCTTCGATTTCTTCATCAGGAATCGTCGGAATGACGGGTTCTTCGATTTCTTCGTCAGGAATCATCGGAATGACGGGTTCTTCGATTTCTTCATCAGGAATCATCGGAATGACGGGTTCTTCGATTTCTTCATCAGGAATTGTCGGAATGACAGGTTCTTCGATTTCTTCATCAGGAATCATCGGAATGACAGGTTCTTCGATTTCTTCATCAGGAATCGTCGGAACGACGGGTTCTTCGATTTCTTCATATGATGATACTGATTGTTCGGGTAGCGTATCATCAAATTGAGGTGTGCGACCGTCCTCATTGATATCAATCATTTGAATGTCATCAATATTTGTTTGTTCGGACCAATCTACAATTGCTTTTGCATCGGGCAATATGACATCATCATCGGGTGTTGGTATTTGAGATGTTTCAAGTGGCGTTGTCGCTGTTGAAACAGGGACATCTTGCATAACTTCTGACATCAATGATTGTTGTTTCATTTTTTCATTGAGTTCATTGATGATTTGCAAACCGTTGTCACCGAAAAAGTTTAACCAATATTCCAATGTCGGTACACGTTCGGCTAAGTCAGTCAAATCCAGAGGTTCTTGTTGTGCTAAATATTCCTGTACTTCTGCCCAGGCTAAGGTTGCTCCGTAATAGTGGTACGCATGGTCAAGGCGTTCTTTTTGGTCTGGTGTCATCGGGGAAATTAAATCATAAATTGTATTCGTCCAATTACTACCCAGTTCTTCTTCGGCAACGGTTGCAAAAGCCGTCAAAGTTTCGGGATCTCCCGTATAAGTAGCCAAAGCGTCCATAATGCGTTGAATGTTTGCCATGTTTATACCCCCATTGATAATTTATTCTTCTGTGCTTTCAGGTGTGTTGTTTGATTGCTTTTCATTAGTAAAAGATGCACCGAAAACAGGTGGTTTTCCCATCGAAGGTATTTTTTTGCCAAAACCGGATAGTGGTGGAACACCTTTGAATGTCGGCATGTGGGACATACCCCCTATAGGCATGCGTGGTGCGAATGGTTTTATCGATGGAGCCCTTGGTGCATCTTTTATTGATGTTGTTTCTTGTTGAGATTCTGTGACGCTTGATTGTACAGAATTTGCTTCTGTCGAAATAGTTGAAATCGGTTGAGCATTATCCGTTGAAATGGATGGTTTTTCTTTGGTATCGAAGTCTGTTTTGCTTTCAACGGTGATGTTAACACTGTTTTCTTTGTCAATAACATCATCATTTATTTCAATGCCGTTATCATCATCTTCTTCTTTGATGTTGTTATCTTCATCGTCGTCATTCATTTCAATGATATCTTCTTCATCATCCGTTGTTTCGGATAAAGTCATATCGTTATCTTTTGGTTGTTCAGACATAATAATATCATCATCACTTTCTTCAATGACTTCAAGTACTGTTTCGTCATGGGAGATAATATTGTTTTCTGCCATATTTTCCGTTTCAGTTTTATCCGATATGTTTTCAGCAGTGTCTATTGAACTGGTTTCGTTCTCTTGCAGTGTTTCTGCGGAGGAGACTAAATCTGTCAACGATAACATTTGTGCATTTGTTGAAGTCGGTTCACCTGATGATTTTTCAATAATGATGGTTCTGGGTTCTGTAAATAATTCCTGTTGCTTGGATAATGTTTCTGTAAATTTTGTCGTCAATAAGGATATAGCCTCATTTTGTGAGCGAATCATTTGTTCAAAGGCTGTTTGCTGCGTCGCTTGCATTTGTGCCAACTCTTGCAAGGAGACTGCATTTTTATCAGCACTTGATGTATCCTTTTCCGTACTTTGGACATGATTTTGAATTTCTTTTAATGCTTGGGTGAACATATCCATTTGTTGGCGGTTACTTTCCTGCAAAGCCGACAATGTTTGTGTGATGGCATCCATATATCCTTTATCCATTGTTGGTACAGGTGTTGAGTTGTTTGCCATTGTCTGACCAAACACAAAAGGAACATCATCATCGGGATTCGGTAAATAACCACCGTTGATGTTCGCATTGGTATTATCAGCTTCGTCTGTATTTTCATCTGATGATGATTGTCCGTTTTTCTGTTGCAGATAATCCAAATACTGGCGAACGGTCGGCCCACCGACAATATCTTTCATTATCATGCGTACTTCATCTGTTGATGCTAATAACAACTGATTGTATTCTGATACAAATTCCGGTTTTAACACACTCAATTGGCGAAACTGATTGACTAATCGTTGAGCATGCAATGCAATCGTGTTATCATGCGTTTTTTTTCTGTGCATAAACGCATTGAGAATTTGATTGGCAGAATCTAGTTGTGTATCAGACATTTATCCCCTCATTCAGTTTTAGGCAAAAGCAATCAAAACAACCCGTTGCAAGTCGGAAAATCTATCTTTTCCAATTGTAAATGTTTCGGCACGCATCGGACTTAATACTTTGATTTGTTCAGAACCTTCTTCAATCACTGACACCGGCAAGACATCATTATCGTTTAATTTCATAATGGCTACATCGCCTTTTTTCGGTTTCGTGTTTGGAGATACCACAAAAACAGAATCAACCGGAATAACCGGTCCTAAAACCAATGCTTTAATGCGAATAGCATACATGTCTTCATCCGTTGAATAGGTGGACGGACACAAAATCGAACCAACCGATTCTTCCCGATTTAAACTAATAATACCATTTTCTTTCGGAAAACCGTAAATCGGAACGGTTGTTTCCTGTGCATCGGCACTGCGTAACATAAATCGGCTGACTGGTAAGTCATTATAACCACCTTTGCTGGTAAAAATACCACTTTTGCCTTCTGTTTGTTTCAATTCGTCCAATGCTCCGGACATATCCAGTTCGTAAATTTTTAATTGTAAATCACTTTCCGAGTAACCTAGAGCATGGGCAATATCCCGAAATGTTTTTTCATCAACTTCCCGCTGTCCCATTTCAATGCGATGATAAACAGATAACGTCATTTTGGCACCTTTGGCGACGGCTTGCAATGTTAAACTTTTTTGCCCACGCAAATAACGCAAACCGGCTCCTAACGTTTTTAATCCACTGCCCGAATTGATTTTGCGACGACGTTCTTGTTCCCGTTTCCATGCCTTGATGACTTCCGGTTGAGAAGATTTTTCGGAGACGAATAAGGCTTCAGGCGGACAATCTAAATATTTTGAAATTTTAGTCAGTTGTTCTTCATCAACCCGACGATATCCTTTTTCAATTTTACTGATGGCAGATAAACTCAATCCTAACATATCGGCTAAACTTTTCATTGTTTTACCACGAACACGTCGAAACATTCTGATTTGATTCGGGAAAATAATTTCTTCCATTTTCTTCTCCTTAAAATAAAAAAGTTTTCCTTACTATACACCTCTTTTTTTTAGATGAAAATAGACAAAATTAAAAAAAATCATTTTTTTTCGATTTTTTGATACAAAACGGCAAAAAAACACCTCTTTTTTTGAAAAAAGTTATTCCCTTGTAATTACTTTTTTTCTCTAAAAGAGGTGTTTGGCATTGTTAAGTCTATTTTATCCTCGTTTTAAATTGTGGTAAGGTTCGTCCCATTGTTGGATAAAATCTGTGAGTTGTTTATCATGTTTATCGGGTAGCATGATTTGCAAAGAAACCAGTAAATCACCTTTGTCCTTAACACCTTTTCCTTTTAATCGTAATGTTTTGCCGGAATCGGTATAGGCAGGAATAGTCATCATAACAACTCCGTAAGGTGTTGGAACGGGAATTTTTGCTCCTAATACGGCTTCTTTGAGCGAAATGGGTACATTGACACGGATATTATCGCCTTCACGGACAAACACGGTTGAATTTTGAATTTTAATGGTAATCAATGCGTCACCGGTTTGCCCGTTGTAACCGGTTAATCCCTGTTTTTTTAAACGCAAAACGGAATCGGTCGTTACACCGGCAGGGATTTTGACTTTTAGGCGTTTCCCGTTGTTGACGGCGATAGTTGTTTCGCCACCGGTTACGGATAGATCGAATGGAATGGTTAATTCGTAACGGGCATCTAGATTTTCTTGTTTGTATTGAGAATGAGATTCACGATGGTGTGACTGTGATGACCCCATACCAAACAAGTCGGAAAAATCGAATCCGCCTTTACTTCCGAATCCACCGAACCCACCACCGAACATGGATGCAAAATCTTCGGGGTTGACGTGATGTTTTGTATATCCCGAATGACCATTTCTAAAACGGCCGTCATAAGCACCTGAACCGAATGGGGTTGGGTTGCCGTCCGCATCAATTTCGCCGGCATCAAAGCGTTTGCGTTTTTCCGTATCGGATAAAAGTTCATATGCGGCTGTAATGGATTTAAATTTTTCGGCAGCCTTTTTATCGGGATTGACATCCGGATGATAAGAGCGGGCGAGTTTGTGGTACGCTTTTTTTATTTCGGTTGCCGTTGCTGTTTTGGAAACACCAAGTAAGTCATAAGGATTTTGCATTGATTTTCTCCGTTAAGGTTATCTGATAATATATCATGATGATTCTATAATATAGTACAAAATTTGTAAAAATCCATGATTTTTACTTTTTGCACATATTTATTTTGTTATTCGTAAGTAGGATACCTAAATTGATTTAACATGCCCATGTTAAATCAATGATGATACAACAACTTAAAAAAAATCGGTTAATGCTTTTAACAGGCAAATTATCAGTTGCCGTTGCATTCACGTTTATTATGATGAAAATCATGGCTTTTATGCTTACCGATTCCATTGCCGTTCTATCCAGTTTGTTTGATTCAGTGCAGGATTTATTAACGTCACTTGTTGCTTTGACGGCTATTAAACAGGCTGTTATACCACCTGACAGGCATCATCGGTTCGGACACGGTAAAGCCCAAGCCATCGGTGCTATGATTCAGTCATTTGTTATTTTTGCTGCTGCTGTTGTTTTGTTGAAGGAATCGGTTGTGCGTTTATTTCATCAAGAACCGATAACAGATGTGTCTCAAGGGATTGTGTTGATTGGAGCCACGATTGTTATATCGTGTTTTTTGGTGTTGTTTCAACGCTATGCAGTCAAACAAACACAGGCGTTGTCTTTACGGGCAGATATGCTTCATTACAGTGGTGATATTTTAATGAATGTGGGAGTCATTTTATCTCTGATTGGAGCATCGGTTTTGAATTGGCATTGGTTGGACGGTTTTTTTGGTATTATCGTATCGTTGATTTTATTGCGAGGTGTTTGGGTCATTGCCCGTGATTCGTGTCGTATGTTAATGGACGAAGAAATGCCTTATCGATTTCGCAAAGATATTCGTCAAATGATTTTGTCGTGCAAAGAAGTCAAAAAAATGGCTGATTTGCGAACAAGAACATCCGGTTCGTGTGTGTTTGTTCAGTTTTGTATCCGTTTAGATTCAAGGTGTTCTTTAAAAAATGCACATGAAATTACAGAAATGATTGAAAAAAAGATTAAAAAGAGATATCCTGATACACAGATATCAATTTATATCAAACCATTCGGTTAAAAGAGGTAAGATGGAACTTAACAGTCAGGCAGAAATCGTACAGGCACTTTTAAATCCCCGTATTTATCCGTCGAGTTGGCAGGTCAAGGAAGTCAGTGTGCGACAATCTCACATAGCCATGTTATTTTTGGTCGGCAATTATGCTTTTAAATTAAAACGGGCAATGATTTCCCCTTTTCTTGATTTTTCAACACCTCAAAAAAGACGGATTGCCTGCGTGCATGAAATGCGTCGCAGTACGGTGTATGCTCCTCATTTGGTTGTGGGGGTTCGGTCTGTGCGTCAATTGCCAAACGGACGTATTTGCATCGGTGGAAAAGCCGGTGTTGAAATTGATACGTTGTTGGTTATGCGACGATTAAAAGATGAAGATATGTTGGTTTTGCAGATGCGAACCCCGAATTTTGACCGATTTGACGTGATGGATTTGGCCGAACAGTTGGGCGATTTGCATTGTAAGGCTAAACAATTCCGAACCAAGTGGGGTTACGATGATATTCGAAAAATCATTGTTGAAAATGAATCGGTTTTATCGTGTTTTCCGACAACTGTTTTTAATCGAACGAAATTGCGTCGGTTGACGGAACGCAGTTTGGCATTATTGGAACAAAATAAACGCTTAATTACCATGCGACAAAAGAGTGGGCATGTCCGTAAATGTCATGGTGATTTGTTGATAAGCAATATTGCTCGGGAAGGGGATAAGTATTTATTTTTCAGTCCGATAGAATATAATGATTCGTTAGATTGTATTGATACGTTGTATGATTTATCATATTTATTGATGGATTTTGAAGTCAAAGGATTGCGACGGTTATGTAATATGTTTTTTAATCATTATCTGGCTTATACGAATGATATGGGAGGGTATCCGTTACTACCGTTATATCAGTCCATGCGTGCGGCTGTTCGTGCCGGTATTTGTGCTAAAAAATCAACGCTTCTTTGTGATGAAGAAAAGAAAAAGTCTTTGCAAAATGCTCGTAAATATTTTGAATTGGCTTGCCATTTGATTATGGGAAATAAACCGGCACTGATTGCGTGTGGTGGTTTGTCCGGTAGTGGTAAATCTCGTATTGCCCGTGAAATCGGTGGACAACTCAATCCTGCTCCGGGGGCTGTCATTTTGCGTGATGACGTGATTAAAAAACAAATGCGAGGATGTGCGTTAGACGAACATATTGATGAAACGTATGATTCGCCGGCTTATGAAAAAGTTGTGTATGATGTATTACGTCAGCAGGCAAAAACGGCATTGGAAAGCGGGTCTTGTGTGATTGTTGATGCGTTATTTTATGACCAACGGGAACGGCAGGCGATTGAAGAATTGGCAAAAGAAATGAATGTTCCTTTTGTCGGAATTTGGGTTGATGCACCGTTAGAAATCAGAACGCAACGGGTGATGACACGCAAGCGTAATCCGTCGGATGTACGTGACAGAATGGAATTGGAACGTCAACTGCGTTTGGAAACGGGGCATATCTCTTGGTATAAAATTGATTCTAATCAGGAACGTCAACAAACCATCAATGATGCTTTGGATATTTTGAAAAAACAAGGGATAGATGTCAAATAGTCTTGTTTTACCTGATTGAAAAACAAAGAAGAACTGTTACGGAAAATATTTTTCAAAAAATTGCAAAAAAACTTGCGATTTTTCGAAAAATGAATATAATGTTTTTTGATTAAAACCATGAATAAAAAACCAGTTTTGAAAAAGGAGTATAAATGGCTGAAATAACAGAAGAACAACAAAAGAAAGTTGACGAACTGGTTGCTCGGGTCAAAGTGGCTCAGGCAACGTACGCTCAATTCACGCAGGAGCAGGTTGATGCAATTTTTAAAGCCGCCTCATTAGCAGCGGCTTCACAACGGATTCCGTTGGCTAAAATGGCTGCTCAAGAAACGGGCATGGGTATTGTTGAAGATAAAGTCATCAAAAACCACTTTGCTGCCGAATATGTTTATAATGCATACAAAAACACCAAAACATGTGGTGTTGTTTGCGAAGATAAAGAACACGGGTTCACACAAGTTGCCGAACCGGTTGGTATTGTTGCCGGTATTGTTCCGACGACAAATCCGACATCAACGGCTATTTTTAAGGCTTTGCTGGCATTAAAAACACGTAACGGGATTATTTTTGCACCCCATCCACGGGCTATTGGCTGTACGAATAAAGCAGCACGCGTTGTTTTGGAAGCCGCTGTGCAGGCAGGGGCACCGGCAGACATTATTGCCGGCTTAGACGAAGTAACACCGGCAATCACGGGTTACTTGATGGGACATAAAGATATCTCTTTGATTTTGGCAACGGGTGGTCCGGGTATGGTTAAGGCTGCATATAGTTCCGGTACGCCGGCCATCGGTGTTGGTGCCGGTAATACACCGGTCATTATTGATGAAACGGCTGATTTGAAAATGGCTGTCAGCAGTGTTATCATGAGTAAAACATTTGACAACGGGATGATTTGTGCTTCTGAACAGGCAATTGTTGCGTTGGCAAGTGTTTATGATGATATCAAAGCCGAATTTATTAAAAGAGGATGTGCTTTTTTAAATGAAGCCGACAAACAAAAGTTGAAAAAATTGATTTTCATTGACGGTAAATTGAATGCTGCCATTGTCGGACAAACGGCTCACAAAATTGCTCAAATGGCAGGGATTGATGTTCCTGTTTCAACGAAAATTTTAATTGTTGAATCAGATACGATTGATATATCAAATCCGTTTGCTCATGAAAAATTGTCTCCGATTTTAGGTTTCTTTAAGGCTGATACATTTGAACAAGCCGTTCAAGATGCTCAAAAATTGATTGTTATCGGTGGTGCCGGTCACACATCTGTTTTATACACGGCAGAACCGAATAAAGACAGAATTGCTTTGTTCCGTAGTACGTTGACAACCGGTCGTACGTTAATCAATATGCCGGCTGCACAAGGGGCTATCGGTGATTTGTATAACTTTAAACTGGCTCCGTCATTGACATTGGGTTGTGGTTCTTGGGGCGGTAATTCGGTCAGTGAAAACATTGGAGTAAAACACTTAATGAACATTAAATCAGTCGCAGAACGTCGTGAAAACATGTTATGGTTTAAAACACCGGAAAAAATTTATTTTAAACGGGGTTGTTTAGATTTTGCTTTGGCAGAATTGCAAGGCCATAAAAGAGCCTTTATTGTTACAGATAAAACGATGACACAAATCGGTATTACCGGACGTGTCGGGGGTATTTTGGAAAAGAACGGCATGATGTATCAGGTTTTTGATGCTGTTAAACCGGATCCGGATTTGACGACAATCGGTCTTATTTTAGAACAGGTTCGTCGTTTTGAACCGGATGTCTTCATTTCAATCGGTGGTGGGTCACCGATGGATGCTGCCAAAATCGTTTGGTTAATGTATGAACAACCGGATTTGTCTTTCGAAGATATTGCTATGCGTTTTATGGATATCAGAAAACGAATTGTTGATTTCCCGAATTTGGGTCAAAAAGCCAAAATGGTTGCTATTCCGACGACATCCGGTACAGGTTCTGAAGTAACACCGTTCACGGTTATTACGGACGATAGAACAAACCAAAAATACCCGATTACGGATTATTCAATTTTACCGAATATGGCTATTGTTGATCCGGATTTAGCCATGAGTATGCCCAAGGGGTTGACGGCTTTTTCTGGGATTGATGTTTTGACACATGCTTTGGAAGCCTATACATCCATTATGGCAAGTAATTTATCTGATGGTCAGGCATTAGAAGCCGCTCGTTTGGTCTTCAAATATCTGCCTCGTTCTTATCACAATGGTGCCAATGATCCGAGAGCCCGTGAAAAAATGCACTATGCTGCGACATTAGCGGGTCAGGCATTTGCTAATGCTTTCTTGGGATTGTGTCACTCAATGGCTCATAAACTCGGTGGGGAATATCACGTTGCTCACGGTTTAGCCAATGCGTTAATTTTGCCATATGTTGTTAAATACAACGCAACGGACGTTCCGACGAAACAAGGTACATTCCCGCAATATCGTTATCCGTTTGTTAAAGCTCGTTATGCACGGTTTGCTGACTTAATGGGGTTAACGGAAGGATTAGGGGCTCATCAGGAAGACGAAAAAGTCCGTCGTTTGATTGAAGCCATTCAAAACCTGAAAAAAGAAATCAATATTCCGATGTCGATTCAAGAATGTAATGTTGATGAAGCATCATTCTTGGCAACGGTGGAAGAATTGTCTGAAAAGGCATTTGATGACCAATGTACAGGTTGTAATGCACGTTATCCGTTAATCAGCGAAATTAAAGACTTGTATTTAGATGCTTATTACGGTCGTCCGATTTACGAAGAAGAAACGAAGAAAAAATCGAAGTAATATCGGTTATTGAAAAAGAAGCGACGTTTACGAAAGTGAGCGTCGTTTTTTTTGTATTTTTTAAAGGTTAAGGAGATAACAATCTGATTTTAAGGCAGAGATGACAGATTCATGAAAGGGATAAAAAGGTAACGAAGGGAAAGGGTTAGAAAAAAAAGATAAAAAAATGAAAAAAGTTCTTGCAATTATCAAAAAAGAGGAGTATAAAGTATTTACTTTTTATGCGAGGCTTGCACTTGTAGCTCAGCTGGATAGAGTATTGCCCTCCGAAGGCAAGGGTCGTGAGTTCGAATCTCGCCAAGTGCGCCATATGCGCCATAAGAAGTGAGAACAGCATTGGGCTGTCGCCAAGTGGTAAGGCAACGGTTTTTGATACCGTCATTCGTTGGTTCGAATCCAGCCAGCCCAGCCAATAAAAAGAACCTCCCTTGTGGAGGTTTTTTTTATTAGTTGGTTTGGTTAGGATTTGAGCCAACGAATAGTTGGTTCGTTCATGAAGCGATAGCGAAATAGACGTCCGTTAGGACGGTCCGAATGGAATGAGGACG
>JAZTVX010000054.1:0-66366 GCA_045635565.1 Alphaproteobacteria bacterium
CGGTAAACTATACGGTGTTTGTACATTCATGGATAATGTCAATCCGTCGTGTTCGGTGAACTTGCCTGATGGGAAAGAATTTGTTGAAAGTATCACAGATAATTGTCTTGAAGGTCAATATTGTTATTTATCATTTACGAACGAAACCTGTAGTGGTTCTGCAAGTTCCAATTATACGGGTGTTATTTATGGTTCCTGTACAGATATGGATAATACCAATTCGAGTTGTAGCATGCCCATCATTGATTATGATGAGATGTTATCGCCTGAAACGGCGTGTCCGAAACAACAATACTGTTATTTAGCCTTTAAATCGAAAGGGTGTCGTGATATGGCAGATGCCAAGGGAAGTAACCCGTTATGGGGTGTGTGTTTGGATATGGAGTCCGTTCTGGGGGATTTAGAAGAATGTCCGATTGTGGAATAAATCGTGATGAGTGTGATAACTTGTTTAAAAGGAGGTTCACTTTTCAAAAAATAAGACATTGAAAACATTAAAAGATATAGTAAATATTGAAAGATTGTCGAGCGTAGAATGGTTGTGTCGTTAAAAGACGCACTCACTTTTCGTTATGATGAACGCCACCCTACCGTCATGCTGAACTTGTTTCAGCATCTCTTGGAGTTGTGGCAAGGTGCTTTATCGTCAAAAGACCCTGAACCAAGTTCAGGGTGACGATGGGGATAGGCAGGGTGTTGTGTTGTTAAAAGACACACTCACTTTTCGTTATGATGACCACCACTCCCTATCGTCATGCTGAACTTGTTTCAGCATCTCATCGAGTTGTGGAGGGTGCTATGTTATCAAGAGACCCTGAATTAAGTTCAGGGTGACGTAAAAGAATGGCATGGTGCTCAAGGGGCGTTGGGTGATGATAGGGTTTCTTATCATGCAAGTACAACAACGAAACAAATTTTTAAATCCAACAATATTTCAAACAAAAATAAATCGTCAATAACTAATAATAAACGGAGGAAACATGAAAAAAACATTATTGATATTAGCCTTAATTTTGACATTACCGAGCATGGCATTTGCGAAATGTGAGGGTGGAGAAGAAAAACCGGGAAAAAATGGTCATGTGTACTGTATAAGCAATCAAACAATGAACTGGTGGAGTGCGTTTGCATGGTGTAAAGCCAATGAACGTCATTTGGCAACATTGGACGAAGCCTGTAATAATCAAAGTTGGTCAAACGGTTGCCCCAATATGGCTATTGGTGTGAGTAAAGGAGCGTGGACCTCTATTGCCTCGGGGGATAGTTCTGCTTATCACATTTATCTGGTAAATGGTGGTGATGTAAACGCATATGCGCGTACTACTATCCTTAAGGCTTTGTGTTATTAAGGTATTTTTAGCAAAAGACTGTATATCATTAAGTAAAAAAAGATTATCGCATGGTAATCTTTTTTTTTGATGCTTTTTCTTATTTTAAAAAGCGTGCATGAAAAATACAGTCCCTATTGGTATTGGATTTATTTGAATTGACAAAAAGTATCAAAAAATATACAATAACTTTATGTTTTTTGCCACGCAGGGAAAGGAATTTTTATGTTAATTTCAAAGGAAGAACAAGAACAATATCGGCCCAATGTTGGGTTAATGATTATCAATAAAAAAGGGCAAATATGGCTTGGGACACGGGCTGATAAAAATAAATTGCATCATATATCCGGTACTCTTTATTGCGAGCAAATGCCACAAGGTGGTATTGATATTGATGAAACGCCTTTAGAAGCCGCTTATCGTGAACTAAAGGAAGAAACGGGTTTATCAAAAGATAAAGTTCAGCTTATTCGTCAATCGGAATATTGGTATGCTTATCAATTTCCTCACCCGATTATGTTTTCAAAACAATCATATATTGGTCAATGTCAAAAATGGTTTTTGTTTTTATATGATGGTACGGGTGAAGACTTTGATTTAATGGCTCATCCGGAAGAAATTGAATTTGAGTCTTATCAATGGTACCATGCTGATGAAATGATTTTCAAAGTTGTTCCATTTAAACGGGATGTTTATAAACTTGTATTACAAGAATTTTTACCATCCATACAAGCAATAACTCAAAAATATAAATAATAATTTTTCGATTTCTTTTGTGTTGACGAGTTGATATTCTTGTGATAAATATCAATAAAATATCATCACTATTGAATTAAAATCATGAGGGAAAGGGTTTATATGAAATTATTTGCTTTATTATTAGGGACCGTTTTTTTGTTTTCTGCCGGTTGTGCTTCTGCCGATTCGTCTAAAAAGAATCTTGTAGAACGGGATAATCCGTATGTGTTAATGGAATTATTTGGGGCTGCTTTTCAATCGATAAAATCAGACTATGTTGAAGAGACAACAGACAGAGAATTGATTGAAAATGCCATTAACGGTATGCTGTCGTCATTAGATCCTCACTCGGGTTTTATGAATCAATCTGATTTTGAAGATTTGGAAAATCAGACAAAGGGTGAATTTGGTGGATTGGGTATGGAAGTTTCATCTGAAAACGGTCTTGTTCGGGTTACAACGCCGATTGATGATACCCCTGCTTTTCGTGCCGGTATTGAAACGGGCGATTATATTACACACATTGACGGGGAATCTATTATGGGATTATCATTGATGGAAGCCGTCAAAAAAATGCGTGGTGAGCCGGGAACAAAAATCACGCTGACTATTTCCAGAAAAGACAAAGAACCGTTTGATGTAAAAATGACCCGTGCTGTTATTCAAGTTCAACCTGTTAAATTTGAAGCCAAAGGCAATATTGGTTATATTCGTATTATTTCGTTTAGCGACCATACGACGGAAAAACTACATGAAGCCATTGAAAAATTGAATAAGGAGATTGGTTCGGAAAAATTGATTGGTTACATTTTGGATGTCAGAAATAATCCCGGTGGATTATTGACGGAAGCAATAGGGGTTGTTGATACGTTTATATCTGAAGGTGAAATTGTGTCAACCCGTTCTCGTAATCCGGAAGAAGCCATGCGTTTTAGTGCAAAAGATGGCGATTTAGCAAAGCAAAAACCGATTGTTGTTTTAATTAACGAAGGGTCGGCTTCGGCTTCTGAAATTGTTGCCGGTGCTTTACAAGATCACCACCGTGCTTTGATTGTCGGATTAAAATCTTTCGGAAAAGGATCTGTTCAAACATTAAGACCTGTCCCTGGTTTTGGTGGAATTAAGATGACGACAGCACGTTACTACACGCCGTCGGGTAAATCAATTCAAGCCAAAGGTATTGAACCGGACGTCGTGATTCCTCGTGCTAAAATAGAAGAATTACCAGTTATTAAAGGGTTTGGTGAAGGTGATTTGCCAAAAGCCATCGCTGCTGAAGAAGGTAAAAAAGCCAAAGATGTGAAAAAATCTAAAAAAGAAAATCCTGTTCAAAAGACTGTCCAATCAGATGAAAAAGATGCGGATAAAAAGGTGGATTATCAATTAGAACGGGCAATGGATATTTTACGTGGTATTGCTATATATCAAAAGCAATAAAAGTATAATCAAAATGAATACCCCCTTGTGTATGCAGGGGGGTATCATTATGCTCATTCAATTATGTATAACGTTCATACAGAAACAGTTTTGTTTTATGTGATAAAAAGGTGTCGTTATGCGTTTGATAAAGCCTCTAAAAATTTTTTAAAAAATTGTTGTATCTTTTTATCTTTTGGTAATCCGTTTTCATCGAGGAAATCTTCTTTCCATGTCAAACACATTTCCGGTTGAGGTATCATAATGCCTTGTATGGCGGGAATAATGGAACGTAAATGCACTTGAGCGGCTGCTGTGCCGACAGGACTGGGAGCAATACCTGCAATCGCTACTTTTTTATTGATAAACACGCCTTGTTGATAAGGACGAGAAGCCCAATCCAACGCATTTTTCAATACACCTGTTATGGAACGATTATATTCCGGTGTCATGATTAACACGATATCGCATTGTCGAATGGTTTGACGAAATTGTTCAACGGCAGAAGGAATGTTTTTTTCTAAATCCTCCGAAAAAAGAGGCAGTTCAGAAATAGAAATAAATGAAAAATCCAAATTTGGATGCCCCATTTTAACAAACGCTTCTGCTGTTTTTCGATTGATGGATTGTGAATGTAAACTACCCACTAAAATACCTATTTTTTTCATATATATTCTCCTTTCATAGGATAAAAATAAAAACAACAGTATTTTTTGTCAAGGGTATTATTTATCTGATACCTCAAAACAATATATTCTTTATAAATATAAATTATTTGCGTTCTCAATGATAAAAAAGACCGCCCATTAACGGACGGTCAGATTGTTTTATGGATTTAGTTTTCTTCAATAATTTCGTCTTGATGTTCCGAAATGAATTTTTCCAACCAGTGAATGTTATATTCACCATCTAAAAATTCCGGATTAGTAATGATGCATTGATGAAGAGGAATTGTGGTTGAAATGCCTTCAATAACAAATTCTTCCAACGCACGTCTTAAACGCATCATTGCTCCATTTCGTGTTCGGCCGTGTACAATCAATTTAGCAACCATACTATCGTAACATGATGGTACTTTATATCCGGCATACATGCCTGAATCAACACGTACTTCTAATCCACCGGGCGTATGCCATGCACCGATTTTACCAGGGCAAGGAATAAATGTCTTTGGATTTTCGGCATTGATACGACATTCAATGGCATGTCCTGAAAAAACAATATCCTGTTGTGTATAGCCCAATGGAGCACCTGCTGAAACACGTAACTGATCACGAACAATATCGACGCCTGTTACCATTTCGGAAATAGGGTGTTCAACTTGTACACGTGTATTCATTTCGAGAAAATAAAAATGACCGTTTTCATACAAAAATTCAATTGTTCCAACATTGGAATAACCCAATTTCTTCATAGCATTGGCAGCAATTTCGCCAATTTCTTTCCGTTGTTTGGAATTGAGTGCCGGAGAGGGTGTTTCTTCCAATACTTTTTGGTGATTGCGTTGTAATGAACAATCTCGCTCTCCTAAATGAACAACGTTACCATAATTATCGGCAATGATTTGAACTTCAATATGACGAGGTGTTTGTAAATATTTTTCAATATAAACGACATCACTTGAAAATGAGTTGCGAGCCTCATTTTTAGCCAATGTGAATGCATCTGCCATTTCCGTTGCATTATGGGCAACTTTCATACCTTTACCACCACCACCGGCTGCTGCTTTGACAATAACGGGATAACCGATTTTTTCACCCCATGTCAATGCTTCTTCTACCGTTTTAACGTCGCCGTCTGAACCGGGGACAACGGGAAGACCGGATTCAATAGCAGCTTTTTTGGCTGTCACTTTATCACCCATTAAACGAATCATATCAGGTTTCGGTCCGATAAAGACCATGTTGTGTGCCTCCACCATATCGGCAAAATCGGCATTTTCAGATAAAAAACCATATCCTGGGTGTATGGCATCAGCCCCTGTCATCATCGCAGCTGAAATAATAGCGGCTTTGTTTAAATAGGAATCTTTTGCGGAAGCAGGTCCGATACAAACCGCTTCATCTGCCAATTTTACGTGCATCGCATCAGCATCAGCCGTTGAATGGACGGCTACGGTCTTAATACCCATTTCACGACAGGCACGATGTATGCGTAAAGCGATTTCGCCACGGTTGGCAATTAAAACTTTTTCAAACATGATTATTCCAAAGAAAATAAAGGTTGATTATATTCAACAGGACTGCCGGATTCAACCAAAACAGCACTGATTTTACCGCTTTTTGTTGCCTTAATCGGATTAAATGTTTTCATGGCTTCAATCAAACAAATTGTTTGACCAACAGAAACGGTATCACCCACCTTGACAAAATCGGGAGAAGATGGATCTTTTGCCAAATAAACAATACCAACCATCGGAGAAACCAAATGATTATCTGTTTTAACAACCGGTTTTTCTTCACGTACTGCCGGAACAGGATTCTCTGTTGCTACAACAGGCAAAGACGGTTGAGCAACGGTTGTTACTGCTTGTTTCGGACCGACAACCCGAATATGAACCCCGTTTGCTTCATAGTCGATTTCGGATAAATTGTTTTCATGCAATAATTCAGCTAATTCCTTAATTGCTTGTTTTTGTTCTTTTTCCATGAGACCTTCCTTTACAAATAAAAATCTTTTTCTCTTTTAACTTATTTAAAACAAAAAAGCAAGTGTAAAAAAAGAAACTTTTGTGACGAGTCATATTTCTCTGGAACTAAAAATTTTGACGAGATGCGTCAAACATGCTTGATCTTTTTATTTTGTTGGTTTCGTAGAGATCTCGACGTGCTTTTAATTCATACCGATAAATGCTTTCACGGACATCAGATGCATCAGAAAATCTGTTTTGAAACGGAACCTCCGGTGATTTATGGTAGTAACACATACAGACATGTAAATCTCTGTTTGAACCGACAATATATTTTTGAACAGCACGCATATCTTCCAATATAATATCGGCTTTAGGATTGCCCGTATGGAATTTAGCAAATTTGTGACAACTTAAATCAATAATTTCTTGGGGTGTTTTATTGGGATATTTACGGATTGATGAAGTCACAATATCTACCATATCTTTGCACTCTTGTGTGTAATCAGCCCGATTGCATGAAGCCTGTTGTGTTATGGCGTTTAATTTTTTGCGTTCTGCTTGAATTTTTGTAACGTAATCACCAACGGCTTTTCCGATTGCCGTTGATTGCTTTCCGTAATCTTGAATTTTGTGATAGACGTAACCTGTACCGGCAACAGCCAAGGCACAAAAACTTGTCAACACAAACAAAACCTTACGTTTCAATGAAGATGGTTGTTTTACGACCTGATTATCCGTTGATTGAACGGTTTGTTCATTGTTTTCCATTTAACATATTCCCTTTAAACACGTGAATTTCCTGAAAAAATATTATTTAATTGATCAACGGTATCTGTATTAACAATTACACCGCTGTTAGCAAGAGCATTCCCACCACTGTTGTTTGTATTGCTGTTTGAACCGTTTCCCTTTGCGTCATCAATTTGATCTTCCAATTTGTCAATCTGAGACTGTAAATCCTTATTTTTTGCAAGAGCGTCTTTCCGTTCATCTTTGTAGTCAGTGATTTTTTTATAAACAAAATAACCAACGCCAAGTGTTGCAATAATCAACAAAAGAAGTTTCCAATTACGGGTGATAATATTACCTTCGTCCTGTTGTTGTGCCATTTCATGATTCGCATGAGCAACAGCACCTTGATTGGCAGAGGTATCAGAAGGAGTAGTGGTATTTGTTCTTGGTTGCTTTCCTAACGCCAATGCAACATCATCAGGTGTAACAACAGCCGGCTGGCCGGGGACAGAAGGTGTCGGCATATCTGTTGTCGCACCAGAGGAAGAAGTTGGTTGTTTCCCAGCCGTCGGTGTGTATGCAGTAACGGGAACTGCCCCACTGAAAGTATTTGTCATATTTTTTATCTCCCAAATAAAGATTTGAACTGCGTAGTATGTATAATACCACAAATTATGTATAAAATCAATATTATTTTTTGCTTGCACATAAGATAAGAATATGATATAATGAAACATCGTTTAATTTAATGGAGGATAGAAATGGCAGATAAAAAATTGACCGGAAGCATAACGCCTGAAACACGGGCAGCACTTGATAAAGCACGTGCTAGTTCGTCGAATGGAACGAGTAATTCTGAAGATGCAAACAATTATCAGTTGACGGCTCAAGAGGCGGCAAAACTTTTGGAAGATGAAAAAACTATAAAAAAACTCAAACAGGATGGTGTTGATTTTGATGAAAGAACAAAAGATTTACCCGAGGACAAAAAGAATATCATCGGGGCTCGTGAATATTACAATGATTCTCAAAAAAATGCTTTAACAGCAATGGTAGGTGCATGGCTTGGTCGTTATGGTCCGGCTATGCAAAAACATTCATTGGCACAAATTGGTCTTACTCAGGTTGCCAATTCAACCAGTGGTTTAGCAGGGGCTATTTTGACTTTTGTTACCAAAACAGGAATATCAGACGGAATTTTAAATCAATACACACATGCAGAAGATGCTATTGAAGCGGGTGAAAACCTTGGTGCGATTGCACAAAGTGGGCAGACCCCTTCTTCTAATCAAACATTAGCCACTCATTCTCATGGGCATGTTGGGGGGGCAACTCCGAAGTTACCGCAAAACGATGGTTCTCGTTCTTGTTAGAAAAGATTTATCCCGAAAACAATTTCCTTGTTTTCGGGATTTTTTAGATTGTGCTTGAGCACCAAGTATGATGAATGGGGCAGGTGAATGTTATCCGTGTGATGCCGGATACACATGAAATTAAATATTGCGTTCAAATATGCAATTCGGAAGCATGACAAGATATCTGTGGTGATTATTGGGGTTTTAATAGAGATAGCGGCAGTAATGAAATCGACATGGATGAATTATCAACGCAATTATGTTGAAATGCATCATGAACACCAATGAAAGATACTAATATGGGCAGAATGTATTGTCATCAATAATATTGATTTGTGTATAATTTATATTAAAAAAAAGAAGCATGTTTGCTTCTTTTTTTTGTTGAGATAATCCGATAATAAATTGTATTAACGGATATTTTATTGACGAGAACGTCCCTGTGAACGTTTTTTTGTTTTACGACGTTTCGTTTTGATTTTTTTGGGATGAATCTCTTTCGTTTGAGCATCTTTAAAACGTTCAATCGCCCGTTCAACCTTTTTCATGTACGGACGAACTTCCGGACAATTGGTTTCAATAAAGGCTTGCATAATGGCCAATGACATCACAATGTCATAGTTGGCTTGTTTCTTTTCTTCTTCACTTTTTGTCGTTTCGATTAAGTGTTTAGAGCGAACAACAAGACCTAATGTTGCCATATCTCGATAGCATGAAGCACTAAACTGAACATTTTTCATGGCATCTGTCATACCGGCACGGTTGATAAATTGTTGTTTAAAATCTTCTGATTCTTCTAATAAATGCAATACATATGGACTGGACATCAATCCACCACAAAAGAAAACATTTTGTGCTTTTGTCGTAGAAGCCATTGAACCGGTATGAGCCCCCAAATAAGCATTAAAAAATTTAAATGTTTTTAAAGCAATAACATCGCCACGATTTGCCAACGTTTCAATTTCTTCCGATGAAACACGTTGAGATTTTTGTGTTGGAATAAACCCATCCCGAAATGCATGATACACATTCGTAATTCCTGTTCCGGAAACAATATGTTCCATAACGGGTTTTGTTCCTCGTTGAGCATAATGTTCATTTAAAATGCGTAATAATTTACGATTGTCTTCATTATCAACTTCATTTGAAAATTCAATATAGGGTAGGGTACTGTGGCCGGCTTCGGACGTGTAAATTGTTTGAGGGTGTTTACCGTTTTGTAAAATTAAACATGTTCCTAAACCTGTCCCCGGTCCAATAATGACAACCTGACCTTGTGAAAAATCAGATGAGTTTTCTTTTCTGAAAATTGGACGATATTGTTCCGGTGTTAATTCCCCTAATGCCCAGCCTTGTAAAGCAAAGTCATTTACCAAACGAATGTGTCTGAAAAAAGGAAATTGTGCTTTTAATTTTGGTGCACTGGCCTTCCATGGCGTATTAGTGGTTAAAACTTCTCCGTTATATTCATCAATGTTTCCGGCAGCGCCAATAACACAGAGAGTCGGTTGTTTGGTTTGTGTTGATAAATAATAAGAAACTGCTTGTTCAAAAGAGGTAAATTGATCGCATTTGTATTTGGCATCAAAATTAACTTTTTCGCCTTCACCCTCGGTATATAAACCAAAACGAACATTCGTTCCACCGATATCACAGATTAAAACAATTTGTTTTTGTTGATTTTGCATAATTAGACCTCTCTTTGTTGTAATGCTTTTTGTATGTACATATTCGGTTTGGGAATGCCCCGTGTGAACCGATACTGTATGCAGATTCTGTTAAGTTGCAAACGATCTTCATCTGTTGCTGCCAGATTTAAATGGGCGTTGTTTTGAGATGACAGACGAAATCCATCTGTTTTATAAGAAATAATTTGGGATAGGATGTGCATAAAATATATGACGTCTTTTCTATCGGTAAACAATTGAGAACTCGACGTTCTGCTTTGAGGTTGTACAAGTGCTTCTTTCCCGTCAAAAACAGCAATGGATTCTGCAAAATCCTGTAACGGTTCAACAAATTTTGAATCTGTCATTTGATATGCACAAACCTTGTATCCGTTTTTATCTAAAGAATCTTCCAGTTTTGATGCACGTAACGGAGATATGATATCGATGAGCCCGTTTTTGTCGTGTGTGAAATTGATTAAGTCGGTTTCAAGT
Organism: Alphaproteobacteria bacterium; assembly: GCA_045635565.1. Classification (GTDB taxonomy): domain Bacteria; phylum Pseudomonadota; class Alphaproteobacteria; order CAAHEQ01; family UBA3637; genus RGIG4140. The sequence continues at coordinate 10,364 of JAZTVX010000054.1, forward strand.
GATGTTTTATGAAATATTAAACCGGTCGCACGATGCAAAACCTGTTCCGTTAGAGATGGCAGAAACAAAAAAATATGAGATTGAGCATTTCGCACACATTCTCTGAGTTTATGATAAAAACTACCAACAGATTGCATAAAATCTCCTTATAAAAGTTTGTGCAGTATATCATATTTTCATGTATTGTGTCAATGATTTTTTGTTTTTTGTCACTTGACGTTTATTTGAAACCGTTGTATCTTGCTTTAGAAAGGTTAAAAATGATAACTCAAAAAGAAAAAGGAATTTATATCGCTGTTCGTGTTTCTCCGAATGCAAAACGAAGTGGTATTGAGGGAATATGGCAGGAAAAAGCATTTAAAATTGCTTTGCGGGCTCCGGCTGTTGACGGTAAGGCGAATGAAGCCTTAATTGATTTCTTATCGGAATTATTTCATTTGAAAAAACGACAAATCGGAATTGTTCATGGCGAAACATCCCGTGAAAAAGTGATTTGCCTGAATGATATTTCGTTAGATACTGTTCAAAAAATTCTTCAGTCGTTCATGTGAAAAATCAATAAAGGATAATGAAATTGTTTTTCATTCCCCTTTTTTCAGGTGTTATTTATTATTTTCTTTTTTTCTGTGTGAAATTCACGTTCTGTGATAATGCCTTTATCTTTTAAATCAGATAATTTTTCTAATAATTCAAAGTTATTTTTCAATGTTTTATCGTTTGATGATACTTTGTTAATCCAGTTTTTAGGTTTCCAAATAAGTGATAAAATAATGGCGATTATCCATGTCGTTCCCCAAAATATTATACCACACCAACTTAATACTTTGATTGCATATAACTCGCTATCACAAATACCTCTTTTTTTGGCTATTGTGATGGGTACTTGTGCCATCCAATAGCAAAAAAGACAGAATAGTATGAAAAGCAGAAGCATTTACAACTCCTTTTATGTTAATTAAGTGTAATTATAATGCAGAATAAGTGATATCCCCAATATTCTTTTCTTCTTGCTCTCCCTGAAAAACAAAAATATTTTTTCGTTATACATTCAACAAAGTATTGCCATAAAGATTTTTCTTTTGTTTGCTTAGTTGGAGTAGGTTTTTTTTTCTGGTTTTCTAAAATAATTTTTTTTGATGTTCAAATTCAGTCTGTGTAATGATGTTTTTTTCTTTTAATTTATCAAGTTTTTCTAACGCTCCTTGTTCTAGTTATCATAAAAATACCACCTTGATGAGAGGTGGCAGGAAGTTAGAACCTATTTAAACAGAAATAGTGTAGTTTATTTGGCACAATGGTACGTACCTCTCCTTATGCTTTATTAACTACCTTCCTGCCATAGCAAAAAGGTAGTTTTACGTTCTAAAAAGAACAACTGTTTAAGAGAGGGTTCTAAACCTCACATCGGTCATCAACCGATGCATTTATCGGACTATAACATTATTAAAGTGAAGTCAACACAAAACTGATGATGTTATGTTTATAAAAAAAGTATAAAAAAAGGCGTTTCATTGAAACGCCTTTCTCGATTAGCCTTTCTTATTCGGCATCTGTTTTAGAAGATTTTTTTGTTTTTTTAGCCTTGGCTAAAGCATCTCCTAAAATATCACCCAAAGAAGCACCGGCATTTGTTGCACCGAATTCTTCCATAGCTGCTTTTTCTTCGGCAACTTCACGAGCCTTAATTGACAATGTCAATTTGCGTGTTTTTGCATCGAATGAAGTTACTTTGGCATCAACTTTTTCACCGATAGCAAAACGTTCTGTTTTTTGTTCAGCACGGTCTTTTGCCAAATCTGTGCGTTTGATGAAGCCTTTGATTCCATTTACTTCAACTTCAATACCACCGTCTTCGATTGCAGAAACGATACCTGTGACGATTTCACCTTTTTTGATGTTTTCAGAAGCTGTTGCTAACGGATCTTCCGTCAATTGTTTAATACCGAGAGAAATCCGTTCTTTTTCAACATCAATGTCTAAAATCTTTGCTTTGACAACCATTCCTTTTTTGTAGTCTTTGATGGCTTCTTCGCTTGATTTTTCCCAAGACAAATCAGATGTGTGAATCATACCGTCAATGTCATCATTTAAGGCAACAAAAATACCAAATTCAATCATATTTTTGATTTCACCTTCAATAACATCGCCGATGGTATGTGTATCACCAAATGCTTTCCATGGGTTTTCTTGAATTTGTTTCATACCCAAGGAAATGCGACGTTTTGATTCATCAACGTCTAAAACAATACCTTCAACTTCTTGACTTAAAGAAACGATTTTGCTCGGATGAACGTTTTTCTTTGTCCAACTCATTTCTGAAACGTGGATTAAACCTTCAACACCCGGAGCCAATTCAACAAAGGCACCGTAATCCGTAATATTGCTGATTTTTCCTTTGAAGGAAGAATTTAACGGGAAACGTTCGTTGACACCAACCCATGGATCGCTGTCTAATTGTTTCATGCCTAATGAAATACGGCCTGAATCCGTATTGAATTTGATGATTTGTACTTTAACCGGTTGACCGACTGTTAATACTTCTGCCGGATTTGTAATGCGTTTCCATGAAATGTCGGTAACGTGTAATAAACCATCAACGCCACCCAAATCAATGAAAGCACCGTAATCCGTGATGTTTTTGACTGTTCCTTCAACAACTTGACCTTCTGAAAGATTTTTAATGATTTCAGAACGTTGTTCGGCACGTGTTTCTTCTAAAACAGCACGACGAGATACAACGATGTTACCACGAACACGATCCATTTTTAATAATGCAAACGGTTGAGCAACACCCATTAACGGTGTAACGTCACGAATCGGACGAACGTCAATTTGACTACCCGGTAAGAAAGCCGTTGCACCATTCAAATCAACAGTGAAACCACCTTTGACACGACCAAAGATTGTACCGATAACATGTTCGCCTTTTTCCATGGATTTTTCCAAATCACCCCAGGCTTCTTCACGACGGGCTTTTTCACGTGATAAAACAACGTTACCGTTTTTGTCTTCATAACGATCAACAAAAACATCAACATCATCACCTAAATTCAGATTTTGAATGCCGAATTCCGTAACAGGGATACGTCCTTCGGATTTTAAACCGACATCAACGATAACCATGTCATCATCAAAACCAACGATTTTACCGGAAATAACTTTTCCTTGTAAAGAACCTTTCCCCATAAATTCGTCTAATAAAGCGCCGAAATCTTCTGTCGCTTGGTTTACTTGTGTATTCATATAAATTCCTTAAAATAATTATAGTTGGCCACCCAAAGGCTTTTGGGGGACTTATTGATTCCGCTCTTGAATAAAGCAGGCGACTTGAGCGTACACATCGTCTGCCGTCAAATCAGATGTATCCAAAATAAACGCATCGTCGGCCGGTTTTAATGGTGCTGTCGTGCGTTCGCTGTCTCGTTTGTCACGGGCAAGGATATCCGATAAAACATCTTCATATATAACACATAATCCTTTTAATTGCAACTCTTTAAAACGTCTTTTTGCACGAATTTCCGGTCGAGCCGTCAAAAAAATCTTATAATCAGCATCCGGACAGATGACCGTACCGATATCCCGACCGTCTAAAACAGCCCCTTTGGCAATGGTTCCGTCTTTTTTGACAGGGTGTTGTGCGAATCGACGTTGAAATTCAAATAAGGCTTCCCGTACACGGGGATAAGCCGATACAATGGAGGCGGCTTTTCCGTATTCTTCCGTTCTGATAACCGATTCGTCTTGTAGGTGTAACATTTTTTCACTTGAAAGACTTTTTGCGACTTCTACGGCTTTGTTTTCATCTTCCGGTGAATAACCGTTTTTCAACAGTTCATAACCAACCCCCCGATATAAAGCACCAGTGTCTAAATAAGCATAATCAAACACTTGTGCCAATTTAGAACAAAGTGTTCCTTTCCCCGTTGCCGAACTGCCATCAATTGCAATAATACTCATATCTGTTTTTTTTCCTTGTGTGTGTAAATTTTTATTGACAATTTGAACATTACATGTAAAAGGCACAAATAACAAGTTTTTTTTTAATCGGAGGTTAATTATGGCAAAAGAAACATGGGGTGCAAAACGTAAGTGCTTGAAATGTGGTGTGTTTTTTTATGATATGAATAAAAAAACATTTTCATGTCCGAAGTGTAAGGAAAAATATACGCCGGAATCGTACGAAGAATCAAAAACAAAGCAATTGATGAAATTAGCTAAGAAAGCCGCTCCCAAAATTGATGATGAAAATTTGGATGAAGAAGCCTTGTTGAAAATGACGGAAGATGTTCCTTTGACAGACGAAGAATTGGGACCTGATGATTTGGAAATTTTGGATGATGACGGTGATTTGTCGGAACATGACGGTTCAGAATTGACAGGTATGGTTGATCATTATGATGATGAGGAAAATAACGAGCATTAAATGATGGAAAACCGACAATCATTTCATTCTTTGAAAGGACATTTCTTGGTTGCAATGCCTCAAATCGATGATCTGCGATTTGAAAAGGCTGTTATTTATCTTTATGAACATACACCACAAGGGGCAGCTGGTATTGTTATCAATCGACCGGCTGAACGGATGTCTTTTGTGGAAATATTGAAACAATTAAAGATAAAACACGAACAATTAACTTATGAACCGACAATTGTATTGGGTGGTCCCGATAAATTTACGAATGGTTTTATTTTACACACATCTGATTATGAAACAGATGCAACGCAATGTATCAGTGAAGATATTTGTTTAACGGCAACACAAGAGATTTTGTATGATATTTCGCAAGGGCATGGTCCGTCTAAGAGTTTGATTTCTTTGGGGTGTGCAACGTGGATTAGTGGACAATTGGAAGATGAAATCATGAGTAATGTTTGGTTAACGGCACCTGCTGATGCAGATGTTATTTTTGATGTTCCTTTTTCGAAACGGTGGCATTTAGTGCTGAACAAAATGGGCATACAATCTCACTTTTTATCAACTGAATATGGAAAAGCCTGATGATTAAAAAAATATATGTCGGAGTTGCATTAACGGTTTGTTTTATCGCATTGGGGGTTGCATTACCAATCGGGGCTGTTGATGAAAAACCGTTGATATCTGTTGTAATGCCGACATATAATCGTGAGGATTTGTTGCCTCGTTCCATTGAATCCATTTTAAATCAAACGGTGAAAGATTTTGAATTTGTGATTGTTGATGACGGTTCAACGGATGACTCTGTTAAATTGATTCAATCATACCAAGCCAAGGATAAACGGATACGGCTTGTTCGTAATCCAAAAAATTGTGGGATTGCTTGTGCCAGAAATCGGGGAATGGATGAAGCCAAAGGTAAATATTTAGCCATTATGGACAGTGATGATTATTCCGAACCGAATCGTCTGGAAAAGTCGTTAGCTTTTTTCAAAAAACATCCGGATTATATTGCCGTGAACAGTGTTTATTATGAAATGGGACGTGAGGCCAAAGGAGTTAATAATTGGGTTCCACCTCGTCGCTGGGAAATTATTTATCACTTTGCTAATTATTATACAAATTTGGCCATGTTTGATTTGGAATTTGCACGAAAAAATGGCATACGGTATGATGAGACATTGATTTCGGCTGAAGATTATGACTTTTGGTCACGATTATGGTTGGCCGGTGGTAAATTAGGTATGATTAACGAACCCTTGTTGAGGTTGCGTCGGCATACGTCATATCCGAAGAAATATTACGAAACCATTATGGAAATGCGTAAAGTCATTAGTGCCAGATTATTGGAACGATTTGGTATTTCCAAAGAAGAAGCCTATCAGGGTAATCGTTGTTATTTAATGGATAAAATGATTAAAGCCAATGAAAAAAAACAGATTGTCAATCAATACGCTTTGATATTGACGTACAAAAAACAATGCACGAATGAATTGTTGCCCGCTGGTTCTTTGTATATAAAACATTTTGATTTTATTGATAATTTTTTCTGGGTTGACGAAAAACGATATGTACGAGCAGAAAATCAGGATGAATATCAATTGGTTGAACAAACAAATGAAGTGTTAGTTTTGAAAAATCCGAAAGGAAAAAACGAAACATATCATCGTCAGACAGATGGTTCGTGGGGATTGGTTGAAGATTTAAACTGAATCAAAACGGAGGATATATGAAATTCTTAAAAATGTTTGGAATCGGTTTGATTTGTTTACTGTCATCGCAGGTATGTGCCGTCACGGACGCCGTTTTGGACGGACGGGCTAAAAAATTACCTTATGACCAAGGTCAATCCGTGCAACAGATTGTTCAAAATTTGACGGATGGTTTAGATACTGATATGGAAAAGGCACGTGTTTTGGCTTCTTTTGTTGCCTTTCAACTAGATAGAAACGGTTATGCTGAACGTGTATTGGAAAAGGCCTCTCAACAAAATAAACCGGCAGATAAGATGCCGACGAATGATATTTTAAAAACACGAATTGGTACGCCACAGGAATACGCCACTTTGTATAATCAATTATGTCAGGCGGCAGGTCTGAGTGCCGTTAAAATAGATGGTTATGCCGGTCAAAATATTCAATCACCTGACAGAAAAGATCCGGCTGGATTGCAGGCTGTTCGTCACAGTATGATGCAATTGACAGGGTTGCCTGATTTCAGAATGCAACGTTATGAATCTTCGTGGAATGCTATCGAGATTGATGGTCGTTGGATTTTGGTTGATACCTATCGCATGATTTTCGGAAAAAGGAGTGTTGGTAAGGAAATATCTTCTGATAAACAGATGATTCGTTTTTTAAAGCAACGGGAAAGAAAAGGATTTCATGGAAATGAATTATCGCAAGGAAAACGAATTGATGAAGATTATTTTGATGCAAAACCACAACAGTTTGTGAAGACACACTATCCTTTGAATCCCAAATGGCAATTGCTTCCTGTTCCGAAAACGTGGCAATCTTTTTTGAGATAAAAATGGGTGTGGCAGTCATTAAATTGTATTAAGAAGGATATCTCTGATTGGTATGCGAGAGCCACTTATGTACAAAGTATTATTGTATTATCAAAAGAACATTTATGTTGTCGAAAAGAGTGTTGATTACGGGCAGTCCAAATAAAAAAACGCCGATTAACACCGGCGTTTAAATAATAAAAGACAAAATTTATTCCCAGCTATTTATGTGAATACGGGTAGGATCAAATCGTTCTTTAACCGTTGTTGATATGGGTGATGATGGTTTGCCTAATGCAATTAAACCAATGGGAATAATGTGTTCCGGCAAATCCAATAGTTCCAAAAATGTGTCAGTATGTTCCGGATATACACCACAATAACATGTACCATACCCCAAAGCATGTGCTTCCAACATCAAATTTTGAGAGGCCAATGTCACATCGATGATACCCATGCCGTTATATTCCCGTGTTAAATCTACACAAACAATAATACCCGTTCCGGCATCTGATAAAAAAGAAGCATACGGATGATTGTTTTGAACTTTTGCCAATGCTTCCTTATCAGTTAAAACAATAAATTCCCACGGCTGTTTGTTCATAGCACTGGGAGCACTCATGGCGGCTTTTAAAATTTGTTCTAAATCAGTTGTCGGTATCTGAAAATCTTTTTCATAATGTCGAATAGAACGTCTTTGAAAAATAGCATCATTTAATTTCATGGTTTTTCTCCTCTTGGTTGTATAGATAAGATGTTGTTATAAAATTTCAAGCCTTTTGTGTGTCTGTTCCTTTGGCAGATTTTAATTGTCCACAGGCTGCCATAATGTCTTCCCCACGGGAACGACGGACAGGTGCCGCAAACCAATTGTTTTCTAAAATTTTGGAAAAACGATGAATCGCATTATGACTGGATGCTTCAAAAGGGGCTCCTTCCCAATGATGGAAAGGAATTAAATTGAATTTAACTTCCAGCCCGTCAACTAGTTTCATCAATTCTTCGGCATGTTTTGGTTGGTCATTGATATCTTTTAATAAAACATATTCCATTGTAATGAATTGGCGACGTTCACATCTTTTTTGATATTCACGACAGGCTTCAATCAATACTTCAAGTGGAAATTTACGATTGACAGGCATAATTTGATTTCTGATTTCATTATTGGGAGCATGCAGACTGATGGCTAATTTAACCCCTAAATCAGCCAATTCGGGAATGTGATTGGCGACGCCTGATGTTGAAACGGTAATTCGTCGTTTTGAAATAGCCAAGCCATCACCGTCCATAGCGATACGCAGAGCCGTTTTTAGGTTGTTGAAATTACACAATGGTTCGCCCATTCCCATGACAACGATATTGGATAGGTATCTTGTTTCATCGGTTGGTGTCGGCCATTCCTGATAACTATCCCGAGCGGACATAAATTGTCCAACAATTTCGCCGGCTGTCAAATTACGCATCATGCGTTGCGTGCCTGTATGGCAAAATTTACACCCTTGAGCACAACCGACTTGTGTTGAAATGCACACAGCCCCACGATCTGATTCCGGAATGTAAACGCATTCAACTTGTTTCCCGTCGGAAAATTCCATAAGCCATTTGCGTGTCCCGTCAACGGAGTTTTGTTCTGTCACGATTTTCGGATGTGTAATCGTATAAAGAGAATTCAGTTTTTCACGAAATGGCTTTGCCAATGTTGTCATGTCATGAAAATCAGTTTTTCCTTTGTTATATATCCATTGCCATAATTGTTTTGCACGAAAACTTTTTTCTCCGAGTTCAATCATTTCTTGTGTGAGTTCATCTCGAGATAAACCAATCAATTCTTTTTTCATGTTTTCTCCATTATTCAGGGCAGGCTTCTGTCATAGCGTTTAAGGCTTTTGTAAAGCCTTTGAGTGAATAGGTGTCTTTTAATGTTGTTCCTTTTGTTGATTTGCTAATCGTTCGAACGACATTTCCGTCAATCATCTTGTTGATAAGTTGCTTTTCCATTTTGGCATCTTTAATCCAAGCCGCATCATTAACTGCAAAAAGGGAAACAACTTTTTGATTATCAATTCCGAATGTTGGGACATGTTTTGAGTGAAATTTTACCCCTGTCATAACGGTAATAATATTATATTCTTTTTCACTTGGGCGACGATATACCATTAAATATGCATCTTCACGTTTAGGAGAAGAATATAGTGGACTTGATGATATAAAACAAACTTTTTGGTTGTTTTCTATTGCTTCATAAACACGCCAGCTTGAATAATTGGCAATAGGCTTCATTTGATGAACATTTTCGGACCGACAACAAACCGATGACAGTAAAGTGAACGCAATTAAAAGATATTTCATTTATCCTCCTTGTCTTAGGAAATGAGTGTACACAACTTCCTCCAAAATAGCAAGTGTAAAAAAAATATTTAGGGGAACATTTATTGATAAAAACGATGAAAAAAACTTGCATTTTAAAGATGTTTGTCATATAATCCTAAATTATGAATGAAATAATTACGGAAAATATTAGAGAAACAAAACTGGCAGATGCATTGTCTGAACGGTATTTGGCTTATGCCGTATCAACAATTGTTGCCCGTTCGTTGCCGGATGTGCGTGATGGGTTAAAGCCTGTGCACCGACGTTTGTTGTTTGCTATGCGTCAGTTAAAATTGGATCCGGTATCTGGTTTTAAAAAATGTGCTCGTGTTGTTGGGGATGTTATCGGTAAATATCACCCACATGGGGATTCATCTGTTTATGATGCTATGGTTCGTTTGGCACAGGATTTTGCTGTTCGTTATCCATTAGTTGATGGGCAAGGGAATTTTGGCAATATTGACGGGGATAAGGCGGCAGCCATGCGTTATACGGAGGCTCGTTTAACGGCTGTTGCTGTTGCGTTAATGGATGGATTAGATGATGATGCCGTTGATTTTGATAAGACATATGATGGGGAAGAAGAAGAACCGGTTGTCATGCCTGCTTCTTTTCCGAATTTGTTGGCAAATGGTGCATCAGGTATTGCTGTCGGTATGGCGACGAATATTCCACCACATAATGTTGGTGAGGTATGTGATGCCTTGTTGTATTTATTGAAAAAACCGGATGCAGAAATCGAACAGTTGATGACATTCATACAAGGGCCTGATTTTCCGACAGGTGGTATTTTGGCTGAAAGCCGTGTCGGTATTATTAAGGCTTATTCGACCGGTCGTGGGGCAATGAAGATTCGTGCCAAATGGGAAAAAGAAGAATTATCTCATGGACAATATCAAATTGTTGTGACGGAAATTCCCTATCAGGTACAAAAATCTGATTTAGTTATGCGTATTGCAAAGTTGTTATCAGAGAAGAAGTTGCCAATGTTGGCTGATATTCGTGATGAATCATCAGATGTGGTACGATTGGTTTTGGAACCGAAATCTCGTACGGTTTCTCCTGAACAATTGATGGAACATTTGTTTAAAAATACGGATTTACAAGTTAATTTTAACTTGAATATGAATGTATTGGATGCCGACCATACCCCTCGGGTTATGAATATCAAAGAGGTGTTAATGGCATTTTTAAAGCACCGAGATGAAGTTCTTGTCAGAAAATCCAATTATCGGCTAGCGAAAATTGAACATCGCATGGAGTTATTACAAGGATTTTTGATTGCCTATCTGAATTTGGATCGTGTTATTGAAATTATCCGTAACGAAGATGAACCTAAAGCCATTATGATGGCAGAGTTTCATTTAACGGATATACAGGCAGAAGCCATCTTAAACATGCGTTTGCGTTCTTTGCGTAAGTTAGAAGAAGCACAAATTCAATCTGAATACGATAATTTGGTTCTTGAAAAACAAGCATTAGAAGCCTTGTTGTCGGATACGGAATTACGTAAAAAGAAATTGTCAGAAGAAATTAAAGATATTCAAAAACGGTTTGGTCAAAACACACAATTGGGTCAACGGCGGACACTTGTTGCTGAAGCCCCGAAAGAAATTGAAATTTCGATTGAGGCTATGATTGAAAAAGAACCAATTACAATTGTATTATCAAAACGGGGCTGGATTAGGGCCATGAAGGGTCATACGGATTCGGTCGATGAGATAAAGTTTAAAGAAGGGGATTCTTTAAAAGCCACATTAAAAGCATATACAACAGATCAAATAGTGTTGTTTGCAGATAATGGACGTTTCTTTACTGTCTTAGGGAATAATATTGCCGGTGGACGTGGGTATGGTGAGCCTTTGCGTTTGTCAATTGATGTAGCGGAAGACGCTGATATTGTAACGATGTTTGTGTGGCTGCCTGAACAGATGTTGTTAGTTGCTTCTCAAAATGGGAAAGGGTTTATTGTGAACAGCAATGATGTTGTTGCACAGACACGAGCAGGTAAAATCATTTTAAATTTAGCTGATATGGACAAGGCTTTGCTTTGCAAACCGGTTAACGGTTCTCATATTGCTGTGATTGGAACGAACAGAAAGATGATTGTTTTCAAAACAGAAGAAATTCCGACCATGACACGGGGCAGTGGCGTTATTTTGCAACGTTATCAAGAAGCAAAATTATCTGATGTTCGCTTCTTTAACATCGAAGATGGTTTGCCGTTCCCCAGTGGTAATGGAACAAGGATTGAACGCAATATCGGTTTATGGTTAGCGAAACGGGCAACGGTTGGTAAATTCCCGCCGGTGGGTTTTCCTCGCAGTAATAAATTTGATTAACATATTTGATAAGGGCAGAAGTTGCCCTTATTTTTTATATCAATGTAATATATTTGTTTGTTGATGATTCGTGGTTATTATATGCTTTTAAAATAATCAGCACAACGAGTTATTTATCAAGGGGGAGATAAATGTCTTTCTCTACCGGTGTGACAAAAGTACGATATTTTGTTTGATTGAGAATTAAAAAAAATGATGTCTTGCAAATGAAATAAAATATATTACTTTATAACAGAAGGTAATATATGACTCAGTTGACATTTGCGTTTTTATTAACTGTATTTGCCGGTTTGGCTACGGGTATAGGTGGTGCGATAGCCTTTTTTACTCCTCGATTTGATAAAAAGTTTTTATCATTCTGTTTGGGATTTTCGGCTGGTGTTATGATTTATGTTTCTTTCTTTGAATTAGTTCCAACAGGTTTTCAGTTATTGCAAAACATGCATGCTGACAGAGCGGAAATACTATATTTGTGTGCTTTTTTTGGGGGAATAGCACTTACATCCGGAATTGATTTTATGATTCCTCATGTTGATAATTTATCCTTGTTAAAAAAGAAGCACTCCACAACACATCAGATATCGTCCAAACCAGTTTCAAAACAATTATTGCGTTTGGGATTTGTAACAGCCCTTGTATTATCTATTCATAATATTCCGGAAGGGATTGCCACTTTTTTTTCAGCGTTGGATAAATCGGAAATTGCCTATGTCGTTGCCATTGCCATTGCTTTTCATAATATTCCCGAAGGATTTATTGTAGCCATTCCAATCTATTATGCAACGTCCAGCAGAAAAAAGGCTTTTCTTTGTTCTTTTTTGTCTGGTTTAACAGAACCATTGGGTGCTGTTATCGGTTATTTCTTTTTAGCATCATATTTGAATGATTCGCTTGTTGGTATCATACTCATCGGAATTGCCGGTATTATGATTTATATTTCACTTGACGAATTATTGCCAATGGCTCACACTTATGGTAAACATCATTTGACAATATTAGGTTTATTTTTTGGTATGTTTCTAATGGCTGTCAGTTTGATTTGTTTTTAGGCATTCTGTCTGTTGTTGTTAATGGTAGGAATTTGTGAAAAATAATGTTCTATTTTTTGACATACATATTGCCCCTTCTTCGATGTCAAATCCTGATGAATATATGACATAATAAACAACATTCGTAGCATTAACGCTCCATCGAAATAATCAACATTTGATTTTGTTTCATTTTCATATGCCTTTTTAAACAAATATGAATCTTGTTGAGAATAACGGGGATATAGGGCGATATCGAAAACGGGATTAGCAAATGATAATGTGTCAAAATCGAAAATTCCTGTTATTTGATAAGATGAATTGACGTGATAATTGCGTGGATTTAAATCACAATGACAGAGTGTTTTACGATTATGAAAAGCAGATAAGCATTTGCTGACCAGTGAGTACATGGGATGTGTTTGAAGTCGTTTGGTTAGTTGTTCTTCCATACAAGGAATGTTAAATTGACTGACATCTGTCGATTTAACGGCATGCAATGATTTTAAAAAAGTCGATAATTGTTCAAAAATATATTGTTTTTTTGAGGTTGACAATTGAGCAAATTTTTCTTCACCCAGAACGTATCCTTCAATACGAGGCATAACACACATGGTTTGAAGTTTGTTTTGATATTCTCCGTGATGAATGGAAAATTGACTGATAGGATAGGGTAAACGAGATGCTAAAAAATTTAAAATTTGTTGTTGCTGTTCAATGTTTTTTTCAATAAAATCATTTTTGAAAAAACGAACAACGGTTGTTTCGTTAACCATATAGGTAAAATTTTCATTGCCGTTTAATCTTTCTAATTGAAAAACAGGTAAAGACGGCAGACATGATTGTATGGCGTTTTTGATAAAGGAATGGTTTAGTGACTCGGCTTGTGTAATCATTTTTTAGACTTTATTTTATGATTTTTGAGAATAAAATATTTTTCCACCAGTTGTTGGTTCCAATACACCGGTTGTTTGGGGAAAACTGACAGGTAGTTTCATTAAAGAACGGACACTTAAAAAGGCATAACTTTGTGCATTGAGAGTTGTGTTGCACCAACCACATTCTGAACCTGTTTTAACCGGTTCTTTGAGGATGGATTTTATCATGCGAACTAAGACGGGATTATAGATGCCCCCTCCGATTAAAATCCATTCTTTTGGCTGAATGGATAAAAATGATTGTGCATTTTTAATGCTGTGTGCAATGAGTGCTGTTAAGGTTGTTGCACCGTCAGCCAATGAACAACCTAAAACATGTTCATACATGCTAATGAATTCGTTTTTATCAACGGTTTTAGGTGGTTGTTTTTTATAAAATGCTTCATTGAGTAATCTGGTTAACAAACGTTTATCAATCGTGCCTTTTGACGCATACAAGCCGTCAAAATCCATTTCGGCTCCTGTGTGCTTATAAATCCAATGGTCAAGCAATCGTGTACCAATACCGATATCAAAAGCCTGCATTTCACCAAATTCACCAATACATGTCAGTGTGGTGATACCGCCCAATGATACGATACCGACAGGTTTTTTGAATGTTTGAGTTAGTGCTGTATAATATGATGCAAACAATGGTCCACCTTGACCACCGGATTTTAAATCTGATTGAATGAAACGAGAAACAACGGGTATATTTAATTGATTAGCGATATCTTGTGGATTGCCTAAAGCAATTGAAATTTTATCTTTGGGTTTATGATAGACAACATGACCAGAGTAACCAATGATATCAATATGAGGATGTGAACGTTTGTGTTCTTCGTAAAATTCCCGTATAACAGAAATATGAAAGTTTGTTAATAATGAATCAATTTCTTTCATTTCGTGTGTTAAAGTATAGTCAGCCTTTAAAATAAAACGGAAGATTTTATCTTTCAAATCCATTGGGTAAGGACGTGACATACAGACGGGTTGATGATACAAATCAATCCCGTCTGTTTCTAATAAGGCTATCTCAACAGCATTTAAACCAGAATCGGAATAAACACCTAAAACCGTCTTTTTCTCAATGAGCATTATTGACCTTTTGCCTGAAACGGGTGAGGTAATTTTTCTTGTGCCGCTTCAATTGTTTGTGATAACTCATTTAAAAACTCACGTTTGTTTTTGCCTGGTTCAATCGGAGGCAAAAATTGAACGGTTATAACGCCGGCGTATTTGACGGATTTGTTTTTAGGCCAGCAATAGCCCGTATTTAAGGCTACGGGAACAACAGGAACATGACACTGATCATATAAAAAGGCAACACCGGGTGTGTAGGGTTGTTTCGTTCCGGGGGCTGTTCGTGTTCCTTCCGGAAAGATAACTAAATTCATCCCGTCTGCCAAATGTTTTTTGACACCTGACAACATTTGTTTCATGGTTTTTGCTCCGCCACTTCTGTCAATAGCAATACAACCTGTTTTTAAAAAATAAATACCGACAAAGGGAATCCATAACAGTTCACGTTTTAAAACATAAAATACATGGGGAATAATACCGTGAAATAATGTTGTTTCAAGGGCAGATTGATGTTTTGAAGCGATGATATACCCATTTTTTGAGGGGATATTTTCCAATCCTTTTAGTTGAATTTTTATTCCACAAAATATCTGTAACAGGTAGCGTGACATAATGGACCATGTTTTAGGTAAAATACCGGCTTGTTTACAGGGAATAAATAATGTTGGGATAAAAACAATCAGTAAAACCAATGTTGATACGTAAAAAACGATTAAAAAGACAATGGAACGAATGATTGTGAGTATGTTTGATAATGTCATAAAACCTCCTTAAATAAAGATTTGAGATGAACGAATACAAATTTATGATATTCTAAGAACAGTAACCAAGTATATCGTGTTTTAATCCAATTAACAGAATCTCCGTAAGATTTAGGAAAAACAGGGCGTGGATAAATTTTTAATTCTTTGTTTAGTCTGGATATTTCAAAAAAACTGCGAGGCATGTGGTAAAAACTGGTAACAAGTAAAATGGAATCAATTTGTCTTTCTTTAACCCAGGCATCTATTTCTTGTGCGTTGCCAACAGTGTTTTCTGCCGTATAGCCTAGTGTAATTTTCTTACGTTGTGTCTGTGAAACATTTTTTAATAAATCATCTTTCGTCACTTGTCTATTAACGCCCGATATCAATAAATAATCAGCATTTTGTTGTTTCATCAATTGGATACCTGTTTCAATACGATTGCTTCCTCCTGTTAGTACAACAACGGCATCCGGTTGTTCTAATGAATCTGATTGTAAAGACAATGCATAAACGCAAAACACAATAAATCCGATAAACCAGATTGTGAAGAATATAGAAATAAAATAAAGACTTAAACCATAAATATATTTCATTATAAACTTCTTTTGAGTTCGGTTAAAACAGTTTTAAATGCTGTGATATATGCTAAAATAGCCGACAATAATGGTAAACTTGCTAAAATACCCCATTGCTGATTTGTCAGTGCCGTACCAAGTATAAAACTACCGGTCAGATTATTGAGATAATAAGCAAATAACATCATCACGGGTAAAGCCAGTAGGAAACCGATAAAACTACCGATAAAGGCAATTTTGAAACTGCGATTTGCAAATTGACGGGTAATGTAAAAATCACCGGCTCCCATCATGTGAATTAAAGTAATGGTTGCATGGTGAACTTTTAACCCTGATTTTGTTACAAACATAATTGAAAAAGCCATACTGACAAGCAGTAAAATCAAAATGCCACCAATTAACTTAATGATATTTTGTGCCAATTTTATCAAATCAGCCAAGGCGACCCGATGACTATCTAAAACAGCCAAAGGTACTTGTTCCGCCAAATCGGCCTTAATCTGGGCTAAATCGGGTAAATTTTCCGTATCAATGATAACATCAATGATTTTGGGTAGAGGTAATTCACTTGTTACAACGTGATCACCAAGCCATGGAGCCATTAACTGATCCATTTGGTTGTCATCTAATGGATTTGCCCCGATAACCCCATCTGAAGAACGAATAATCGTTAACGCTGTTTCAATATCACTTTGAATGATATCTTTGCGTGAATTACCTTCTTTATCGTAAGATGGAATTTGAACAGTTAGTGAACCGGAAACATTTTTATGCCAAGATTCAACAGAACTATACGTAATCATAGCCAGAGCACATATCAATGTGGCAATAAAAACCATCAGCATGCCAATCCATGCAACAAAAAAACAAGATGAATCCTGTACAAACGGGATATCAGACGGTTTTCTCATGCCGTTTCTCCTTGTTGAAAAGATGTGTGTCGTTTTTCCTGATTGATACGTTGAATTCGTCCTTGTGATAAATGCAACTGTTCAAATCCGAAATGTTTAATTAAATTTTGGTTGTGTGTGGCGATAACAATCGTTGTGCCGAGTTTATTTAATTCGAGAAATAAGTATAATAAGCGTTTTGCCATGGCATCATCAACGTTTCCCGTCGGTTCGTCGGCAATCAATAATTGGGGTCTGTTAATAACAGCACGAGCAATGGCAATACGTTGTTTTTCCCCTCCGGATAACTCTTCTGGAAATGCCCGAATTTGTTTTTCTAACCCGACCCAAGCCAATAACTCGCTGACATGTCGTTTGATTTCTGTTTCTTTTACGCCGGCTATGCGTAAAGGAAGGGCAACATTGTCAAAAGCATTTAAATGTGATAACAAGCGATAATCCTGAAAAACAACGCCGATTTGACGTCGAATTTGTGCCTTATCAGATCGGGATAGCGTATCGACAGCCTTGCCGAACAAACGTACACGTCCTTTCGTTGGCAAATGATTCATATACAATAGTCCCAGTAAAGATGTTTTGCCTGCACCGCTTTCACCCGTCATAAAATGAAACGAACCCGGATCAAGAGTTAATTGGATATCTTTTAAAATTTCGGAACCGGTTCCGTAACGGAATGAAACACCGTTAAATTCTGCTATTGGCGAAGAAAGTTTGTTCCCTTCAAACACTTTTATATTCCTTTTTTAAAAATAGTTGTATCTTTTTTCAAAATCGTATATATAGTATCTACACTATTTTTTTGAAAAGGGAAAGATAAATGTTAGTTGTATGTCCAAAATGTTTTACTCAATATGTCGTTTCTGATGAAATTCGAATTAAAAAGGGGCAAAAATTTCACTGTTCTGCCTGTCAGAACTATTTTGTTTTAACTGATTCGGTTCAGCAAAACGAATCGGAAGACACGGATATTATTCCGACGGTGTCATCAGTCATGGAAGCCGTCAATCAACCAACTCTGCCTGCTATGGGCGTTTCTGTTTGTCCGACGACAGAACGTGTTAATCAGATAACAATAGGCAAGTCAAGTGATGAATTGTTGAATAGTGTATCGCCCAAAGAACAATTTGCCGACACGGTAACAAGAGAACCCCGATTTGAAGAACCGTTAAATTTGTTGGCAAATGAAAGACCTAATCCGAATATTCGATTGGATGCCATACCGGAAGCCTTTCAACCGGTTAAACAAACACCTAAAAAAACATCATTTTTAGGGACGTTGTTTTGGTTGAGTGTTGTCGCCGGTATTTGTGCAACGGCTTATATGCGAAAAGATTATTTGATTGAACAGTTAGATGCTTTTATTTTAAATCAGTTGGATAAGGGAAATATTTCCAGTGTTTCGACACCCATTCAACCCGCTCCAAAACAATCAGTACCTCAAAAAAAAGATGTTAAAAAGGAAAATATTGTTTCGGCAGGAATAAAATCTCAAGTCAATGAGTCTGGTAAACAAGTAAAGTCATCTGTTGATGTTCAAGAGAAAGAAGTATCTGTTCAAACGATTGAACAGAAAAAACAGTCCATTGAGAAAGTCAGTCAAAAGACCGTTTCGGACATAAAAAAATTACAAACGAATACGGTTCAACCAGTGAATAAGAATGTGCAGAAAGAAAAACCGGTTGTACAAAAAGAACAAATCAAAACATCTGAACCACCAGTTCAGCAAGAAGTGGATGTTCAAGAAGTTAAAGAAGTTATTTCACCTGTTTCCACGGAGATTATACCTGCACTGACACATGATGAAAATGTTGTTGAACAGATGAAAACAATTCAATCAACTATTATTGAACAATCAGAAATAAAGCAGGTGGAAAGTGAATTTCCGACATTATCCGGTCAACTGGATTCTGTGGCTTTAACAAACCAAATAGCACAAGAATTGCCAAATGTGGATGTGACACAAGTTAATTTAGATACACCGGTTGTCTCACAACCTGAAATTGTACGAGAACAAGCCGTTATCCCGGAAACATTCGCTTCTTTAGCTGAACAATCGGCTGAAACCGTTCATAGTGCAACAAACGTGTTAGATATACGCAATATTTCGTATATGATTGCTCCAAATGAGGTGGGTGTTATGCGTTTGTTGATAAAAGGAGAATTGGCAAATACGGAATTAACGCCTATGGTTATTCCAGAATTAAAGGCCGTTGTTTATAATGATGAAGATATGGTAATCGCTCGTAAAAGAATTATTGTATCCCAACCGAAAATAGAAGGTAATTCTGTTCAAGAGTTCTTTTCCAGTGTTGTTCCGGCTCCGGAACGTGTCAGTCGTGTGGAGGTTGTTTTTGATGAATAAGATATTGCAACAAGTTAAAGGTAATAAATTTAAAACAATTTCGGCGGGGAATCATTCAAAAGCCATTGAGAGAAAATCGCTTTCTGTAGGTGCTTTTTTATCATGGATATTGTGTTTGATATCTTTTTTAAGTATTTTTCTGATTATGTTGTTAGGTAAAGTATTTGATGCTAATGCCGATTGTCCGAAAGGAGAAACCGTTTTAAAACAACAAGGGATGAAACAAGCATTTAAAGCATTCGAAACATGTGCTTTGGGTGAGAATGATGATACGGCACAAATTCGTTTGGCACAATATTATATCAGTCAAAAAGAACCTGCTGATAAAATGAAAGCACTTTTTTATTATCATTTGGCTTCTGAAAACGGGAATGCCAATGCGCAGGTTTCTTTGGCAAAATTGCTATTTCAAATGCAATCAAGTTCGGAAGGACAACAAATTCTTAAGCAATACAGACAACAAATGAAAGAAATGCTTGCTTATGATGACGCGCCGTTTCAAGGAGAATTGCTGCATCCGTATGTTTTGTTGATGTTGGCTTCCGAAAATGAAAAAGAAAAATGGTATTATCCGACAACACACAAGAAAAATGCTGAAGCCGGTATTTTGTTAAAAAAATATCAGATTTCCAAAGAACAACAAACAGCATTTATTCGTCAGGCCAGTCAGTGGAAACAAAAAAAAATGCGTGAAACTGCATACGAAGTTTTTGATGTGGCCGAATACAATGATTTTATGAAGACCGTCTATCCGAGTAAGGGCAGGGCAGATGCCTATAAACGACAACAAGCCGTTGAAAAATTAAAAGAAAAAACAATTAAATATTTGAATTAAAGGAGCTTTAAGTGAGTAAGATTTTTATTAAAACATTTGGTTGTCAGATGAATATTTATGATTCTGCCCGTATGCGTGATGCTTTTGGTGTTATGGGATACAGCGAAACTCAAAATCCGGAAGAAGCGGAAATTTTGCTTTTAAATACTTGTCATATTCGGGAAAAAGCCTCCGAAAAATTATTTTCCGAAATTGGTCGATTGAATGAAATTAAAACAATGCGTCTTGAACAGGGGTTGAATACACTGATTATTGTTGCCGGATGTGTTGTACAGGCTGAGGGAGAAGAAATTTTGAAACGGGCTCATAGTGTTGATATTGCTGTCGGACCGCAAAATTATCATCGTTTACCGGAATTAGTTACTCATTACAATCGAAAAAACGGACGTGTTTTAGAAGCACATTTTCCGGCCGAATCAAAATTTGATTATTTACCTCAAACCAAAGCAACGTCAGCATCAGCATTTTTAGCAATACAAGAAGGATGTGATAATTTTTGTTCTTATTGTGTTGTACCGTATACAAGAGGGTGTGAATATTCCCGTTCTGCTGATGAAATTCTTTCGGAAGCCCGTGATTTGGTAAAAAGTGGGGCAAAAGAAATCATGTTGTTAGGACAAAATGTGAATTGTTGGCACGGAAGCGGAGCAACGGATTTAGGAGATTTAATTCGTCAGGTTGCTCAAATTGACGGATTGGAGCGAATTCGTTATACGACATCGTATCCTTCAAAAATTACGGAAAATTTGGTTCAGGCACATGCTGATGTTGAAAAGTTAATGCCGTATATTCATTTGCCGATTCAATCCGGTAGTAATCGGATTTTAAAAGCGATGAATCGTCAATATACGGCAGAAGAATATATCGATATTATTCATCGGTTCAGAAATGCTCGACCTGATATTGCCGTTTCGTCGGATTTTATTGTCGGGTTTCCTGGTGAAACAGATGAAGATTTTGAAGAAACAATGTCGGTGGTTCGTCAGGTTGGTTACGGTTCGTCATATTCATTTAAATATAGCCCCAGACCGGGAACACCGGCTGCGTTGATGAAAAATCAAGTGCCCGAAGCCGTCAAAACAGAACGATTATTACGGTTGCAGACATTATTATTAGAACAGCAAAAGAAAGCATATGAATCCATGGTTGGAAAAACGGTGTCTGTACTGTTGACGGAAAGAGGTAAAAAAGAAGGTCAGTTAGTCGGTTATACGCCGTATTTGCAAACGACACACGTTAATGCTTCGCCAGATTTATTGAATCAAATTGTTTCGTTAAAAATTACAAAGGCAAGTGCAACCTCCTTGTCAAGTGAGTTGGCTTGTGCTACAATAGAAGAATAGGATAAACAGAAAGGGGAATGGATATGACAGATAAAGGAACATATGTCGCTTCGGAATTGACGTTGCGTACTAAAAAAAGACACATCAATCCACGTACGGAAACACAAGGTGTTTTTATTGAAGCGATGAATAAACATGAAATGGTTTTTGGTTTAGGACCTGCCGGAACAGGTAAAACATTTTTGGCTGTTGCCAAAGCTGTTTCTGAAATGTTGGAAGGAAAAGTTGATCGAATTATTTTAACTCGTCCTGCTGTTGAAGCCGGTGAAAATCTTGGTTTTTTGCCTGGTAATTTGAAAGATAAGATTGATCCGTACTTGCGTCCGTTATATGATGCTTTGTATGATATGTTACCATCTGACATTGTTGATAAAAAATTGGAAAGTGGTGAAATTGAAATTGCTCCATTGGCTTATATGCGTGGTCGGACGTTAAGTCATTCCGTTGTTATTTTGGATGAAGCACAAAACACGACAGCTATGCAAATGAAAATGTTTTTGACACGGTTGGGAGAAGGTTCCAGAATGATTATCAACGGTGACTTGACACAAACTGATTTGCCGAGAGGTGTTAAATCCGGATTGCTTGATGCTATTCACACATTAAAAAACGTTCCAGAAATTGCATTTGTGACTTTTTCGGAAAAGGATGTTGTCAGACATGGATTAGTTTCCAAAATTGTTAAAGCATATGAAATGGCAAAAAAGGCGGAAGAAGATTATCATGCCTGATATACAAGTTCAAATCAACGATAAACGGTATTATCGGCGTGTAAAAGGTATTCGCTTGTTTTGTCAGAAAATTATTGCTCACGTTTGGCATGACTATGAGCCTGCCGAAATTTCACTTGTTTTGGCAGATAATCAGTTTGTTTGGGAGTTAAATAAGCAATATCGGAATAAAGATTGTCCGACGAATGTTTTATCTTTTGAAACAGGACTTCGACCACAAGGAAATATGCCTTGGGTTGCCGGTGATATCATTGTTGCTTATGAAACCGTCATGCAGGAGGCCAAAGCACAAGATAAAACTTTTGAGGCACATTTAGCACATTTGTTGATACACGGAACATTACATTTGCAAGGATATGACCATATTGATATGAAAGATGCCCGAAAAATGGAAGCCTTGGAAACAACATATATGCTGGAACTTGGCTATGAAGACCCTTATAAGGATCTTGAATAGTTGTGTGCTGTTAAGGAATAAAGGAAAGGAAGCAATTAAATTTGTTTTTGAATGAATCTTGATGAGAAGTAATCTATATGAAAATATTAACGTTTGGGTGTCGTTTAAATACATTTGAATCAGCAATGATAAATAAAATCGGTCATGGCTTGGATAATGTGATACTTGTTAATACATGTGCCGTTACGGGGGAGGCCGAACGGCAATGTCGTCAGGCTATTCGTAAAGCACATCGTGAATTCCCCGATATGAAAATTATTGTTACGGGGTGTGGGGCTCAACTGCATCCGGAAGTTTATGCTACTATGCCGGAAGTGACGCGGGTATTGGGCAATCGTGAAAAACTGTTACCAGAAGCCCTTTTTTCGCAAGAAAAAGTTTTAGTTGGCGATATCGATGTTTCGGCTCCATGGGACTTGCCGATTGTAACGGATTTTGACGGTCGTGTTCGTGCCTTTTTGCAAATACAACAAGGATGTAATCATGCTTGCACGTTTTGTATTGTTCGGAAAGCACGTGGACGAAATGTTGGGATTGAGCCTGTTAAAGTCATCGAACAGGCACGTTGTTTTGTGGAAAATGGTTTTGGTGAAATAGTATTGACAGGCGTGGATATTACTTCTTATCCATATGGTTTTAATGCCCTTATTCGTCGTTTATTAACAGAAGTACCCGATTTAAAAAGATTACGGCTGGGATCATTGGACCCTGCTTGTATCGATGATGAATTGATTGATTTATTTCAAACGTTTCCCGCATTGATGCCTCATCTTCATTTGTCCGTTCAAGCGGGTGATGATTTAGTGTTAAAGCGGATGGCTCGTCGCCATACACGGACACAGGTTATTGAATTGTGTCGTAAATTACGACGTGTATGTCCGGATATTGTTTTTGGTGCTGATATTATTACCGGATTTCCGACGGAAACAGAGGCACAATTTATCAATACAATGAGAATGGTTGAAGAAGCGGATATAGCCTTATTGCATGTCTTCCCATATTCTGTTCGACCTGATACGCCGGCTGCTAAAATGCCGATGGTTGATGTTGGTGTACGAAAAGAACGGGCGTTGCGATTAAGAATGTTAGGACATCAATTGGAAATAAAGCAACTAGATGCTACTATCGGTCAAACACGGTCGGTTTTGATTGAACAAGAAGGACAGGGATACACGGATAATTATTTAAAAGTCAATATTCCGTCAGCTAAGAACATCGGTGAAATTTTATCTGTTAAAATCATACAAAGGAGAGAAAATGAATTGGTTGGAGAAACTTAAATTTGGTCTCAAAAAAACGGCACGCATCTTATCCGGCGTCAAAATGGATATGTCTTCTTTGGAAGCAATAGAAGAGTCTTTGTTGCAGGCAGATGTTGGGGTTAGTACGACAATGCAATTGATTGATGAATTGAAAATCCGTCATCCGAAAGATGAACACGAAACACGTCAAATCATTCGTGAAAAATTGTTGGAAAAATTGACACCGAGTGAACAACCGTTAATTATTGAAACTACGCACAAACCATATATTATTTTAATGATTGGCGTAAATGGTGCCGGTAAAACGACAACCATTGGTAAGATGGGTATGCAGTACAAAAAACAAGGATATCGTTTGTCCTTAGTTGCTGGAGATACATTTCGAGCCGGTGCAACGGAACAATTACAACAATGGGGTGAAAAAATTGGTTGTCCGGTGTATGCAAATCCGAATACTGATTCGGCCGGACTTATTTTTGATGCGATTAAAAATGCTCAAAAATCACAAGATGATATCTTATTGATTGACACGGCTGGACGATTGCATAACCGATCTGATTTAATGGCAGAACTAAGTAAAATTGTCCGTGTCATACAAAAATGTGATGTAACGGCTCCACATGCCGGTGTTTTGGTGTTAGATGCAACCGTTGGACAAAATGCGTTGGCTCAAGTTGAAACTTTTTCAAAAATGACCAAAGTAACCGGTTTGATTATGACAAAATTAGATGGTACGGCTAAAGGTGGTATTTTATTAGCATTATCCGATAAATTCGGTTTACCGATACATGCTATTGGTATTGGTGAACAAATAGAAGATCTTAATACGTTTAAAGCAACGGATTATGTTGAAGCATTGTTAGGAGAATAAAAAGTAAAATGGGTTTATTTAAAAAGATATTTGTAACTGCTTCTCAAATGCCGGCTTTTCAAATCAGTCTGTTGTTTTTTATTATGTTTTTGGCAATTGTTAAATCAACGGCGTTGACATTTTTAGATGTTAGTGCCGTTCATTTTATGTTGACTGAAACGTCACGTCGGGCGTTAGGCGTTGATTTAATAGCCGTTTCAATATTATTGGGTTTCGTTGGTTATAAAACACGTTTGTTGTACCGTCGAAAAGGGTATGGCTCATTTGTTTTAATGACAATGCTGATATTGACTCTCATTGCTATTATTGGTTTAATTGAATATCCGTTTCCTGAAATTTACAATATTCTTTTTATTTTAAAATATGCTTTCTTTTTGCTGGTTAATGCTGTTTTTTGGTCTGTGTGCAGTCGTTTCTTTATGTTAATGACAACATCATTCAAATTTATTTTTCTGCTGATTTCTGAA
Source organism: Alphaproteobacteria bacterium (assembly GCA_045635565.1). Taxonomy (GTDB): domain Bacteria; phylum Pseudomonadota; class Alphaproteobacteria; order CAAHEQ01; family UBA3637; genus RGIG4140. The sequence continues at coordinate 35,587 of JAZTVX010000054.1, forward strand.
AGCATTGGTTATATTTTAGGTGGCAGTTTGATTTGGTTTGGCAGTATCGGAGCATACGGTTTATTGTATTACAGTGTCGCATTATTGATTGTTTTGTATGCCGGCATATACGTTTTAACTCAAATGAAGCCTGTTGCCAAAGAAGTTTTTATTAAGCCGGTTGGTGAAGCACAGGATTTTACCGAACAAAAAATGGTTCGGACGGTGTTAATGTTTAGTTTTTTTCTGATGACCGCTTTTTGTATTATGAATTATATTTTTTATACGGAAACAGTTTTAATTTATCAGGGTAAAGAAATTTTAAAACGCATGGCTTTGTGGTGGGGATTATTTGGATTAGCGGAATGTGTTTTATCGTTAACATTACTTCGTCAACGGTTTTTTTATTTGCTGTCCGGTAATATGACATTGACGGCCGTTACAATGGTTTTAATGGCTTTGGGTGTTTTTTATCACAATTATTATATGGTTTTCAGCGCATTTTTGGTGGTATCTGTCATTTTATACATGCATTATCTCGGATTTGTGGATATTTTATTGAAAACTTTGCGTGTGAGTGGTAATCATAGCATCAATTTAAAACGAGTTTTTTTGATTGAACCGACGGGATTTATGTTAGGTGGTATTATGGTGTATCATCTGTCATCATTATTGGATTTATCATATGTTTTATTGATTTTAAGTGTTGTTTCGTTTTGTTTATTGATAAGTTCTTTTTATTTTTATGCCAATGTATTACTCAAATCCATGCGATTACGGGAATGGCGTTCGGCTTCCCTTGTTTTTGCATCACAACGGGTTTTTGATTACATTAAAAAGGAGTTACCAACTGTATCACCGGATGAAGTTATTTACTTTTTACGAGTGTTGGAAATTTCACAACATCCGATTTACATGAAAACCGTTTTAAAATCGTTAAAACATACGTCGGAAAAAGTGCGTTTTTTTGCACTGGACTGCATCCGTCACACTTCAGATTTAAGTCGCTATCAATCAACGGTTCAATTCATTTTTAATACGGATGCGTCCGTTTCTGTTCGTCGGCAAGCATTGGCTATCTTGATACAAATTGCCGAACAAAAAGAAGATACACAGTTACTGGATTCATATGCTGTTTATTTAGATAATCCTTCATTGAGAAGTGGGGCGATGATCGGTTTTTTAACAGCTGGGGGCAATCATGCCTTATTGGCGATGGATGGATTGCAACAAATGTCAACCAGCAATAAAACCAGCGATAAGTTATTGGCGTTGCAGGTTATGAAGGAGGCCCCATCTTCCGGTTTGATACGGTTGTTAATGCCTCTTTTAAAAAACAGAGATATGCAAATTGCACCGGAAGCCATGAAAATTGCCGGTTTGATTAAACATGCCGAATCCTTACCGTTTATTTTATCTGCCATTGATGATATTGAATTACAGGAAAATGCACTGGTTGCGTTAAAAATGTTTGGTGTTCAGTCATATCCGTTGATTGAAAGAACTCTCCATAACATCGAAACAAGTGCTTTTCGTCAAAAAGTCTTGATTTTGTTTTTAACGATGCAAGATGATGTGGAAAGTAAGCAGGTGTTATTGCGTGCGTTGAAAATTGGTAATCAAAAATTACGAAAAGCCATTATACGGGGCATGATTGATACAGATGTATTTTGGACGCATAAAAGCAAGTATTCGTTATTGAAAAAAGGGATTGAAGCCGATTTTCAACGAATTGTTTTTTTTGAACAGTTTTTAAAAAAATACAAACATTCTCCATTACCACAGGCACAAGATGCTTTCGCTTTTTTAATCAGGGCTATAACAGAAGATATCGAAGAAACACGTCAACTTATTTTTTATCAATTATTGTTATTGAATCGTAGTAAATTGTTCACGAAAGCTGTTCGTATTTTGTTGAGTGAAAATGAACCCGTTTATCCGATAGCGCTCGGTACATTACAAGATTTGTTACGCAAAGATTTGTATAAAATTATTGAGCAGGTTACATGTTTTTCATTAGAAAATCAAAAAGAGGTAATTTCATCATCTGTACCGGTTGATGAAGCCGTTGAGGATTTGTGTCAGTTGTTTTTAAAACCGTCATTTCCTTTAGCACCGTGGATACAAGCCAACATTTTAAACTGTTTGCGAAAATTAGGCCATGTTAATGGTATGCGGGCCGTTTTGGTTGGTTTAAAAAGTCATAATGCTTTGGTTATGGAAGCATCAGTTGAAGCCTTATGTCGTTTAGAAGAAAATCAGGAAAACTTAAATAAAATTCTCCTGACTGTTCCGACAAGCATTTTGGTAACGCTTAATTTAGATTCTTTATTAAAACAATAGGAGAAGTTAATGTCAAATACATTTGATAAAGTTTTAATTTTAAAAAATATTTCGTTGTTTGAAGGGGCTTCCGAAATGGCATTGTCTGATTTAATTTCCGTTTCCGAAGAAAAGACATACAAAGCCGGTGAAGAATTATTGAAAAAAGATGTGGAAAATTCCCATTTATACATTGTGTTGTCCGGTAACATTTATTGTACGGATAAGGATGGAACGGTAACCGAATTAGGGGCACGTCAATTTTTTGGTGAAACGACAGTATTTAGTCCGGCCGTTATTCCTTTTTCTGTAAAGGCTAGTGAACGGACAAGTGTTTTAAGGATTAGTTCTAATCGACTGTATCATATGATTTCATTACATCCCTCCATTGCCAGAGGTTTTATTGGAGAATTATCCAAGAGATTACAACGAGGTTATATCAGAAATATTTAAAAATAGTGATTGCTTTTTCGAAAAAAAGAAACTATCATACGTATAACCATTATTAAAAAAGGAGAAAAATATGGTCAAACAGAAGCAACAAGAAGAAGTTTTGGTAGAGGAAAAGTCAGAAACTGTTTCAGTGATTGATTCCTCTGTTTCAAGCAAGGAAAAAACAGGTTTAAAGAAAAGCACAATTTTAACCGGAATTTTGCTTTTAGGTGTCGCTGCCGTTTGGAGTGTTTTCGGATACCAAGCCATGCATTCGGAAGGAGAATCATTTTTAGGTAAATATTTTTCCAAACAGCAAACAAATGACATTGTTGTTGCGACGATTGACGGAAAAAATGTATATATGTCAAAAATTAAAGCCATTGCCGAACAATCTCCGCAATTAGCCGAGTTACCGTTTGAAGTTATTTATCCGAAGTTGGTTCAAGATTATGTCTTAAAAGAAGTTATTTTGAAATCAGCTAAAGATTATGAAGTACAAAAAGATCCGATTGTTCGGACAATGATTCGGGATACAAAAAACGGTATTTTACGGAATGCTTATTTGGAAAAACGTATGAGTGAAATGGCAACGCCGGAAAAATTAAAAGAATTATATTTAGAAGAATTAAAGCAAATTGAACGCCAAGATGAAGTTCATGCTCGTCACATTTTGGTTCGTACGGAAAAAGAAGCCAACGATATTTTAATTCAATTGAAAGCCGGTGCTGATTTTAAAATGTTGGCAAATGCAAAATCATTAGATGCCGAAGGTGATAACGGTGGTGATTTGGGTTATTTCCAAAAGAATATGATGATACCGGAGTTTGGTGAAGCCGTATTCGCATTGAAAAAAGGGCAAGTATCTGCTCCGATTAAAACGCCTTTCGGGTGGCATATTGTTTTGGTTGAAGACAGAAGATTGGCTTCTCCTCCGTCTTTTGATGAAGTGCAAGACCAATTACGTCAGTTATTTTTCGAACGTAATGTTCAAACGATTTTGGAACAGGAAATTGATAAACACAGAGCTAAAATTATTGTGCCGACATTGACTCCTTCTAAAGCGAAACAGCCGGTTGACGTTCTTGTACAGGAAATGACACAGGAGGTTTTGGATAAGGCAGCAGCCGAACAAGATAATGTTGTCGAAGTTGTTGAAGAAACGCCTGTAACAGAAGAAGTCAAAAAATAAGTTGTTTGTGTAATCAGGTTTAATCATCCAAAAAGAATCCGATTTTATTCGGATTCTTTTTTTTAATACATATAAGTTATGTGAATAGACAGATGGATATATTTTATATGATGAAATGAGTGTGTTATTTCTTTCTGCCGAATAGTTTTTCAATATCGGATAATTTTAACTCAATGTATGTTGGACGACCGTGAATACATTGTCCGGATGTGCCACATTCTTCCATTTGTCTCAACAAAGCATTCATTTCATCAATAGTCAATTCTCGACCAGAACGAATCGAGCCATGACAAGCCATGCGGGCACATATATCTTTCATTTTATCTTTTAATAAAATGGTATCATCATATTCTCTGATAGTATCCACTAAATCTTGAATCAATAACTTTATATTGGCTTTGCTTATCAATGACGGAATTTCACGGACGGCAACACAGTCATGACCAAAACGGTCGATGACATATCCCATTTCTTTGAGTTCTTTCGAGCGTTCGGATAATAATATGACTTCTTCCTGCTTTAAATCAATAATTTCAGGTATTAACAGCAACTGTGTCTGTAAATTGATATTGTTTGACAGTTTCTCATATGTTAATCGTTCATGAGCTGCATGTTGATCTGTAATAATAATGCTGTCTGGTGTTTGTGAAATGATATATGTCTTGTGTAATTGAGCCTTGGCAAGTCCCAATGGCGGAAAATCCGCACATGATGTAGGAAAATCCATACATGATAAGTTGTCATTCGGTGCCGTTAAATGGACTTGCTTTTCCTTTGACGGTATATATGTTTTTTCCGAAACAGTTTTGACGCTATATCCGATATTGTCAAATGTCGGTGCTGTTTCGTGTATGACATCGTTGAGTTGTAATTTATCATGTTGGACGAAATGTGGTGACTGTCGTGCATGAGAAAAAGCCGACGGTACATGAATTTTATTAGGTATTAATTGTTTTTCGCTTTTTTCCAATGCTCCGATACCAATGGTTGTTGATGTTTTGTGACCATTCTCGGCTAATGCGTTTCGAATAGATGAAACTAATAACCCTCGAATACGGGCATTGTCTTGAAAGCGAACTTCAATTTTGGCCGGATGAACATTGACATCGACTTCTTCGGATGGAACGGATAGGAATAATGCTAAAACAGGGTGTGTGTCATGACCGATAAGTCCTTGAAATGCTCCTCGAACAGCACCAGATAAAACTTTATCCTTAATAAAACGACCATTTACAAATAAATATTGTTCAGAACTTGTTGATCGGGTGTATGTCGGTAAGCCGACAAAACCATTTAATTTAACATTGTCGTATTCGGCTTCAATTGGGATGGCATTTTCATCAAAGGATTTACCAATAACTTGTGAAACCCGTTGAAATAGCGTGTCAACGGCAGGATAATTTAAGATAATGCGTTTGTCGTCCGATAAAAGGAAATGAACTTTGGGGTAAGCCATAGCAATCCGATTGATTGTTTCTTTAACGCTTAAATATTCACTCTGATCAGTTTTTAAAAATTTGAGTCGAGCCGGTGTTGCATAAAATAAATCACGTACTTCAACGGTTGTTCCGTACCCGTGAGCAGCAGGCTGTACGTCTTCTTTCTGGCCGGCGTTGACTTGTATTTTCCAGGCTTCATCAGAATTTTTAGGACGTGATGTGATTGTTAAACGGGCAACTGATGCAATGGATGGTAAAGCCTCTCCCCGAAATCCTAAAAATTTAATTTGAAACAAATCGTCACTTGGTAATTTACTGGTAGCATGACGTTGAACGGCTAAATCAAGTTCTCTCGGTGTCATACCTTTGCCGTTATCAATGACCGAAAAGTATGTTTTTCCCCCATTTTGAATCTTAACCTCAATTCGTGTGCTATCGGCATCAATGGCATTTTCAATTAACTCCTTCATAGCAGAGGAGGGACGTTCAACAACTTCTCCGGCAGCAATCTGATTGATTAAATTTTGGGGTAACAAACGTATCGTCATTTTTATCCTTTTTGATGAATATTCGTAAAGTGGATATAGGTATATTCTTTTCGGGGAGGAGTAACCCGAATAATGTTTGGAACGGGATAAGGGGCTTTTATTGTCCCATACGGAGGATTTTCCTGTTCGGAAAATGGCAGTACATGTGTTAATATTTGTTCAATATCGTTAAGATGACTGGTTTCATCTTTCCCGTTTTCAGGTGTATTCGGATGCGTTATATAATGACAATAATAAGCCCATTCATCATTGATACGTTGTTGTCTGTAAAATGTTTCAGCAGATAAATCCGGTTCGTTGATGCGATGAACAATATCAGCAAAGTCATTTGCTTGAATGTAATGTAGAGCCGTGATTGCTTCATGCAACGTGTGAAAAAACGCTTCTTGATTTTGTTCGGTTAACTGTTGAAATGGGTATTGTGTGGCTAATTGAACGAATGTTTCTCGTGACAAAGGTGTATCTTCTATCATATTAGAATACAAATATGACATGCGAAAACCGGAATATATATCGCTTCCTGTTAATTCTTCAAATACATGTGCCGATATGTGTAAAGGAGAAAAGTGTTCTTTTTCCTCTACGATATAGGCTATTGTTTTTTGCCTTTTTTCATATGGTAACTCTCGCATGATACTGACAAAGTTTTGCAACAGGCGTTGCGTCAACTCATTGAGATGGGCAACACCTGTTTTGTCATCAATATGTGAATAAAATAAAGTTGGTTTTATTTCTTTCATTTAAACACACCTTTCAATTGATTAACCATGACGTTTTGTTCTGATTTTTTCAATTAAAGCATTTGTTGAGGAATCGTGTTTTAACTCTTTATTTTTATCAAAAAGTTCTGGTAAAATATTTTTGGCTAACTGTTTGCCCAATTCAACACCAAATTGATCAAAACTGTTTACATTCCAGATAACGCCCTGTACAAACACTTTGTGTTCATATAAGGCAATCAAGGCACCTAATGACCATGGTGTTATTCTTTCAATTAAGAGTGTGTTACTGGGACGATTTCCATCAAACGATTTAAATGAAATCAAATCTTCTGAAACACCTTCTTGACGTAATTCGTCCGGTGTTTTTCCACGCATCAATGCTTCTGGTTGAGCAACAAAGTTTGCTAACAAAATATCATGTTGTTGCCCTGTTTCATTGAGGGAATAAATCGGTGCAATGAAATCTGCAGGGATGAGATGTGTTCCTTGATGAATCAATTGATAGAAAGAATGTTGTCCGTTCGTGCCTGCTGCTCCGAATAAAATCGGACCAGTTCTGTAATCCACTTTTTTACCGTTCTTTTTAACACTTTTTCCGTTGCTTTCCATATCCAATTGTTGCAGATATAGAGGTAATCGGCTTAAATACTGGTCATATGGTAATACAGCATACGATTCAGCATCTAAATAAGTTGTGTACCAAATACCTAACAATCCCATAATAACCGGTAAATTTTGATTAAACGGAGCTGTTTGGAAATGTTTATCCATAGCAAAAGCCCCTTCGAGCATTTGAATGAAGTTGTCGTAACCGATGGCAATCATCAAAGATAAGCCGATAGCCGACCACATAGAATATCGACCACCGACAAAATCCCAAAATACAAACATATTTTCCGGATTGATACCAAATTCAGCAACGGCTTTTGTATTTGTTGATACAGCAACAAAATGTTTTGAAACCGCTTTTTCTCCCAATGCTTTAATCAACCATTGGCGTGCTGTTAATGCATTGGTAATTGTTTCCTGTGTTGTAAAGGTTTTAGAAGAAATAATAAACAATGTTGTTTCCGGTTGGCATTGTTTTAAATTCTCCGTAATGTCCGTTCCGTCAACATTTGAAACAAAGTGAAAACGAATGTCGTCTGTTTTGTAGTACGTCAATGCTTCTGTTGCCATAGCAGGTCCTAAATCAGAACCACCGATGCCGATATTAACAACGTCTGTTATTTTTTTGCCGGTCGCACCACGCCATGTACCGTTTCGAACGGCATCAGAAAATGTTTTCATTTGTTCTAAAACACGATTAATTTCGGGCATAACATTTTGCCCATCGACATAAATCGGGTGATTATCCCGATTGCGTAATGCAATATGTAAGACTGCCCGATTTTCGGTGGTATTGATTTTGTGTCCGGAGAACATCTGGTTAATGGCTTCTTTTAAATGCGATTCGTTCGCCAATTCAAATAACAAATCCATTGTTTCTTGTGTGATGTTATTTTTAGAATAATCTAATAAAAAACCGTCAAATTCTGCATGGAATTTTTTAAAACGATTTGTATCGTTTGCAAATAATTCTCTTAAATGTGTGTTTTTAATTTCCTGTGAATGATTGGATAATTTTTCATAAATACGCATTTGATACTCCGTTAATGTATTAAGTTAGTTTTTTTGATTCGGTTGAGTTTGTATTTTGGGTAAAACATAAAATTCGGGGGGCATGACAATTGATTTACCGTCAACGATTTGTGTCGTTTCCAATGGTGGTTTGGAAGTTGAACAACCTATTATCAAACTACAAATAACAATACAGAAAATATATTTCATTTTTCCTCCTTTTTTTGAGTAAATAGTTGTAGAAAAATCAAAAAAGCACCAAAACAAATAGCAGTGTCGGCAATATTGAAGGCCGGCCAATGGTACGTTTGATAATGAAAATCAATGAAATCAACAACAGAACCGATTCGTATCCTGTCAATAACATTTCCGATGGCTCCACCCAATACAAAAGCTAATCCGTATTGTATGCATTTATTCTTTTCTTTATATAGCCAAACAATTAGACCAATACAAATGGCGATAGATAGAGCACTTAATAAAAACGGACCATACGTTGTGTCAGATGATAAAAAAGAAAAACTAACCCCTTTATTATATGTCAAAAACAGATTGAAAAAGGAAGTGATTTCAACAAAATGATGTAAATCCAAACTGTTTTCGGCCCAAATTTTTGTGAGTTGGTCAACCAATAACGTGGTTAAAATAATCAAATAAACCATTTTAATGTCCTTTCGATTTTTCTTTATAGTATATTTTCTTTGCGTTGTCATCTTTTTTTTATTTATTTTTTGTTTTTATGTGATATAATACCTAACATGATAAAGGAAATAAAAAGACCACAAAGAAAGGAAGCATCGGAAAAAATTACCGATGAGGATATGATTTATTTTTCTCTGGGTATTGATACACGAGAATTTGTTTTGCCTTCGCAACGGGGGGATTATCATACGGATTTTCGGGCTGTTCAGCTGGTTGAAAATGTTCGGCGTGGAAAACGAATGAAAAAAATGGATTTTTCAGGAGTTAATTTAAAAGGTGCTGATATTTCTGAGGGACATTTTGAAGATTGTAATTTTAAAGGGGCTGTTTTTTATAAAACAGATGCCTCATCGTGTGATTTTACGGGATGTTGTTTGGATGAAGCCTATATTCAAGATAGTGATTTTGACGGGAGTGACTTCACTCATGCAACCTTTAAGCGTGTTTTTTCAAAAAACAACAATTGGGAAAGAGCTTTTTTAGACGAAGAAGCCAGCCGATATTTAACGGTTTTGGAAAAAATCATTCGATTGATTGAGCAAGGTAAAATCGATATTCATACATTATCTAAATCGGATTTATTGCATTTAGACATCCGTCGTTTGGATTTTTCAAAAATTGATTTAGAAGATTTGGATTTGTCTATGTTTGCGTTGGATGGTATCAACTTATGTGGCACATATATCGATCCTAAACAATTGATGAGTTTGGAAGGGTGGAATAGTTATTGTTTAGATTTGCGTAAGACAAAGGAAATGACTAGGGCCCGTTTGTGTCGTCGTATCATGACGGAACAGGAAGAAAATCTGCGTCAGTATGCTCAACGTCAACAAAAAGTCGATAAAACCATTCATACGAAAAAATTAAAAAGACCATCTGTCAAACAGGAAGGTACAGCTGATAATCGGGCATGGGGTTTGGAAAAAGTTCGTCCGGAATTTCTCAAAGAGGAACAATTACGGGCACAGGAAGAAAAGAAACGTTTGCTGGAAGAACAAAATCAGACAAAAGAATTTATGTCTTCTCGACAGTCGGAACATGAAAAATTGCCACTTTCAGATGAACGTTTGTCAGTTGATAAAACAGGTCAAAACAATCCGAAAAGTATGTCTGATGCCATCAATCATTCAAATGACAAAATGTTAAAACAATCGACGGAAACAATGATAAAGACAGTTGTTCCAGATACGTTTGTTGTTGAAAAAAATGATTTAAAAGTGGTTGAACAAGAGTTAAACAAAAGAAATAATAATGATAATCAATTTGTTGAAATAAAATATGAAAACAATGATTCTTTTGTGTATAAAAACATCAGACAAGATCCGGTTAAAATCGTATCACATGAAGATAGACATGATGATTTGAATATTCCTGTTCCTCAACCCAAAAAACAGTCAGAAGAAATTGTGCTGTCGAATGAAGCAACTGTTCAGCCCATAATATCAACAACACCGTATCCTTATTTTCTGGAAAAGAGTGAACCAATTGAAGAAATGCCTAGAAAGGCAGAAACGGATGATGATGAAACAGTTCACGATGTGTTGAGTTCGGGCTTTTCTTATGAAGAAATGACACAGGTTTTGCGGACACAGGGACCGTTGAAAGTAACGAGTAAATTGCCTAAAGGGCGAAAAGCACGTACGAAGATGAAAGGATAAGTATGGTTATACGGTTAGCACCTGAAAAACAATCGACCCGTGACTGTTTAAAGTGGTGGTCATGGCGTGCCTTGGTCGGTATTGGTATTTTATGGGGACTGTTGCTTGTTTTTGTACCGTTTTCTATGGTAATTTCCCGTTATTTTACGATTGAGTCTTGGTCGATTATTCCTGATTATTTGTCATTTATTATTAACGGTGATTTGATGTTGCCGTTTCGCAATTACGGGCAATGGATTGTTGATTATTTATTCAATGAACCTCGTCATTATAACTGGTACAGTTATTTTGCATGGCGAATTATGTTGGTGCCTACGTTTTTGTTTTTAGGCTATGAATTTCTTTTATTTCATCAAAATCCTCATCACTTGTTTCCCCAACGTTTTGGAACGGGACGAGAAGCTAATGACGAAGATATTGAAAAAATGGGCTTGTTTTCGGGTAAACATTTATTATTGGGTGTTTTTGGTAAGAAAAAAATCAAAATGCCCGATACTCGTTCTGTTTTTTGTATCGGTTGTCCGGGTTCAGGAAAAACAATGGGTGTTGTTATTCCCTCTATATTGGAGGATAAAATATCAACGATGATTGTGCACGATCCTAAAGGTGAAATTGCCAAGTTGACCAGTGGATATCGTTCAACTTTGGGACCTGTATTTATGATGAATTGGATGGGAAAAGATAATCTCGAAAAAAACATTCGATGGCCGTCATGGAATCCGATTGGAGGTGAAAACCTGCCTCCGTTAAGTGGTGGTCGGGAAGGATATATTGATGCATTAGTTTCGTATTTGATTCCGGATGGACCATCAGGAACGGATCCTTATTGGGTTAAAACAGGACGAGGGTGTTTAACAGGGTTAACTGGTTATTTATGTGGAAAAGTGGATCAGGCTCAAGCCAATGATTATTTTCTTTCTCGGATTCAGAATGGCATGATGGATGAAGATGATTATGATATTCTATTAACGTATTATGAATCAATGCGTGATTTTCCGGAGGTTTTAAAAGCCAAAGAATTGGCTCAAAATCGTGAAATTACAATGGAAAATTATTTACCCATCGGCACATGGAATTTGATTCCGGACAGTTGGCGGGGTCATGATGCATGTTTTGCAATGTTGTTAGATATTATCAATAACTCACAAATTCAATTTAATGCAGAAATATCCCGTCGGCAAAGAGAACAGGATATCAGTGCAATTGGTTTAGATGCTTGGCAAATGATTTTTGAAAACGTTGTTTTGGAGACAGCGTATTACGGATACGGTCGTCGTACATTGTTGGAATTAAATCAGGTATTGAGTTTGCCTGATAAACAGAGAGGTTCTGTTGTTTCCATGGCAATGTCCGGTGTGAACATTTTTAAAAATTCCGCTGTTCGTTGTCGTACGTCCATGAATGATTTTAACTATAATCAATTACGAGGGATGAAACATCCTGAAACTGGTGAATATCAACCGGTTACCATTTACATGTCTGTTCCGTACGAGGATTTAAAATCATCGGTTTTGTTAAGCACTTTATTTATAAATATGTCATTGCAATACTTAATGGAGTTTGGTCCTAATCAGGGTGGGGCAGGCCCCGCATCCGTTGGTTTCATATTAGATGAATTTCAACATATGCCATCGGTTGACGGCATAACAGATGGTATTATTTTTGGACGGACAAAGCAAAATAAATTTTTGGTTTGTGTACAAGATTGGCATCAGATTACGGCAAAATATGACCAAGAAACAACAGATGTGATTATGAGTTCATCGGCAGCCAAAATTATTAAGCGTCAAAATAATCCTCAAACACGTGCTCCGCTTTTAAAAGGGATTGAAACGCTGACCAAAGTGGTCATATCTTATGAATCAAGGCGTGGTTATTTTGATTGGTCGGGAGATATGTTTCCAAATTCTTCTTCCAAGTGGATATGGAAAGATTTTAATCTATATCATCCGATAAAGAAGAAAATAAAGACGCAATCTGACTCTGTTATCGGGGGCTCTGGTATTTTGAGTATGGCTCAAGATAAACAACTCGTTTTATATGCGGGTCATTTAGACAGACCGATTAACAAGGTTAATTCTCCGCTATGTTTTAAATATCCTGAATACAAGGCCTTGACGGCTCTACCACCGGCAACAACAATTCCGGATTATATTCAGAGAGAAGCTGATGAGGTCGGACTTATCAGTCAAATGCATGTTTCCACGATAACGTTGTCAAATAATGCGTCATAATTTTTTTAATATCCTTAAAGCAGAATTTTAATTGACAAAATTTTGAAAATATGTATAAAAAAAATAATTTCTAATATATATGATAAGAGGTAAAAAATGACACCAGAAATTATTGAAAAATTATTTCCTAATCCGTTGCCGACAATATCGGAAATTGAAGCCAAATATCCGGCAAGAACATTACCGGCAGGAGCAAAAGTAACACGTGTTGCTCCAAGTCCGACGGGTTATATGCATATCGGCGGTATTTATGCCGGTTTAGTATCTGAACGGGTTGCTCATCAAAGTGGTGGTGTTTTCTTCTTGCGTGTAGAAGATACTGACCAAAAAAGAAAAAAAGAAGGAGCAACAGAAGTTATTTGCAATTCATTAACACGTTATGGCATTATTGCTGATGAAGGGGTTGATATTAACGGCAAAGATTTTGGGGTATATGGTCCTTATACACAAAGTGAACGAAAAGAAATTTATCAGGCGTATGCTAAGAAATTATTGGAAGAAGGATTGGCTTATCCGTGTTTTTGTGCTACCGAAGAATTGGATTTAATGCGTAAAATTCAGGAAAAACAATCTCAACGTCCGGGATATTATGCCAAGTATGCACATTGTCGTTATTTAACGGATGAAGAAATTATGGCTCATCTAGAAGCAGGGAAACCATGGGTTCTTCGGTTTAAATCCACAGGAAACAATGATAAGAAAATGTTGATTAAGGACCTGATGAAAGGTGAAATTAACATGCCTGAAAATGATTTGGATATTGTTATCTTAAAAGGTGATGGTTTGCCGACTTATCACTTTGCACATGTTGTTGATGATCATTTAATGGGTACAACACATGTTATTCGAGGTGATGAATGGGTTTCTTCCGTACCACTTCACATTCAACTTTTTGTTGCATTGGGTTGGAAAGCCCCTAAATATGGTCATTATGCTCCGTTGCAAAAATTGGATAACGGTAATAAACGTAAATTATCCAAACGTCATGATCCTGAAGCCAATATTGTTTATTTTTGGGAAAAAGGTTATCCGGAAGAATCACTGGTCGAATATTTGTTTAATTTAATCAACGCTTCATTTGAAGATTGGCGTCGCTTGAATCCGGATAAAAAAGCATTTGATTTCCCGTTGAATTTTAATAAAATATCAAATACGGCCGGGGCACTGTTTGATTTCCAAAAATTGCACAGTATTTCCAAAGATGTTATTTCCCGAATGACGGCAGATGAAGTTTATGACGCTGTTTTGGGTTGGGCAAAAGAATACAAACAGGATTTTGCTCAACGTTTGATTGAACATAAAGACTATTTTGTTTCTATTTTTAACATTGAACGTAATATTGGTAAAAAATCACGCAAAGATATTGTTAAATGGGAAGATGTGGAAGCCGATACCTCTTATTTCTTTGATGATACGTTTGATGTTGATTTATCGTCATATTCAGATGAATTAAAATTGAGCGTTGCCGACATGAAAAAGATTGCATCTGACTTTAAGTCACTGTTTGATATCAATGATGATAAAAATGCTTGGTTCGAAAAAATTAAAATGATTGCTCATAAACACGGCTTTGCTACAGAAATGAAAGCATATAAGGAAAATCCTTCTTTGTTTAAAGGTAATGTGTCTGATATTGCCAATGTTTTAAGAATTTTGATTACCGGACGAACCCAAAGTCCTGATTTACATGCTATTATGCAGGTTATGGGGGCTGATAAAGTTTTGGCCAGATTGTAATTGAATGGGTTAATCAATAAAAAAAGGGGCAGTTTATCTGCTCCTTTTTTGTAATGTATTATTGTATGATATTGAAAAATATTGTTTTTTTTATTGTTTTTCTCTTGACATTATCGTAATGGAAACATACTTGTTACCTGTACAGACAAGAGGAAAGGATGCCACGATATGAGTTTTATAATCAAAATTTTATTATCAGTCATTTGTGCTTGTGTCATGGTTGTCTTTTTTTGTTATAACATATTATTTTTATTATTAAAAGGAGGAAAGGATGGAAGTTTCAATGAATCAAAATACTAAATTAACACCGGAAGAAAAAAAGATGTTAAAACAGGAAATTTATGACAGTTGGTCAGAATTACCCAAAGATTTAAGAGAATATATTTTAGAAAGCAAACGTCAAAAGATGAAAGTGCTGTATATGTTGCAAGATTGGGCAAAACAAAATGGTCGAGAAACAATGTTAGAATTACTATCACGTAAAATTGTCTGTAAAGAAGAAAAAATGAAACGCTTGGAAGAAATGGAAAAGAATGCGTAAGGAGAACTTCATGGACAAAGAAAACAAACCGTATCGGCGAGAAGAATACGCTCTCGGAAACGGCAGTTATCTGTCTGAAAGGCAAGTTGCCGTTTTGCATCAGTTAGGGCAGGGGCTTTCTAATAAACAGATTGCTCATGAATTAGGAGTTGCCGAACCGACAATCAAAATGCATATTAGTTCATTATTGAGAGCGTTTAAAGTTCAAAATCGTGTTCAAATATTACTAAAAGCAAAAGAAATGAATTTTTTGTAGTGAAGTGATTTTATAAAAAAAGCATTGTTTTACAATGCTTTTTTTGTATGATGAGTGTTTGGATGCAATAAAAAAACGCTTCATTTTATGAAGCGTTTTTTGGAAGATGTTATTTTTTAATTGTTCCGTCTTTATTTTTTAAATAAGTCCAGTTAGTAGTACCTTTTTTCGTATAAATCTCATCATCCCATCTTTTCCATGAGATAGTAACTGTTTTATCATCTTCGTTGATAATTGTTGCTGTATCAGTTGTGTCAGATAAACGATATAATTTTTTACCATCTTTTTCCAAAACCAGCGTATCTTTCCAGTAGGGATGAATAACTTGAATGGCAGTTCCGTCAATTTCAAAGGGTTGACAGATTGTTTTTCTTCTTTTTTCCAAAACATCTTGATTGAGAATCTTTTTGACTTTATTAGCCTCGACCATTTGTTTGAGAATTGTACAACGTTTTTCATCACCGTTGAAAGCACCCAGTAAATCATAAGAAACTTCAACCAAAGGTTTGAATTTATCTTGCTGTACCTTTTTAAAACTTTCGGCTTGAATGTTGTAATATTGGTCGGGTTTAGCCAATCCCCGAATATATCCAAACATTAAAACCCCTTCTTTCATTGAGGAAACACGCCCACCTTTTGCCATAACATCTTTGTAAAAACCACAGTCTTCAGCATGTAAATATTTTGAATCATAACGGATATTGTGCTTTTCAATAAAACTGCGACGAATAATAATTGTTGGATGAGCAAGTCCTGATGAAAAATATGTATTTAATTCAACTTCATCGGCATTGTTAATTTGAGGAATCCCATGAGGTTTTTCGTGTTTCCCTTCTATAGGAACCAAACCACCTCCTAAAATGGCAATATGTGGGTTGATATCCATAGCCCAAACTTGTCTTTCCAAACGGAATGGCAGAGATTTATCATCATCATCCATACGAACAATGTATTTACCTCGTGCTGCATCTAACCCACGGTTAAGAGAGTATATTAAACCTCTGTTTTGTTCATTTTTCAAATGAACAATACGAGAATCTTTTTGTGCATAATATTTAATTTGTTCTGATGTATTATCAGTTGAACCGTCATCAATAATAATAAACTCAAAATCACCGTAAGTTTGTTCTAACATAGATTCGATAGCATGAGGTAATGCTTCAGCCCGATTGTAGGTTGACATGACAATGCTGACCGTCGGTGTGTTAAAAAAGTATTTGAACGGTTTAAGCAAAATGTCTTTATTCGCATGACACGAAAAACCTAACCAAAATACTAATACCGTATATCCCGTCTTTAGACAAAATGTTTTGAATTTATGTTGTTTCATACTACCCTCATATGTTTTTTTCATAGAGGTATCATATCTGACATCAATAGATTAGTCAATACTTATTCATGAAACATTATTGATTATTATTCCTTTTTGAAAATTTAAAATATTATCAAGTGTTGTTTGGTTAATACGGTTAATAGCATCAATTGAATTAAAGGCAATATGAGGCGTGACAATAACATTTTTAAATTGCAGAATCTTTAAATTCATTGCAGAATCCAGTAAAAAGGCATTGTCATGAATACGATTTGTTGTTATAACCTCATCGTGCAACAGAAAGTCTTCGTTTTCTAATACATCTAGACCGGCTCCGCCAACAATACCTTGTTGCAATGCCCAATAAAGCGATTGTGTATCGATGAGATCACCTCGTGCTGTGTTAATCAGTATAACCCCTTTTTTCATTTTTTCAAATGCCTCTTGATCAATCATGTGGAAATTTTGAGGTGTTGAAGGAACATGAAGCGAGATGATATCGGCATGCCGGTAAATATCTTCCAAATGATAAACGTAAAATGGTTTGAGTTTGGGGTTGGGATAAATATCAAATGCAATAATATTCATGCCGAATCCTTGTGCAATTTGTATCATGTGTTGTCCGATGGAACCGGTACCAATTATACCAATGGTTTTACCCTGTAAATCAAAGCCAATATATTGTTCAGTATTAATATGATTGTGAGTCATTGCATTGCGACCTTGAATGATTTTACGGGATAGAGCCAGTAATAAACCAAACGCAAATTCAGCAACGGTTGTTTCGCCATATCTTGGTACGTTACATACGGTAATATTGCGGTTTTGGCAATATGTTAAGTCAATATGATTAAATCCCGTTGAGCGAGTTGCAATCATTTTTAGATTGGGAAATAAATCCAGTTTTGAGGTGTCAATCATTTCGGAATGAACAAATAATGAAATAATTTCAACGTTATTCAAAGAAGAAATTTTGTTGATGTCAATTGCATTCAGACTTTCTTCATAAATATCATAATCGGGAACAGTCAAGGGATGTTGTTGAATATAGTTTTTAAATAAGTCATCAGCATCAAAAAATAAAATACGTTTCATGGGTGTGTCCTTTCAGTTTAAAATTGATATAGGAATGATTTGATTGATTGTAAATCTTTTCTGTCAAAAAATAATTTTCTTGATATTAAGATGATTTTTAAGTAATATAATTGAATGTCAGAAAGTATCACATATCAGGATTTGGAAAAAAATTGTCCGATCAGTTGTCCGTTTCTCCGTAAGTTACCGGATAAACATGTTTATTTATGCACAGAATATCACTCATTTTTGGAAATTGATAAATACGGTTTACCACGACGAAATGGTCAATGCGGTGTACAGGAAATTGATAATGCTGTTGAAGTTTTAAAATCTGTTTCTGTCAGTATTGATTTGTGGGGGCCACATGTTCTAACATTGGATGATAAACAGTTGCTCAATAATATTGCATGTGTGTTAGATAATTCAGAAAGAACAACTTTGGCTTTTATTTTGGAAAATAAGAATACGGCAAAAGCATTTATGAATACATTTGCTCATCAACCGAAAGATGCAGATTTGGTTGCTAATACACGTGCTGTTATTCGTGAATATGAAGAAAAATATTTAGATAAGGAAGAATTACAAAAACGGCATATTCAATCACGTTCAAACCAATTGAAATCCACACAAAAACAAATGGAAGAAGATAATTTAAGATTTCGTTTGATTATGGAACAAAAAGAAAAGAACAATCATTCAAAATAATAAGATAGGAAAGCAAAATGTCAAAATTGATTATATGGGATTGGGATAATACCTTGGCAGATACACGTCGAGCCGTTCGAGCCGGTTTACAGGATTTGGTTTCATTTTACCGGTTGCCGAATATAACTGATGAAGATGTTTTAAATGTTATGACATCCCATCGAGGTGATTTTTGGCAAAAACGATTCGGTGATAATATTCCTCAAGCTGTTGACTTTTATGTTCAGGCTTATCGTCAGCATGCTGATTTGGTTCAACCGTTTGAACAAACAACTTCATTATTAAATTATATCCGTCAAAAAAATATTCCTCAGGTTATTTTGAGCAATAAGAATGAAACCGCCTTGTTGGAAGAAGTTGAAAGACATGGCTTGTCATCATATTTTTCGATTATTAAAGGAACTGTTGATTTTCTCGGTAAGCCGGATGTTCTTTTTGTTAAACCGATATTAGAACAGTTTCTTCCTGATAAAGTTATCTTAATTGGTGATGGTATTTCAGATATGTTGATGGCACAAAATATGGGGGCTGTTTCGATTTTAGTGCATCAACCAAATTGTAATTTACCACATACATATTATGCGGAAACATTGTCAGATGTCAAAAAATATTTAGAATATTTATTAGGTGAGGATGAAAATGACTAAAACACGTTGGGGTTCACAAATTGGTTTTGTTTTGGCAACGGCTGGTTCGGCTATCGGATTAGGTAATATTTGGCGTTTCCCGTATGTGGCTGGTCAAAACGGCGGCGGGAGTTTTTTAATATTGTACCTCCTGTGTGTGTTTGGTTTGGGTTATTTTATGGTTATGGGAAAATTAGCATTCGGTCGTATTGGACGGGTTAATTTGGTTGATGGTTTTGAAAGTGCTGCTCAAAAATCGAATAAAAAAGTTTCTCTTTTATGGGGCAAACTGGGTGGAGGTTTAGCGTTGTTTAATGCGTTGGCAGTAAACAGTATTTACGTTATCGTAATTGGTTGGACGTTTTTTTATTTATGTGAATCAGTTAAGATACTTTTTTCTGATGTATCTACCAAATTAACAGTAGATGTTTTTAATACTTTAAAATTTTCATTCGCTCATCAATTTTTTTACTCACTTGCTTGTATTGCTATAACGTTTTTTATTTTGATAAGAGGTGTCAAAAAAGGTATTGAAACATTTTCAAAGTGGTTAATGCCCATATTGTTTATTTTGCTGGTATTTTTGGCCATTCGTATGTTGTTTTTGCCGAATGCCATGCAGGGAATTTTATTTTTTCTGACACCTGATTTATCCCGAATTGGAATAACATCACAAGGTTTTTCTTTTAAAGAATTTAGTGATGTATTTTTAAAGGCTTTAGGGCAATCTATCTATTCATTATCAATGGGTATGGGTGTTATTTATATATATGGTTCTTATTTAACACAACAATCCGATATTATAAAATCGACACGATGGATTGTCTTTTTAGATACATTTGTTTCTTTTTTGGCTGGTATTATTGTTTTTTCAGCAGTTTTTGCATTTGATTTAGAAGTAACCGGCGGACAGGCTTTAACGTTTATTAGTTTGCCACTTGTTTTTTCACAAATACTGGGTGGCGTATTTTGGCAAGTGATTTTTTTCTTATTGCTGTTTATTGCCGCATTGACATCTCTTATTTCCATCTATGAGGCTGTTATCAATATGTTAATTGATAAATGGCATACATCACGGATACAGGCAACTGTATTGACAGCTGTTTTTAATGTTATCGGATTGGTAATTATATTGATTTCTTCGACAGGTCTTGTTTCTTCCTTACGATTCGGAAAAAAAGATTTTTTTGATGTGTTAGATACGATAACGGGTGTTTACACAATGTCCATTATGGCACTTGTTTGTACGATTTTCATTGGTTGGAAAATTTCAACATCTGTTATTCGTAATTTACAGGTAGGACATCCGAAATTATTATCTCATTTTTCTAAAAGATATATTCGTTTTACATTGAGATTTTTTGCGCCGGTATCATTTATTTTATTGATATTGAATGCTTTTTTTATTGAGTGAAACAAAATAAAAAAAATAAAAAATAAGTCTTGACATGTATTGCAAAACGTGATATAAGTAACACCTGTAAGGCAAACGGGCGACTAGCTCAGCTGGTTAGAGCACCTCGTTTACACCGAGGGGGTCTGCGGTTCGAATCCGTAGTCGCCTACCACCAAAAAAATAAATATAAAAAAACAAAGTAACCATCAACTTTTGTTGATGGTTTTTTGTTGTGAATGATTTTTATTGTATTTATTTAACAAATCTACACCCATCAGATTGTATTTACTGTAAAAAAAATCAATATTATTTTGTTATTTGTTTTATTTCTTCGGTGTTAAGTTGTGAGCAGTCTGCTTCAATTGATATTAAATATTGGACACAATCAATGGCTTTGTTTTTTATGGACTGTTGCAGTGCGGTTTGCTCGTATGAATTTTTTATGGTAATATCTGCTCCTGCTTTTACCAATACTTTTATTATTTCTAAATTGTTTTTATCAACAGCATTGTGTAACGGTGTATGACCAAATTCGCTTTGTGCATTGATATTAGCACCCTTGTCGATTAAAATTTGTAATGCTTCTAAATTATTTTCTAAAACAGCCTCATGTAATGGTGTGTTGCCATATATGTTTCGTGCATGAATATCGGCACCATTAATTAATAAACATTGCATTGCTTTAATGTTATTTTTGAAGACAGCATCATGAAGCGGTGTATTTCCATTTTCATCTTTTACATTGATATCCATTTTGGCATTTAATAGTGTTTGAATTGCTTCAATATTATCTTTATAGGCTGCAATATGCAGGGCTGTTGCACCATAGTGTGCTTTTGCATAGATATTGGCTCCCAAGCCAATAAGAGTTTGAATGGCTTCCACGGCATTGCTCCAAGTCGCATCGTGTAAGGGGGTGAAATTGTGTTGTGATAGAACATTGATATCGCTTCCATTTTTTACCAGATGACGAATTTGTTCGCAGTCATTTTGGGAGGCTGCCATATGTAATAACGACTTATCAATCTGTGTTTTTTTTGTGTTGTATTCTGTCATTTTTTATCCTCCTCCTTTATGTTTAAAAATTTAACATTCTCGATATTATATCGTTGACACAAAATAGTGTCAATAAATAAATTTTGTGTTGTATGGTTAGACATATCAAAGAATTTATTTGAGTATTTTTGTGTGAATGGAAGAAAAAACTTGAAATCATCTGTAAAATTTATACAATAAAAGCATAAGAAAGAGAGGATTTTATGGTTTTAATGTCATATGATGTTATTGTTGTAGGGGGTGGTCATGCCGGTTGTGAAGCATGTGCGGCAGCGGCTCGTGTCGGTGCTAAAACATTATTGGTTACGCATCATATCGATACGATTGCCGATATGTCATGTAATCCGGCTATCGGTGGTTTAGGGAAGGGAACTCTTGTTCGTGAAATTGATGCGTTAGATGGATTGATGGGACGAGTTATTGATGCAACAGGGATTCAATTTCGTATTTTAAATCAATCGAAAGGACCTGCTGTGCATGGTCCACGTGCTCAAGCAGATAAGAACAAGTATCGTTCATATATGCAAAGTATTTTGAAATCCTATCCGAATTTAGATATATTAGAAGGTGACGTGCTGGATATTATTGAGCAAAATGGTCGAGTAACGGGTGTATTTGTAAATGATATGGTTATTCGGGCTCGTTGCGTGATTGTTACGACCGGTACGTTTTTAAATGGTTTAATGCACATAGGGGAAGAAAAAACGGAAGGTGGACGTTTTGGTGAGGATGCTTCCAAAGGTATTACTCCTGCATTGATTCGTATGGGTTTTATGGTTGGTCGTTTAAAAACCGGTACGCCGGCTCGATTGAAAAAAGATTCAATCGATTGGTCACGCTGTGAACGACAAGATGGTGATATACCACCTAAGCCTTTTTCATTTATGACAAAAAATTTTAATCCCGAACAAGTGCCTTGTTATATCACTCACACAACACCGGAAACCCATAAAATTATTTTAGATAATTTGGACAGAGCCCCCTTGTATAGTGGACAGATAAATTCAATCGGCCCTCGTTATTGTCCAAGTATTGAAGATAAATTGGTTCGTTTCGCTGGTCGGGATTCTCACCATATTTTTCTTGAACCGGAAACAAAAGACGGAGATTCAATTTATCCGAATGGTATTTCAACTTCGTTACCCAAAGATGTACAGGAAGCGTTTTTACGAACTATCCCTGGTTTGGAACATGTTGAAATTTTACGTTATGCTTATGCTATTGAATATGATTTTGTTGATCCCCGTGAATTAAAAACAACTTTGGAAACAAAGAAAGTAAACGGATTATATTTGGCTGGACAAATTAACGGTACAACAGGTTATGAAGAAGCCGCAGGCTTGGGATTGGTTGCCGGTGTTAATGCTGCTTTGCAAGCAACTGATTCGGAAAAAAGACTTGTGTTTGATAGAGCTGACAGTTATTTAGGTGTGATGATTGATGATATTACGACTCAAGGTGTTGATGAACCATATCGTTTGTTTACGTCACGGGCTGAATATCGGTTAATTATGCGTGCGGATAATGCTGATTTACGTTTAACGGAAAAAGGGATACAGGTCGGTTGTATTTGTCAGGAACGGGCTGATGCTTTCTATCGTAAAAAATCAGCACTTCATCAGGCTAAAAAACATGTTTTGGAATTGAGTGAAACACCTCGTCGCTTAAATGAATTGGGTTTCACCGTTAATGAAGACGGTCATCGCCGAACGCCATATGATATGTTGTCATATCAGGGTGTTACATGGAATGATTTAGTGCGTGTGTGGCCCTTTTTGGGAACAATACCGCATGATGTAGCCAAACAATTGGAAATCGAAGGGCGTTATCATGGATATTTGGCACGTCAACAACTTGATGTTGAAGCGTTTCGTAAAGATGAAGCTTTACGTATCCCCGAAAAAATTGATTATACTTTAATCGGAGGATTATCGAATGAAATTGTCGGGCGTTTAAATAAAACGCGACCGGAAACGATCGGAGCCATGATGCGTATGACGGGTATGACACCAGCTGCCGTGACGGCTGTTATTGCTTATTTGAAGAAGAAATAAATATTTTGTCAGTGATTTTGTGCTTTTGTAGCTCAAAAGATGCGATTTCTCTTTAGATAAGTTTTTTTGTTTGAAATGAGAAAAGATTGAATTGTATATAAAAAAACGTTCTGTTTTTGTAACAGAACGATTTTTTTATTAGTTGATATATTTTATGAACGCATAATACGGGCATATTTATCTAAAATAGCATTAACCAAACGGGATTCCGGTCCTTCGAAAAAGGCATGTGTCATATCTGTATATTCATTGATAATAATGGGTGTATCCAAATTTGGATTGACATAAAATTCAGCCATGCCGACTTTTAAAATACATTTAATCAAAATTTCCAATCTTTCGAAATCAATTTTAGCTGAAATATTATTTCTGATAACATCAGTTAAAACATCTTCATGTTCTTTAACGGCATTAACTAAACCGGTAAACAACGAAGCATCTGCTGCTTCAATGGTAATGTATTCTTCACGTCCGGCAATACCATCTTTGATTACAACACCACCAGTATCACCCATTAGAAAGCGAGAAACCGTTTTTTCCCAACTTTCATCGGATAATTCTTTGGCATAGACGGCTTGAACAGCCATTAAACGGGCATTTGTAAATTTTTGATTTGAGTTTTGCATTATTTTTCCTCTGTTAATCTGATGGCGAAGTCATTAAAATCCTGCATGGAGTTAAAGTTTTTATAAACGGAAGCATAACGTAAATAAGCCACTTTGTCAATTTTTAATAATGCATCCATCGCCATTTCTCCAATAAGAGATGATGGAATTTCTGTTTCAGAACTTTGTTCTAATTGACGAATAATTGAATTGACAATACGTTCGATTCCATCCGAATCAACGGCACGTTTCCTTAATGCCAGAAAAATAGAACGATGTAATTTTTCCCGTTCAAAAGGAACACGGACATCATTTTTTTTCACAACAATCAAATCACGATTTTGAACATATTCAAATGTCGTAAAACGTTCTTGACAATTCGGACATTGCCGACGCCGACGAATCGATGAAAAGTCATCACTAGGACGAGAATCTTTTACCTGACTATCTGTGCAACCACAAAAAGGACAACGCATATTATTCTCCTAAACCGTTCCGATAAATCGGGAAAGCATGACATAGTTGTGAAACTTCACGACGGACATCTGCAACAACCGTATCTTTTTCACTAGGATTTGTTGCCAAAGTATCTAAAATACGCACAATCATCAATCCGATTTGTTCAAATTCTTTTGTACTAAACCCCCGTGTCGTACCAGCCGGACTGCCAATACGTAAACCAGATGTAATTGTCGGTTTTTCCGGATCATTAGGAACGCTGTTTTTATTACAGACTAAATGTGCTTCAGCAAGTGCATCACAGGCATCCTTACCCGTAATGCCTTTGTTTCTTAAATCAATTAAAACGAGATGTGTATCTGTTCCGTTTGATACCAGATTATATCCGTGTGATTTTAAAATTTCTGCCATGATATCAGCATTTTCAACAACTTGTCTGGCATACTCTTTAAAGGATGGGTGTAATGCTTCGCCAAAAGCCACCGCTTTTGCAGCAATAACATGCATTAACGGACCACCCTGTAATCCAGGGAAGATGGCAGAATTGATTTTTTTTGCAATATCGGCATCATTCGTCAAAATCATACCACCACGGGGACCTCTTAATGTTTTGTGAGTTGTTGTTGTGACGACATGAGCATATTGTAATGGGTTCTCATACATCCCACCGGCAACAAGACCGGCAAAATGGGCCATATCAACCATTAAATAAGCCCCGACTTTATCAGCAATTTTTCTAAATTTTTCAAAATCAATTTTTCGGGCATAAGCTGAACCCCCTGCAATAATCAGTTTGACTTTGTTACTGACAGCAATTTGTTCAACTTCATTCATATCAATGTAACCTGTTTCTGAGTTGACACCATATGAAAAACTGCGATAGTATTGACCGGAAGAAGATACTTTTGAGCCATGTGTTAAGTGACCACCCGCATCTAAACTCATTCCCAAAATGGCATCATTCGGTTCTAATAAAGCCATGTAAACAGCGGCATTGGCTTGTGAACCGGAATGGGGTTGGACATTGACAAATTGTGCATTAAAAAGTTTTTTGGCTCTTTGAATGGCTAATCGTTCAACATCATCAACCCATTCACATCCATGATAATATCTTTTACCGGCGTAACCTTCGGCGTATTTATTGGTCAAAACACTGCCCATAGTTTGCATGACGGCTTGTGAAACAATATTTTCTGATGCAATTAATTCAATATGGTCTTGTTGACGCCACAATTCTTTTGTTATTAAACGAAATACATCAGAATCGCTTTCAATCAATGGTTGGTGAAAATATTGATAATTATTTTTCGAAATCATGAGGCATCCTTTCTAACTTATTAACCCGAACAATATGGCGACCACCTTCAAAAGGTGTTGTCAGGAAGTTTTTAACGCATTCAATAGCGGTTTTTTCATCAATGAAACGTCCCCCGAGAATAAGTACATTTGCATTATTGTGCTGACGGGCAAGTGTTGCTAACTCCGGTGTCCATACAAGAGCCCCTCGAATATAGTTATATCGATTGATGGCGATGCTCATACCAATGCCTGAACCACAGATTAAAATACCGTAATGGGCTTCACCTCGTTCAATTCCTTCGGCCATTTTAGCTGCTTTGTCCGGATAATCAACCGGTACACTCGAATCATTTGCACCGTAGTTGTGAACTTGAATATCATTTTCAATAAGCCATTTCCTGATGGATTCTTTTAATGGACAACCGGCATGATCAGCGGCAATGATAACATTTTTTACTTGCATAATGTTCTTTTTCCCCTTATAACAGAATAATGATAAATGATAATAGACAAATTGAAATGAAAAAACAACCATTTTTAACAACGGATATTAAATTTCTTTCTTCCATTCAGGGTCGTATTTTAGGGATTGATTACGGTTCTATTCGAATTGGTCTTGCATTATCAGATACTAATCAGCAAATTGCAATGCCTTTTAAGACTATTTTTAAATTGAAAGAATTAGATGATATTGTTCCGTCAAAAGATGTTCATGCTTTTGTTGTCGGATTACCACTTCAAACGGATGGAACAGAAGGATTTATTGCTGGTCAAGTCCGTTTGTTTTGTCAGCGTTTGATTGAAAAATATGATTTGCCTGTTCTTTTAATCGATGAACGATATACATCTAAATATGCACAAGAAGCCATGCAGGGACGTTGTATGCGTCAAAAACGTCAACAACAGGTTTTAGACAGTGAAGCCGCTGCCCGTATTTTACAAAAAGCACTGAATTTGCTTCAAAACGAAGCAAAATATTAAAAAAAACTATATGGATCAATGTCGACCCGTAAATCGATACCGGCAGGAGTTGGTGTTTGTATTAACCATTCCTGAATAATAGATTGCAGGCGTGTTTCTTTGGTTGTTTTAATCAAAACACGGTAGCGATATTTTCCTCTTAACAAAGATAAAGGAGCAGGGACAGGTCCTAAAACATCAAACCCTGCCATAAACGGGGCTTTTTTAACTAATAGATGGGCATATTGTGCAACGGTCGTTTGGTGTTTTCCACTGATAATAAAAGCAGCTAATCGTCCAAACGGGGGCATGTTTAATGTTTGTCTGGATGTTACTTCTTCTTTTAAAAACAAATCCCTGTCATTGTTTTTCAGTGCTTGAATAATCATGTTATTCGGGGCATATGTTTGAATGATGGCCATTCCTTTTTTTTGTTCACGACCAGCACGTCCCATGACTTGTTGAAGTAGTTGAAATGTTCTCTCTCCGGCACGCAAATCTCCACCCGACAATCCCATATCTGCATCAATAATACCAACCAGAGTTAAATTACCGAAATGGTGACCTTTTGCTAAAATTTGCGTGCCGATTAAAATATCAATTTCTTGATTATTCATTTGATTGATGATGTCGGCAAAGTGTTTGGGATTGCTCAATGTATCAGATGTAATGACTGCTAAGCGAGCATCAGGAAACAATGTTTGTGCTTCTTCATGAATCCGTTCAACTCCCGGACCACAAGAAACAAAACAGTCTGTTTGTTCGCATTTGGGGCATTTTTGTGGTAAACTGCGTGTGTAACCACAGTGATGGCATTGTAAACATTTTTTTTGTTTATGCTGAACCAACCAAGCCGAACAATGAGGGCATTGTAAACGTTCTCCACAACTGCGACACAAAACCAAAGGAGCATATCCCCGTCGATTAAGAAATAACAATGATTGTTCGTTTTTTTCTAAACGTTCTTTTAATTTTTCACGCAATAAGGGGGAAATAAATCGAACATTTCCTTTTTCCTTTTGACGCATGTCGGCCAAGATAATTTCGGGTAATTCTGCTCCTGAAAATCGTGTTGGTAAAACAACATGATAATATTTCCCGTTTTGAACATTACAAAATGTTTCGACACTGGGTGTTGCTGATGCCAAAATAATCGGAATATTAGCAATTTTTGCCCGTACAACAGCCATATCCCGTGCATGATATAAAACGCCGTCTTCTTGTTTGAATGATGAATCATGTTCTTCATCGATAATAATCAGTTGAAGTCGTTGAAACGGTAAAAATAAGGCAGAGCGAGCACCAACGATTACACGCGCTTTTCCATTTGAAATGGCTTTCCATGTGTCACGGCGTTGTTTGGGCGTAATGTTAGAATGCCACACAGCCGGTTGTGTGCCGAATCGTTTTTCGAATCGATTCAACCAGGCACTTGTTAATGTGATTTCGGGTAAAAGAACCAAAATTTGCCCATCTTTTTGCAGAGCCTTTGAAATCATTTCGAAGTAAACCTCCGTTTTTCCTGACCCTGTAACGCCATCAAGTAAAGTAACAGAAAAATCTGATTCGCAAATTTCATACAATTCTTCAATAGCATTTTGTTGTGCCGGAGAAAAGAATATTTGTTTGAAATCAGGGTTAGGCGTGTGAAATTGAGTTGGTTTCTTGCTTTCTTTTTCAATTTCACCTGTCATACTCATTTTGAGAATGCTTCCCAAAGGTGATAGTGTATATTTTGCAACCCAGTTAATAAATTGTATATGTTCATTTGTTAATGGAGGAATATCGGATACGCTTTCGATGTGTTTCATTTTGTCTTCGGGATAAGTTAAGTCTGGTTCTTTATTCCAAACAACACCGAGTAATTTTTTTCGACCAAACGGAGCAACGACAAAATGACCGATATCAACAGGAATGTCGGATAAATAGTCATAACACCCCAGTGGTGTCGGAAATAAAACAGATATGCGTTGCATTTTTCGTAACTTTATATATAATGTTTTTTTAGAGGATAACGAAAATGACCGAAGAATACAACCCCTTAATCCACACCTGTGAAATAAAATTACAGCAGACGATTGAAGAATGGCAAAAATATCTTCAAATGGATAAACGCCTTTCGGAACTGACTGCTTCATCTTATTTGATTGATATGAAAGAGTTTTTTCATTTTTTGTGTGAGCATATGGGACATAAAGTCGATGTTGTCGATTTAAAAAAAATGAATGTTGCTGATTTTCGGGCTTTTTTGGTTTGGCGAACGCAACAAAATATATCTCGTTCCAGTATTGCTCGAGGTATGTCAACCCTACGCAATTTTTTTAAATTTTGTACACGTCAAAATTTATTTGAAAATCCGGCAATTATGGCCATCAGAACGGGGAGGGGGGCTAAAATTTTACCTCATCCGTTAACGGTTGATGATGCTAAAAGATTTTTAGATGCGATTCCGAGTGTTGTAAAGGATAGTTGGCAGATTAAACGGGATAAGGCATTGTATCTATTGCTTTACGGATGTGGTTTGCGAATCGCGGAGGCATTATCTCTTAATGTCAATGATATTTCTTTGCAATCGGATGCTTTTATCATTCGGGGTAAGGGAAATAAGGAACGACTTGTTCCGCTTTTACCGATAGTAAAACGTTCACTAAACAGTTATTTAAAAGTTTCTGCCGTTTGTGATTCGGTTCAACCGTTATTTGTTGGTTCAAGAGGTGAACGACTTAATCCAGGTGTTGTGCAACGTAACGTTCGGGCGATTAGGCGTTATTTAAATTTGCCTGAAACGGTTACACCACATGCGTTACGCCATAGTTTTGCTACCCATATATTGCAAGGTGGTGGAGATTTGAGGACTGTACAGGAATTATTAGGACATTCATCTTTATCGGCAACACAACGATATACAGAAATTGATAGGACGCAACTTATTCACATTTATGAAGAAACACATCCAAGGGTATCTCGTAAAAAATAATTTTTATATAAAAATTGACAAAATATTAAAAAAGACAAAAAAGGGTTTGACGAGATATGAAAAGTGTGCTATAATGTTCCTTAACAGGTTAAAAGGAGATGAAAACATGACGCAAGAAACAAAAGATTTGAAAGATGTGTTAGCCCCATTGTCTATTGCCGGAACAAGGGAGTTTATGGAGATGTTGGGTCGTAGTGCTGTCAGAGCATTATCTCCTCATTATTCGTTGACAGGTGCTATTCATCCTTGTGGTGAAACGGCTGTAGGTATTGTTTCATCATTCAGTGTTGAAATGGCGGCTTCACGTATGGCATCAAGAAACCAAATTTCTATGGAAGCGTGAGGTTATTTTGTCAAACGGGGGAAGTTTAGTTGTAGAAAAAGAAGATGCTTACGTTGCCTTGCCGACAACGGAAGATGAAATCGTTTTCGCTATATCAGTTAAGGAAAATGAACCTGAAAATCCGCAACTGATGTATGATAATGATGAGCATGCGTTGTTGATACGTAACGATGTCAGTGCTGTGGTTTTGGATTATTTGAATACAGAAATTCAAACAATGTTACAAAATTCTAAAAAGGTGTACATTGCAGAGATTGATTATAAGGAAAAAAGATTGAAACGGGATTACGAAGTTCCTGTCGCTATGGTTCAAGAATATCCGATAGATTTAATGCCGTTTTTTGAATAATTTTGTGCGATGATTGTATGAAAAAGCCCTGTTTAAACAGGGCTTTTTTTATTCTGATACTATATATTAAAGACTTTCAGTATAAGAACTTGTTATGCTTTCTTTTTTTCTTTTCGTTGTTTTTTATTTGCATCAGTTTCATCATTTTTGTCATTCGTATCCTTTTTGGTGACAATAATG
>JAZTVX010000055.1:0-46952 GCA_045635565.1 Alphaproteobacteria bacterium
ATGTGTTTCGGGTGAGTTCCAAAAAACGGACGGCAAATGTTACACAGGTAGTAATGATTACGGTACAATCGGCAGTGATGAACAATCCAAAACGTTATGTCGGGAAAGTGGTCGTATTGCTTTTTCAAAACAAAATAATGGGGTGACTGATTGGTATTGTTCACAAACGGCAACAGAAACGGAACATTTTGTCAACCTGTCAGGTCAACGAGTGTCATGCACAGCCAATGATACCGAAATTCCCAACTCGCAAGATGCCCGAAATTTATGTACACAATGCAGTGACCGTTATGCCGAAACAACAGGAGATAAAATTATGTGCCGTAAGGGATAGTTGAACATTATTCAAAATGGTTTGATAATGAAGTATGTTGTTTTCTTTTAATCCAGAGAAAACGGATAGTTTGTTATATGTCAAACATAAGTCAATAACATCACAAAATCAAATTGTCAGGCAAAATAAAAAACCTTATTGATTTGTTGTCAATAAGGTTTTTTATTGTATCTGATTTATTCGTATGTTTTAACCTGCTGTGTACGAGGTGTAACCTGTTTGACCGGTGTCAATTTAGACGGCTTCACGGATTGATAACTTGTAACGGCTCCGGTTATCAAGGCTCCGAATAATCCGGCAACACTTACCCAACGCCAAATGCTTTGTTTCAGTGTATCTTGTTCCATACCAAAATCAATTGAATTTTTATCTTGTTTTATCATGAAATATCCTTTTGTTCAGATTTTCGAAGTATTATATCATAAAGAATAATATTTGTCAAAATAAAATGAATTTGATTGAAAGCACTCGGCTTTTGTGGTATTATCCCATAGATTAAACAGACAGATATTCAAAACGGGAGATGAAAAAGTGCAACAATGTTTAGGGAATCATATTTGGTATGTCGGCGTTGATGATAAGGATATCGACTTATTTGAAGGGCAATATATCGTTCCGAACGGTATTTCATATAATTCATATGTTATTATTGATGAAAAAACAGCGGTTATGGATACGGTTGATGTCCATAAAGCACATGAATGGCTTGCTAATTTACAGGGCGTCTTATTGGATAAAAATCCGGATTACTTAATCATTTCCCATATGGAACCTGACCATGCAGGCAGTATTGATTTATTTTTAAATCGCTATCCCTCTGCAACAGTGGTAGCAAACCAAAAAGCCCTTCAAATGATAGGTAATTTTTTCCCATGTTTAGATTTGACGGATAGAATACTTATCGTACAAGAGGGGGATGTTTTATCACTCGGTAAACATCAGTTGACTTTTATTTTTGCTCCGATGGTCCATTGGCCGGAAGTGATGATGACGTATGAAATAACACAAAAGATTTTATTTTCGGCCGATGGCTTCGGTAAATTCGGAACATTGAACACACTGGAAGAATGGGATTGTGAAGCCCGTCGTTATTATATCAATATTGTCGGTAAGTATGGGCAGGCCGTTCAAACGTTGTTGAAAAAGGCATCTGTATTAGATATTCAAAAGATTTTTCCGTTACATGGTCCTATGTTAATGGATAATTTATCGTATTATATCCATAAATATGATGTGTGGAGTTCTTATCAACCCGAAGATAAAGGTGTTTTTATTGCTTATACATCCATTTATGGTAATACGGCTCAAGCGGCTTTGAAATTGAAGGACTTGTTGCTTGAAAAAGGTGAAACAAAAGTCGTTGTGGCAGATTTGGCTCGTTCGGATATGGCTGAATGTGTTGAAGATGCGTTCAGATACAATCGGTTGGTTTTAGCATGTCCGACGTACGATGGTGGCTTGTTTCCGTATATGAACCAATTTATTGCCCGTCTAAAAAGTAAAAATTTTCAAAACAGAACGGTCGGATTTATTGAAAATGGGTCGTGGACCCCTATGTCGGGTCAGTTGATGAAAAAAGAAATGGCTCAATTAAAAAACATCCGTCTGATTGATGACATCGTAACGATAAAATCAGCCCTTAAAGAAAAAGATTTAGTACTTTTATCACTATTGGCTGATAGGTTGATAACGGCTGAACATGAGGTCATTGCATAAAATGGAAATAATGTTAACGCAAGTTAAAAAAGCAGTTGCCGATTTAATGTGTCATTTTTCGGGGCATAGATATGACCATGTTGAACGTGTTTATGAAATGGCACGTTTATTGGCTCAACAAGAAGGAGCAGATGAAGAATTGGTTTCTTTGGCTGCATTATTACATGATTGTGATGATTATAAATTTGTTGGGCAAGAAAATGCCCATCGTTTAACAAATGCCCGTATGATAATGAATAACGTCGGCATTTCGGCAGATGTACAAGAACGTGTTTGTGACATTATTTTACATATGGGATTTTCCAATGCGTTAAAAGGCATTGTTCCGACAACCAAAGAAGGGCAAATCGTTTCTGATGCTGATATGTTAGATGCAATGGGAGCAATTGCCATTGTTCGAACCATTGAATATGCCATCAGCAAAAATGGTATTATTTTTGACAAAACCATTTTCCCCGATGAACGATTAACACCCGAAAAATATCAGAAAAAAGCCGACGCCCATGACACGGCCATCAATCATTTTTTTGACAAATTGTTAAAATTACCCCAATTGATTAAAACACCATCGGCCTGTGAATTGGTTCGGCCACGTCAAGAGATGATGATTACTTTTTTAAAACAGTTTTTCAAGGAAAACAACAGTCCTGATTGGGTGGCTTATTTAGATAGTTATTTAGAAAGATTTGATGCACCAAATTGGTCACAAAAAATGCGTTAACCGATAACGGCTAACGCACTTTTTTGTTGAGCGCAATTATAATTTTATCAATTCAATTTCTTTATTTGGTAAATCTTTTACACCGACCCCTAATTTTGCTAACATATCCCGAATTTCATCGGATTTTGCCCAGTTTTTCGTTGCACGGGCTTCTTTCCGTTGTTCTAATAAATCAGCAATTTCCGGTGTGATTTCAACGGTTGGTACTTTTTTGGCTTCAATGTCTTTCAATTGCAGATTGAAAATCGAATCAATGTGCATCAAATAAGCGAGCCGTACAGCAGAAGATATCGTATTATCTTTAATAACACCCCACATATGCGATAACGCCAATGGTGTTTTGATATCATCAAACAAGTAAGCATTAAATTCGGCCGTTAATTTATCTAATGTCGTTTTGTCCGTTGATGAAAGAGGTTGATTAGAAACTGTTGCTTTCAATTCAGCAACACCCTCACATAAATTATCATAGGCTTTTTTTGCCCCATCCATGGCCTGTTCGGAAAAGACGGCTGCACTGCGATAATGTGATGTTAATGTAAAATATTTGTAGTGCATAGGTTGGTAACCCATTTCTTTGAGGGTATCAATCGTTGTTTTTCCCCCTGTTGATTTGCTCATTTTTCCGGCTTTGGTATTTAAAAATTCCATATGTATCCAATAATTGACCCAATCATGTCCAAGTTTGGCTTCACTTTGAGCAATTTCATTTTCATGATGGACAGGAATATGATCAATCCCACCACAATGGATATCAATGCGTTCACCTAAATGTTTCATGGACATGGCAGAGCATTCAATATGCCACCCGGGGTAACCTTTACCCCAAGGGCTGTCCCATTGTAAAATTTGATTTTCAAATTTAGATGATGTGAACCATAAAACAAAATCAGATGGATTGCGTTTATTGGCATCTTGTTCTGTTCGGGCACCGTGTTTTAAATCATCACGGCATTGACCGGACAAACAACCATACTTTGGAAATTTTTTCGTATCAAAATAGACATTCCCATTTGAAAAATAAGCAAATCCTTTCTTTTCCAAATCCTGAACAAATTGAATCATGTCCTCAATATGTTCTGTTGCCCGACAAACAACATCCGGTCGTTTTAAACCTAATTCTGATGTATGACGAAAGAAAGTATCTTCATAATGACGGGCAATTTCCATAACGCTTTTATGTTCCCGTTCGGCAGCAAGCATCATTTTATCTTCACCTTCATCCCCGTCACTGGTTAAATGTCCGACATCGGTCACATTCATCACATGCTTAACATGATAACCAGCTAAACGTAAGGTGTTAGCAATTAAATCTTCAAAAATATAGGTACGCAAATTACCGATATGGGCGTAGGAATAAACCGTCGGACCACAGCAATATAACGACACCATCTTTTCATCAATCGGTTTAAATTCTTCTTTGTTTCGTGTTTTGGTATTGTATAAATAAAGACTCATCTTATCTTCCTTTTTGAGTAATAAAAAAACAGCGTTTCCGCTGCCTTTCGATTTGATAATGTAAAAACACCCCTCGGCAGCGTGGTTTAAGAACTTCGACAACAACAGATGTTTTTATTTTGCATGTTTATATCCTCATCAATAATTGATATGGCATTATTGTGAACACTTTTAACATGATTGTCAAGCACAAATTCATTCTTTTTGCAAGAATATGACATCATTGACTAAACTGTCGGTTTTTGAACAAAAATACCATCTTCAATCAGTGGGGTTACGGCATCAGGAATTTGTACGGCTTGGATATGTTGAACACGACTCCAAGCCGGTCCTGACAAACATAATTGTCGGAATGCTTCAATCGATTCGCTTGAGCCGTGCACCATGATTTCAACACAGCCATTTATACGATTGCGTACCCAACCGGAAAGGTGTAACTGTCGTGCTGTCCGAACAGTCCAAGCACGATAGCCCACTCCCTGAACTCTACCTAACACATAAAAGTGTTCTGTTTGAAACGTCATTTATTGAACAGCCGATTTCAAAGATTGAATCAATTGCTTTTTGAGGATTTCTTCCGGCGGCAACTGTTCTTCTTCTTTCGGATCTTTTTCTTTCTTGACCGGTACAGCCGGTTTTTCTTGTACTTTCGGTAATGTAATCGTTACTTTACCCCGTAACTTATGACCCAATGCTGTTTCACATAAAGATAACGGTTGTGGTTGTGTCGGCATGGTTGATGCCAATTCTTCCAGTGGGACATCAACGCCCATTTTTTCGGATAATTTATTTAATCCTTTTTCGATTCCTTTATCAATGCCGGCTTGAATGGCTTTTTGTGTATCTAATGTGATTTTAGGTTTCGTAAATGAGCCATCAATCTTAATCAAACGACTGGCGTTTAACAGATTATTGTTCGTTCCACTCGGCAAGGTCGGTTCCATAGAAACAGACATGGTTTGATTAGGTAAATTAACCTGACCACTTAATACCACATTCAAAGCAGATGTTTCAACGGCAACGTTTTTATCCATTTTAATGTTACCATTTTGAATGTTCAAATTAACGGCAGCACAATATAATGTATTTTCCCTGTCTGTTTGAGAATATGAAAATGATTTTGTTTTAGAAACCAGTTTAATCATTTCCGGCAATGAGTTAAACCATTTATCAATAATTTTTCCCTGTGTTGCTTCAATTTCAACATGCCCCGTCAAGTGAGATAAAATATTCTTGATGTCCTTACCGGATGATGTTAATTTTCCGCTTAAATTAGCTGTTGACCCACTCAAATACGCTTTAAACATTTTAATTTTATCCAAATTAACGTTTTCCCCATTGAATGTTAATTGCATGACGGGGGTTGATAAAATGTTTTGCACGCGTGCAGCAGCGTTAATCGGACCGGCAACGGTTCTGATTTGTGCCGGATTAACTGTTAAAACACCATCTGTTAATGTTGTACGAGCCACAAGGCCGTAATATTCTTCCCTATCGGCAAATGGTTTGATGTTTTGCAATGTCCAATCAATTTGAGCCGAAATCTTGTTGAGTGAAATATCTTGAGGCTGCTTTTGTTGTTGTTTGTCCTTCGTTGTTGATTTCTTTTTATTAACCGTTTTTTCTTCTTGATATGCTTCGGCCAATAAATCTTGTGGTTCCAGATAACTTGAAAAGACTTTCCCGACAACCTTAATTAAGCCATCTTTCCATGTCACTTTGAAAACGGATTCAACATCTGATTTGTTAGCTGTAAATGCCAATTTTGTAATATCAACGGCATCTTTATTGATGTTGGAAGAAATATTAACCGTCATCGGTTTAATGCCTGTTTGTGCAATAAACGGTGTATTTTTAATTGTAACAGAACCGTTGAGTTTGCCTTGAGGCGTGGATAACAATTGTTTTAATGACCCTTTTAAATTAACATCAATACCTTCATTGAGTGAAACTTTGAATGATTCAATATTGACGTTATCTGTGTCACCTTTCAAAATGGTTGAAAAAGATGCTTCTGTCAACGGCGTGTTATCCGAAACCCCCAATTGGTTTAACGTATCGGATAAATTACCTGTTTTTGCATCAATGTTTAATAAAATATTTTTCAGATTTTTCAAATCACCAATGTTGGCAGAAATACGGGTCTGTGTCCCGAATACCGTCACATTGGCATTCACAATCAAACTGTTTTGTCCTAAAATGAGATTCATCAGATTGGTCGTGACAGAAACATGACCGGTTATGTCCTTGTAGCTAACATTGGCTGATACTGCCCGTAATTGCCGAACCTGTAAACCTTTGAGATAAACAAGGTGTTTTTCTTTTTGGTCTTGATAATTGATGTCCATTTGATCAACAAAAATCATTTCTACTTTCAACTGTGATAAGTACGGATTAGTGCTCATCGGAACCGACGGAGTCGATTTTCCTTTACCGGCAGATGCTTTATCTGATTCTTTATTCAATTTTTCCTGTTGAATATTGAGTTGAACTTTTTTGGCCGTAATATTTTTAATCTGGACTTCCTTATTCAACAATGGTGGAAGGGCAACCGTGACTTCCAAATCTTCAACTTTGGCAAACAGACTTTGTTTGTTTAATTTGTTTGTACCTTCATCCCCGATGAGAACATTAGATATTTTAATCGTCGGCATCAGGGATAACTTCATTGACATTTGACCCACTTCAACCGGACGGGAAAGAGCCTCACTCAATTTGCTTGTTACTGTTTCCCGATATTTGTCAATATCAAAGAAAAACAAAAAAACACTACCGGCAACAAGACCGAGTATTATTAAAAACAAAATCAATTTAAGCAAAAATTTCATCTTTA
This sequence comes from Alphaproteobacteria bacterium, assembly GCA_045635565.1. Classification (GTDB taxonomy): domain Bacteria; phylum Pseudomonadota; class Alphaproteobacteria; order CAAHEQ01; family UBA3637; genus RGIG4140. The sequence continues at coordinate 7,063 of JAZTVX010000055.1, forward strand.
TTCATCCTTCTTAAAGTAATCAAAAGCATTTGTTGATGCCGTTTCATCAAAACCGAGAAAATCAAATGTTTCTTTCATGTGTTTCGGTAATTCTGCCGTTACGCACAATGTCCCTTTGACCGGATGAGGTAAACAGATGGCTCGTGCATGTAGGTGCATCTTGTGTTCATTGGAAAGCCCCAACGAAACAGCCCGTTCCCCCCCATATTTTGCATCACCGACAATCGGCGTGTTCATCGTCGCACAGTGGACACGTAATTGATGTGTTCGCCCCGTTAAAGGAGCCAATTCCAACCAACTGGCTCGTTTGGACAGTGAATCGATTGTCCGATATAATGTTTGTGCGCGTTGCCCGTTATCGTAATCCACTTTCATTTGTTCGCCACCTTGAACATTCCCCAGTTTCGATAACGGTGCGTTAATTTTGCCAGATAATAATTTAGGTTTTCCAGCAACGACAGCCCAATAAATTTTCTGTGCCGAACGGGATTTAAAACAATCAGCCAATCGGGCAGCAGCATTTGCCGTCCTACCGATAACCAATACACCGGACGTATCTTTATCCAGTCGATGTACCAAATGGGGTTTTTCTTCTTTTCCGAACCGCAAAGCATCCAACATGCCGTCAATATGGCGTTGTGTTTTAGAACCACCCTGAACGGCGATACCTGCCGGCTTGTTTAATACGATAACCGTTTCATCTTTATAGATAACCAAAGATTGCATAAATTCAACATCGGCTTTAGATAATTCCCGTGGTAAATTATCCTTTTCCCCGATGTTCATCGGCGGAATGCGAATAATATCCCCTTCTTTCAACCGGTAATCAGCCGTTGTTCGGGCTTGATTGACCCGAATATTTTTACCCCGAATCAGTCGTTGTAATTGTCCGTTTTTTAAGGCAGGATAATGCCGTGCAAACCATCTGTCCAAACGGATAGCATCATCATCTTTACTGACGGTAATATTTTTAACTTCTGACATTATTTCCCCTTTTTCTTTGTTTATAGGACAAATTTATTTCTTTTGCAATCACTTTTTTTGTTTTTTACGTCGTAATTCATTCCAGTAATCCAGCCGTTTTTTGATATCCCGTTCAAAACCCCGTTCGACCGGTTCATAAAACGTTTGACGTGTCATGCCGTCCGGAAAATAATTTTGACCGGAAAAGCCATCTTTCGTATCAGGATCATATTGATAATTTTGATGATATCCCAAGTCAGACATTAATTTTGTCGGTGCATTTAAAATGTGTTTCGGAGGCATAAGCGTCCCGGTTTCCCGAGCAACAGAACGAACACGATTCCATGCTCTATAAACCCCGATTGATTTAGGAGCAGTTGCTAAATAAACCACTAATCCGGCAACAGCTAAATCCCCCTCGGGTGAACCGAGCCGTTCATACGAATCCCATGCACAATGGGCTTGAACCAACGCCAACGGGTCAGCCAAACCGACATCTTCGGAAGCAAAACGGGTTAAGCGTCGTAAAATGTATTTCATATCCTCACCGGCTGTTACCATACGAGCAAACCAGTACAAAGCCGCATCCGGATCGGACCCACGCAACGATTTGTGAAGTGCCGAAATCAAATTATAGTGACTATCTTGACCTTTATCGTAGTTTGGAAGCCGTTTTTGTAATAACAATTCCAAACTTTCTTTATCCAAAATTTCATTGGGTTCAGCATAGGTAATGACAGTTTCCAATAAATTTAAAAAATAGCGTCCATCCCCATCGGCTAATTGTTTTATGTAGGCTTTGCCGACCTCATCTAACGGTAACGGCTGTTCATACAAGGCTTCAGCTCGTTCAATCAGACAATTAAAGGCCTCATCATCAAGCCGATTGAGTACAAAAACCTTACAACGGGATAACAACGCGCTGTTAAGTTCAAAGGAAGGATTTTCTGTTGTCGCTCCAACCAAAACAATTGTTCCATCTTCCACATAGGGTAAAAAAGCATCTTGTTGCGACCGATTAAACCGATGAATTTCATCGACAAACAAGAGCGTTCCTTGACCCATTCGACGTCTGTTTTGAGCCGATTCAAATACTTTTCTTAAATCAGATACACCGGAAAAAACAGCAGATAAGGCTTCAAAATGAAGATGCGTTTCATGTGCCAGAATGCGAGCAATCGTTGTTTTTCCACATCCCGGAGGACCCCAAAGCACAAATGATGTCATCTTTTGTGCTTTAATCATACGCATAAGTGGGGCTCTATCAGACAAAAGATGTGCCTGCCCGACAACTTCATCTAACCGTTGCGGTCTTAATCTGTCAGCCAAGGGCTTGGTTGTCGTACCGGAAAAAAGCGTATCATTCATTGGTGTACGCCTCACCGTCTGCCTGTTGAAGATATGCTTGACTGTGTTGCAAATGTGTCTGATATTCCGAACAGCCGTTTAATGAAAAGAGGACAATAACAACAATGGCAGCAACAACTTCCAAAACCAAAAAAAGAAGGGGCTGACCTTTGGCACCCTCATTAAAACGAGCATGCAATTTTTCAAAAAACATGAATAAGCCTTTCTGTAAAAGTGTCAGATATACGCCTAGAATAGCACGTTTATGTTAAAACGCAACAAAAAAGTATCGTTTTGATACGCAAGACTTATTTAATACCGAAATGATGTTTAATTCCTTCAATGAATGGTAAATCTGCCGGACAAAATGTATAATTATCCATTTCAGACGGAGCAATCCATTTTACATCTTCATGTTCATACAGATGAGGAATGGTATCATCGGCACATGTTGCCCAAAAAGCATTTAAATGGAAATCACCTTTGTCGTCATAGTGAAATGTTTTATCCATAAAGAAAGAACCAACCGTAATTTCTTTTTCAAATTCTTCCATAAATTCCCGTGTGACACATTCCTGCAACGTTTCGCCCTGCTCCAATTTTCCACCCGGAAATTCCCACATAAATTCTTGATGTTTTCCCTTTTTGCGTTGAGCAATTAAAATTTTGCCTTGATGAACGACAACGGCCATTGATATTTCAATCATTGTTTCCTCCATAAATGATATATCTTGCAGAATACGCCCATATGGAAGAAAAGTCAACCAATGATGATATTTTTTTTATTTTATCAGTTGCAAAATAAAAATCTTTTATGTAGTATGATGACAATTATTTTCAGAGAATCACATGCAAACGATACAAAAAATAACCGATTCAATATATTGCAAGTGTCACAATTGGGTTATCAATTTTGCCTTTGATTTTCTTCCCCTTCAAAAATATGTTCAAAAACAATCTGTTTTATTGACGAAGATACTTTTTTATCATCATATTTTTTATCAAAAGGAACACAAAAAATGACAAAATATGTTTTTATTTTAGGTGGTGTTGTTTCTTCTTTAGGAAAAGGAATTGCATCAGCATCTATCGGTTGTTTATTAAAATCTCGGGGATATTCTGTCCGTATGCGTAAAATGGATCCGTATTTAAACGTTGACCCCGGTACAATGTCTCCGTATCAGCACGGAGAAGTATTTGTTACGGATGACGGTGCCGAAACCGATTTAGATTTGGGACATTATGAACGGTTTGCCGACTTGAATTGTCATAAAACGGACAGTATTTCCGGTGGTCGGATTTATTACAATGTTATTCAAAAAGAACGACGGGGGGATTATTTAGGGGCAACGGTTCAAGCCATTCCTCATGTCACAAATGAAATTAAAGAGTTTATTCGGTCAGATTTACACGGCGAAGATTTTGTTTTATACGAAGTTGGCGGAACAGTTGGTGATATTGAAGGGACGTTGATGTTGGAAGCCATTCGTCAATTTGCCAATGATGTCGGTCGGGAAAATGTTTGTTTCTTGTTTTTAACGTTGTTACCATATATTGACACGGCTGGAGAACTCAAAACAAAACCAACACAACATGCCGTTAAGACCTTGTTGGAAGCCGGTATTCAAGCCGATATTTTGCTGTGTCGTTCCAAAATTCGTTTAGGTGTGGAAGAACGACGCAAACTCGGTCTATTTTGTAATATTCCGGCCGAAGATGTCGTTGTTGCATTAGATGTCGATAACATTTATAAAGTACCATTGGCTTATCATGCCGAAGGCTTGGACGTACAGGTATTAAAACATTTTCACATGAATGAATCGGCCCCGGAACCGAACTTGTCAAAATGGAAAGATATTGTTCATATTGCTTCTAATTATGAAAAAGAAGTTAAAATAGCCGTTGTCGGTAAATACTGTGGTTTGCTTGAAGCCTACAAATCACTTCATGAGGCCTTAATTCATGCCGGTATTGCCAATAAGGCCAAAGTGCGTATTTCGTGGATTGAATCGGAACAACTGGAAGAACTAAGCGAAACCGAATTAGTTGAAACACTCAAACCATATGACGGGATTTTAGTACCGGGTGGTTTCGGCATACGGGGGATTCAAGGTAAAATTCGTGCCGTTCAATACGCTCGTGAACATCATGTCCCATTCTTTGGTATTTGTTTAGGCATGCAAATGGCTGTTATTGAAGCGGCGCGTCATTTGTTGGGTATAGAAAATGCGTCATCAGCAGAATTTGGCACAAAATGTGAAGCCGTTATTTCCAAAATGAAAGTATGGGAAAAAGATGGTGTTCAGTGCATTCGTCCCGATAATGGTGATTTAGGCGGAACGATGCGTTTAGGGGCTTATCCATGTGATTTGAAGACGGGTTCATTGGCTGAAAAAATTTATGGTTGTGCCCATATTCAAGAACGTCATCGTCATCGGTATGAAATGGATATTGCTTACGAACAGGCATTGGCAGAAAAAGGATTTATTATTTCGGGAAAATCACCCGACGGATTACTGCCTGAAATTGTTGAAATTCCGGAACATCCGTTTTTTATTGCCGTACAATTTCACCCCGAATTTACATCACGACCCGCCAAACCGAATCCGATATTCAAATCGTTTATCGAAGCCTCACTGAAAAATGAATATATCGTTTAATGATTCGTTTGTCATAAGAACGGCATAGTGAAAGAATCACGATTCAAACAATCTGAATTGCCAAGCCGAAACAACAGCGAGAGCCGCTGTTTCGGCTCTTAATATCGTTGTTCCCAAATGAACGTGACGGACATTGTTTGTTTGTGACAACAATTGATTTTCCCGTTCGGAAAAACCACCTTCCGGACCGATAAAAAAGGCTGGTATCATTGCCGGAGATAATGTATCTGATGTTGATTGCCTCTCAGCCAGATGAACAACGGTTACGGAAGAATCAAATTGCTTTAAAACATCTTGAATGGTTTGAGGCTGATGTAATATCGGCACTTGTGTGCGTTCACATTGTTCGCAGGCTTCTTGTATAATCGTGTTTGCCCGTTCAAAATTAAAAGCACGCACAACCGTTCTGTCCGTCATTAACGGATAGATGTGTGTTACACCCAGTTCAGTTGCTTTTTGTAAGATTAAATCCATGTTTTCTTTTTTAATCAGAGCCGGACATAAAATACATGGTTGTAAGTTTTCCTGAACAGCAACTTGTTCCCGTATATGCAAGAAAATTGTTTTTTTACCAACACATTCAACCGTAGCAGACCATTCCCCTTCCGTTCCATTGAACAAGTGAACAATATCTCCGTCTTTCAAACGCATCACATGAATCAAATAGTGCACTTGTTTTTCGGAAGGTATGAATTTATTATTTGCACTTAATATTTCACGGGTATATAAACGAATCATGCTTCTTCCTTTGTTGTTGAAAACGGCAGACATTCCAATAAAACGGCCGATACATCATCTTGGGGAGGCGGAGGGGCAAAATTAAAGAAATCCTGCATAATCAAACGCATACTTTCTTTTAAATCAGGTTGTTTGAGGGCTTGTTTGACAATGTTGGATAATCCCCGTTGACCCAGTCGTTCATCTTTGGTATTCGGTGTTTCCGTGAATGCATCGCTATACATGAACAAACAATATCCTGTTTTAAACGAAACGGTATGATTGGTGTAAACGGCTTTTTCCGATATGCCGAGTGGCAATCCTTTAGTGTTTAAAGCCGTTAAACGTTTGCCATTCCACACAAACGGGGGGGGAGAACCGGCACCGGCATATGTTAAGGTTTGATTTTGAGGGTCTAAAATCCCGAAGAAGAATGTAGCAAACTGTCCCCTTTGCAATAATTTACAAAGTTGAACATTTAAAATATCCAAAAAATCAGACGGCTTTTCAACCGTGACCTGCATTTGAAAAATCAATGTATGCAAGCGAAATGTATTCAGCGCCGTTGCTAATCCGTGACCGGAAAAATCACACAAATAAATACCTAACTTATTTTGAGGTAATTGAATAACCTGCCAAAAATCACCCCCTAATTTGTCGGACGGTTCAAAAAACGGCACAATGTTAAAACCATATCGTTTGCGAATATCTTGAATAGTGGCAGGACACGGCAATAACCCCAATTGCATATTTTGAGCTGTTGTTAATTCCGTCTGAATCTGTTTTAAACGCATTTCCAATCGTTTTACAAGTAAACGATGTTCCAAATGTGTCCGAACACGGGCAAAAAATTCCAAAGGATTCACCGGTTTTGTAATAAAATCAGATGCACCGGCTTTAAAGGTTTTATCCCGTGCTTCCCGTGTATCGGATGCCGTCTGAATCAAAACGGGAATGAAACGGGTACTATTGACGGATTTTAATCGATTTAAAACTTCAAAGCCGTTTAATTTCGGCATGGTAATATCCAAAATAATCAAATCCGGTTCAAATGATAAAACCTTATTTAACCCTTCAATTCCATCCTTAGCAACCGATATTTGAATAATACCCAATTGTGCTAACAAACCGGCAATTAAGGCTTGATTACTTTCGTCATCTTCAATAATTAAGACCTTACAACCCGATAAATTTTCTTTCCCGATGGCAGAAACCTGATTTTCGACAGCCGTAAAAGGAGATACCTTGTCCGGCTTTTTAATACTTTCTTTCAAAAAGGACAACGAAATTTCCCGTCCGTAATTTTCAATCGTGCATGAATCGGCAACGCTGGCAATAATACGCAAACCTCGCCCTGTTTTGGCTTCAATACTGGATGGCTGCTTTAAAATATCAGATAACGAATACCCCATACCCTCATCATGAATAACGATTTTCATTTTTAAGTTATCCCATTGAGCCGAAATCCCAATGGCTTTTTTTGCAAAAGAAGGTGTATTAAGTCGTTTACGCAGTAGATTTGTATATAAACGGTACTTTTCATGTGATTGACGCAAATTACTGGACAATTTCAAATTGCCATGGATAAGACCATTCACTAATGCTTCATGCAATGCTAAATGAATGGAATCAAAGTGAAATGACGATAAATGGAATCGCTCTTTAAGTGCTGTTGTAAAAACCATAGATACGTCAAATCGGTAAATAATCGGACCGGTTAATAAAAAGCCCAATCCGTTTCGACTGGTATTATATTGATGACGATGAACAAAATCCTGAATGCTTTTGAGTGAAGCATTCCCGTCAATCAACGCCGTAATCGGTAATTGAAACAGTGTTTGTAAACGAGTGTCCGTAAAATCATCAGATATCACACAAACAGCCGGCGGTATCTTGGTATAATCAGCCTGTCTGATGAACGGATTCTCATCAGACGGCCATAATGGCAATTGACATTTCTTGGCAATTTTAAGCAATTTTTCTTTGGTAATTCCATCACCGGTTAAATAAAGCATGTTTATCCTTTTTGACGTGTTTCACTTACTTAATATCATCTTATTTTTTTTTACAAAAAACAAGTACCTGTGTTTATTTTTGCAAAAAAAATGTTTTTTATTGCATTTTGGATAAAAAAACGATAAACTCGCAAATAAGTTTTATTTTTAAAGAGAGGTACCTATGAAAAAATTAAATCCGATTATGATTTCCGGCAAAGAAGTTATCCCGTTGATTGAGGGGGGGAAAGGGATTGCCGTTTCGGACGGGCATTCATCGGGCGCATGGGCAAAAGCCGGTGCCGTTGGGACGATTTCCGGTGTGTTTGCCGATATCATTGATGAAAAAGGGCGTATTGTTCCGAAAGTTTATACCCGTCGGACACGTCAGGAACGTCATAATGAATTGATTGAAATGTCCATTAAGGGTGGTATTTCTCAAGCCAAAATCGCACATGAAATATCAGGTGGTAACGGTCGTATTCACATGAATGTACTGTGGGAAATGGGGGGTAGTATTCCCATTTTGGAAGGCGTTATGGATTCATGCGAAAAAATCGTTGGTAATTTAAAATCAAAAGCCCCTGAAAAATATCAGGAAAAACTGGAAGCCGTCGGTGAAAAAGTTCAACAAACATTGGGGGCACTTCGTTTTCAATATCAAAAACGGTTAGGCGAAGCCGTTCCCGTTGTTGAAAGTATGTTGGGTGAAGTGCATAAATTGGTTCACGGGATTACCTGTGGGGCAGGTATGCCGTACAAGTTGGCCGAAATTGCCTCTAAATACGGGTTGTACTACTATCCGATTGTATCATCGGCTCGTGCTTTTCGTGCATTATGGTTAAGAAGTTATAAAAATTGTCCGGAATATTTGGGCGGTGTTGTTTATGAAGATCCGTGGTTGGCCGGTGGTCATAACGGGTTATCAAATTCCGAAGACCCGACAAAACCGGAAAAACCGTATGAAAGATTGGTTGCCTTACGTAAACAAATGAATGAATATGGGCTGACACACGTACCAATTGTTTTAGCCGGTGGTGTGTGGAACTTGTCAGAATTTGATGATTATATTGACAATCCTGAAATCGGTTTGTTGGCATTCCAATTGGGAACACGTCCGTTGTTGACGCAAGAAAGTCCCGTTGCTAAAGCATGGCAAGGTTGTTTACGGGGATTAAAACCGAATGATGTTGTTTTGCAACAATTTTCACCGACCGGTTTTTATTCATCTGCCGTTCGCAATCGGTTTATTCAACGGTTATTTGACCGAAAAGATACGGAAATGCCTTATACGGAAAAAGCCGAAGGTATTTTTGTTAAACCATTTGCTGTTTCATCGGCTCACACCGTTTATTTGACGGAACATGATTTTAAACGGGCTAATGCTTATTTGGCAGGGGAACGGCCGGTTGCTGTTCGCACACCGGATAATTCACTTATCTTTTTAACAAAAGAAGAAGATGCTCAAATTAAAGAAGATCGTATCAATTGTGTCGGTTGTTTATCTGCATGTGCTTTTTCAGGCTGGTCACAGGCTACCGGTCATTTAGACAGATTACCGGATTCTCGTTCATTTTGTATCAATAAAACATTAACGGCTATTGCCCATGGGGAAAGCATTGATGATAATTTAATGTTTGCCGGTCATTTGGCATATCGGTTCGGGCAAGATCCTATGTATAAAAACGGATATATTCCGACAGTAGAAGAATTGATTGATGCGTTGTTATCGGGTCGATAATATACGATACAAAAAAGCACCTTTCCGAGAAGGAAAGGTGTTTTTTTATATCCCTTATTTTGATATAGTGTGAAAATACCTATGTTTATGATAACATCAATGTTGATTCGTTTTTTTCTTTGATGGCGTATCTGATTTTGAATAATCAGAGTCCTTTTCATTTTTGTCTTTCTCTTTGAACGGTTCTTTAGCGGCTTCCCAAGCACTTTTTGATGCTTCTTTTGTTGCTTCCCAAGCTGTTGATGTTCCTTCTTTTGTTGCTTCCCAAGCATCACCGGCAACATCTCTTGTTTTTTCCCAAATGGTTTCCGTGTCTTTATGACAATTGCAATCGCAATGTGTTTCAGGTGTATTTTTATTTGTTGATTGTTTTTGTTGTTGAGCGTGAACCATGTTTTTCTCCTTCTAAAAAATAATTATCACAAAATTAAATTAAGATAAAATTCGGCTGTTTCAATTAAACTTTCGACAGGCTCCTTTGTTGAAAAAGACAGAGATTTGTTTTACGATTAAGAAATCGGTTTGAAGGAGGAATATACACAAAAGATTGGGTAACACCCGTTTATGAACAAGCTGACCATATTCTTTTTATTCATACAAATTTATGGCTTCGGGATTATCGTATTTTAAAACGATTTTTGAAACGGCTGTTCGGTATTGAAAAGAACGAGCCGAACGGTTCAATAAGAGCCTTGATTGCTTTATTACGCTATAATCATCGGATTGAAAAAGATTATCGGCAAAAAGTAGATACTAAAATCAAACAATGTGGTAAAACTTATATGGTTATACGATAATTTTGTTTATACAAATACCCGTATCGGGTATATCGTACTTGATAAAATGAAAAATTCATTTTTATGAGCTGAAATGACGTTATTTTTGTATGAAAAAACGCCCTTTTAAAACACCAGAACTTGTTTAAAAATAAGTATTAAAAATCAATATATTCTCTTAAAAAAACGTGTCAAAAAAAGGTACGTTTTTTTGACGCTTTTTTTTGATAGACGGATAGGGCTTTTAGTGAAGTAAAAAAGATATAAAAATCAGAGAATTGTATTTTTTGGTTGACAAGAGGTATTTTGCATAATAGTATGGGAAAAATAACGTACCTTTTTTTGACACGTTTTTTATTGAGAACATATTGATTTTTAAATGTTATTTTTAAACAGGTTTCACCCTTTTGCAAAGGGTATTTTTTGTGAAAAAATGAGAGTTCAAGGACGTAAAAAACGAATCATTTCTTTGTGTTATTAGAAATAGCAAAATAAAGTGTTTTTATCTCATCAAATTTTGCACTCATGTATTATTACAAGAAACAAGGCGACAAGACAATATTTTGATACGAAATAAAACATCATTTTTTTATTATAAAAACACACAAAAAATTATAAAAAAAAGCCTGTCACCGAACGCTAAAACCCATTCAAAAATAAGTCTTAAAAATCAATATGTTCTCAACGAAAAACGTGTCAAAAAAAGGTACGTTATTTTTCCCATACTATTATGCGAAATACCTCTTGTCAACTAAAAAATGTAATCATCTGATTTTTATATCTTTTTTACTTCACTAAAAGCCCTGTTCGTCTGTCAAAAAAAAGCGTCAAAAAAACGTACCTTTTTTTGACACGTTTTTCATTGAGAAGGTTTTGTTTTTTTGAGATTATTTTAACGGAGGTTTTATGAATTTTAAATTGCCTTTTTTAAAACAATTTGATGCCAAAACATCAGCAGAGCAAGGACGTAGCATGGTTGAAATCTTGGGTGTTTTGGCTGTGATGGGGGTCTTATCAGCCGGTGGGATTTATGGCTATTCTTTTGCTATGGATAAATATCGGGCAAACGATATTGTGTATGAAGTCAATCTGCGTGCCAATGATATCTGGCATAAATATCAGGAAATGCCCTTACCCGAACCGAGCGAAGACGGAACGGATTTCGATGAATTTCCGGATATAACGGGAACGGGTTATCCGATTTATATGACATCACACCCCGATGTTGCTTTTAAAACATATGTTGAAGGTGTTTCTTCCCGTGTGTGTAAAAATGTTGTGAACATGAACTTAAACGGTGTTATTCAAGGCATTCAATTTGTGCAAGTTGCCCAAGGGGACGGGGATTTCGTTAAATATACAGGCAGTGTGTCGATTTGTGGGGAAGAAGAAACAGATAATTTGCTTGTCTTTACATCATTTTTAGATTCGGAAACAACTGATAACAATCAATATTGCGTCGAAGACATAGATTGCCCTCAAGAATGCGGAGAGGCAATTTGCGATGAAAACACTATGACCTGTCAAAATTCATGCACCGGAACAAATAAACCGATTTGTCTGGTTGAAAGTAATACCTGTGTGGAATGCATCACCAATAATGATTGTAAGTCCAAAGGAAAAGGTTATATTTGCGATGAATCATCCTACACTTGTTCAGCACTGCAAAAAACCTGTCCTGCCGGCACATTCCGTACCAAGAACGGAGCCTGTTTGGCTTGTAACAACGGACATAACTTTGTTGTTCTAAAAGATGAAATTTTTCCTGATACATCTGATGAAGTAGATGGTTATACAATGTGTCAGAACTGTGGTTCCGATGATGCCGGCGATAAAAAATACAATCGTTCATATGGCGAATTAGAAGAAGGAAAAGCCTTCTGTGATTACATGTGTCGAACCGGCTACACATACCAATCCACAAACGGCTGTGTTTCGTGTACCGATGAACAGTTACATTATATTCCTAATGAAGAACAAGCAAAATCACAATGTTTAGCCTGCTCAAATAATCACGCCTGGTATAAAACCAATAATGATTTTTGGTGTCAGCCGACTCAATTGGTATGTAAAGACGATGAATTTATGAAATTCGGATGGCCTAACAAATGTATTCCTTGTTCTGATTACAGAAATGAAGGCCTACAAATTAATTCCAACTCGGCTTCCTCCACTCACAATAACTTTGTACAATTCTTACAGGAAAAATGCAATAGTTGTCCGGATAGTTCTCCTCGATATGCGACACAGATTACCTGCTATCCTGTCTGCGAACAACCCGAAAATGAAGAAGAATCAATTGCAATATGCAAAGCCAATCCGTTAAGTGAAAATTGTAAACGAAAATGGCAAAACTGGCGTGGAAACTGTTTTAATTGCGACGAAATAACAACAAATAATCAAATCAGCGGTGGTGATATAGCAAAACTGTCTGAATTATGTCAAGCATGCGGTCGTACAGTTGAAGGACAGTATTGTGTCTTAAAAACACAAAATTGTGAGGCCGGACAATTCTTGGGAAGTGATGGTTTTTGCTATGATTGTGATGAATCCGATTCAATAGATATAACATCGTTAGAAGATTCCGGTTGCGTCACAAATTGTAAAAAAACATCTTCCGATGCAACGGATTACAGCAAAGACGGAACAATTGAAACCCGATGGGGTTACACGCAAGATAACGGTAAATTACTTTGTGTTCCTGTTTGTCCTGAAAACCATTCATTCGCTTTTTCTGATAGAAAATGTCAACCTTGTGGCGATTCAACAACTACCTTCGTATGGGAAACAGAAACTGGACTTATTGATAAATGTGAAGAAGATTGCCCTAATCGTGAAATTTACAGAACATGGCGTACATTTTGTTCACCCAAAATTTGTCCAAACACACAAACACAAAAATATTACAAAAATCGAAAAGGCGAGTGTGTTTTATGTAGTCGAAATAACAACGATGATGATAACCAGGACGGGACAGATGGTTTGACAAAAGGTATTGAACTTTGCCATACATGTGGTAATCGCATGATGGTTCAAGATGATTCGACTTACTGTCGCAAAGTTGATATAAGCGATAATAAAATACCTATCAGCGGTATTTGTAACAATATTGGAAATGAATATTATAATGATGCCAATCTCAATTCAGATTTAAAAACAAAAGCAGATTATTTTGTCAGTGGAGCATATCTGACTCAAAGTTCCAAACGATATTTTCGAAGTACAGACGGTTATTGTCGGGATTGTGAAACCATAACCAGTTACAAAACAACACAATCACAATGTAGAAGTTGTGCAAACAGACGGTGGTCATCTTCGTCAGGAATGTGTGTTAAAGGATTATGTGATAACGGATTTTTCTTATCCGAAGGATCATGTATATTATGTAGTAACATCAACAAACCAATTGATCCTAATTATGAAAATTTGTGTTCAGATTGTGACAATCGACGTCCAATGGAAATCGGAACACCAGAAACAACATGGAGTGGTTTATGTGTCGAAGAATGTGCTGGTATGCAATGGCAAGATATTCACGGTAATTGTTTGTCTTGTTCCGAAGGAGGCGAACGTCAAATCGGAACAGATGCCGAATCCCGTCGTTTATGTAATGAATGTGATAATTTACGCAAAATACAACCCATTTATAATGGCAATGATGAAACACAAATTATTGGTTATAAATGTGTATTTAAATAATTGAACAAATCAGATTATTCCGAACTCTTATTCATAAAAAAACACCTTTTCATCTCTGAAAAGGTGTTTTTTACCCTCAAACTATTAAATCATCATTTGAGATGCCTGTGCACGAACAGACAAAGCAATTTTTTCAAAGGCTTTCGTTTCAATCTGACGAACCCGTTCACGACTGATGTTAAATTGTTCTCCCAATTCCTCCAACGTTTTTGGATTTTCAGATAAAAACCGATTTTGAACGATAATTTGTTCCCGTTCTGACAAATGCTTAACAGCATTTATCAACATTTTTTTCTTAACGGCTAAATCTTCGGAATTACCCAGTTTTTCTTCCACCGATTCCGTCTTGTCAACTAACATTTCCTGATGATCTGTGGTCGAATCATAAGATAATGTCGTATTTAAAGATGAATCTCCACTCAATCGTTGTTCCATTTCCAAAACATCCTTTTTAGAAACACCTAACATTTGAGCAATCTGGTCTGCCGTTTCTTCATTTAGACCGGTTTCGTCATATAATCCCAACCGTGATTTAATCTTGTGAAGATTATAAAACAGCCTTTTCTGGGTAGCAACGGTACCTATCTTGACAAGCGACCATGATTTTAAAATAAATTCGGATATTGAAGCCTTTATCCACCAAATAGCATATGTTGCCAACCGAAATCCTTTGTTCGGATCAAATTTTTTAATCGCCTGCATCAAACCAATATTGGCTTCTGAAATCAAATCAGCCAATGATAACCCATAATGGCGAAACGATAAAGCCACCTTAGCAGCCAATCTCAGATGTGACGTTGTTAATTTGTGAGCCGCTTCAATATCATTATACTCCCGATATCGTTTAGCCAGCATAAATTCTTGTTCAGCATCCAACATCGGAAACTTATTTACTTCCGACAAGTACAACGACAACGAATTATGTGTATATAAAAGTGATAATACATTCGATGATTGCATTTTATATCCTTTCTCAAAGCAATATAAATTCGGATATTTCTATTCTAGACAATACCCATCTTTCACAAGACGGAGGACAGTGTACCAAAAGTTATACACCTTTGTCAAGCATCATCATACCTAAAAGCATATGTTTTTTACGTGTTTTAGCATACCATAATATAAAAAAATCATTTTTTTTCAAAAATCTAGTTCGTCAATGGAGAATTTTGCAATAAATAATACAAAATTGCCCCCACAATGGCGGCTCCAACCAAAAAATGTTGAAAAGGTGTCATCATGGCTCATTATTCCTTATACAGTTATCAAATCTCTAAACAAAGACAGTATAATTGTAAAAATTGAAAAAAGCCATACTTTTATGTGATAACATTAAGATTTTTTACTTGAAGTTCATTGTAAAAAAAGTTACCATAAGATAATTTAATGAGGAAAGGAAACCTTTTATGGGAAAAGATATCACAAAATACAAACTTGAAGAATTTGACGGATTAAGAAAAGCCGGTCGATTAGCCGCCGAAACATTGGATTACATTACTCCTTTTGTTAAAGTGGGTGTAACAACCGGTGCATTAGACGATTTACTAGAAGCCTTTATGCGTCAACACGGTGGTATTCCGGCAACAATCGGTTATCACGGATATGAAAAAGCCAGTTGCATTTCACCAAATCACGTTGTCTGTCATGGGATTCCGTCACATACCAAAGTATTGCAAGACGGGGATATCATCAATATCGATATTACCGTTATCGTTGACGGGTGGTATGGTGATACATCTCGCATGTATTATGTCGGAAAGCCCAGTATCAAAGCCCGACGTTTGGTTGAAACAACGTATGCAACCATGATGGCCGGAATTGAACAATGCTTACCGAATAAAACAACGGGCGATATCGGTCATGCCATGCAATCTTTAGCATCGGAATTTAATTATTCAACCGTCCTTGATTTTTGCGGACACGGAATCGGGCGTGTTTTTCATGGTGGTCCGAATATTTTGAATTACGGCACGCCTGGTGTCGGAACAAAATTGGAACCGGGAATGGTCTTTACCGTTGAACCAATGGTCAATATCGGTTCTCACCAAACACTAACGCTAGGTGACGGTTGGACAACCATTACAAAAGACCGTTCTTTATCAGCACAATTTGAACATACACTAGGCATTACTGAAACCGGTTACGAAATTTTCACTTTGTCCCCGAAAGGATGGACTTATCCACCGTATAGATAATATGGATAGAGTATGAACCAAGACAACACAACGCAATCTTTACCATCACAGGAACAACCGGATTATTTAGGTCATCGAGCCAGAATGAGGGAAAAACTGCTCGAAAAAGGTGCCGAATCATTATCTGATGCCGAATTGCTGGAACTGATTTTAATGACAGCCATTCCTCGTAAAGATGTTAAACCGTTGGCAAAGAAACTATTACGCCATTTTGTTACGTTTCAAAACATAATTCACGCCGATATTTACGAATTACGACAAATTAAAGGTATTGGTGATTCAGTCATCAGTTTATTGAAAATTATTGAAGGGTCTTGCCATGCCTTATTACGTCCCGAAACAAAAAAAGGCACGATTTTGAAAGAATGGCGACAAATTATTGATTATTGTCGCTTTCACTTATCACATGAAAAAACAGAACATTTATATTTGGTTTATTTAGACATAAAAATGAAAATCATTACCATAGATGATTTTCAAAAAGGTTCACAAACCAGAATTACCATTGTTCCGACAGAAATTTTAAGACGCGCACTCAATTTAGGAGCACACTCCTTGATTATGGTTCATAATCACCCGTCAGGTGTGGCTCGCCCTTCTCCCGAAGATTTACAACGAACGGCTGAACTCAATGAATTTTTAATGCATGCCGGCATTTCTATCTATGATCATTTAATTATTGCTAACCATTCCGTTTATTCACTCAATCGTCACAGTTTAATTGTTTGATAAATTAACATTCTATATAAAAAAAACTTGTCAATTTTATTTTTTTTATATATTCTCTTAAAATCAAAAAAGGGAGAATTATCATGCAACATCAAAACGATTTTCGAACCTGTGTTTTAAATATTGTCAAATTGTGCGTTTTAATCGCTTGGTCCGGTTTATGTATCTACGCCGGATATCGTTTTTTCTTACCCAAACAAGTATCATCTCAAACCAATCAAATGCAGATGAGCATTCCATTGGTTATTACAGGTAAACCTGTTCAAAAAGATATTCGTCCGTTTAAAACATTCATTGGTTTTGTTGAACCGATTAACGAAGTTAATTTAAAGCCACAAGTATCCGGACGAATCGATTCTATTTTGTTTGAAAACGGTTCTTTGGTTGAAGAAGGCAGTCCGTTATTTGTTATTGACAAACGCAGATACGAAGCCAACGTTCAATCGGCTCAGGCTACTCTCAACAAAGCAACAGCAAATGTTATTCAAATCGAAAATGACTACAATCGGCAAAAAAAATTATATAAAGATAAGTTTTTACCCAAAGCCGAACTGGAAATTGTTGAAAGCAAATTAGCCCAAGCAAAGGCGGATGTATTGCAGGCTCAAGCCAATTTGAAATTGGCTCAATTAGATTTGGAATATGCAACCGTAACAGCCCCTATCAGGGGATATATCAGTAAAGCCCTCGTCACAAAAGGGAATTACGTTGACACAAACAGTGCAACACTTGCCCGTATTGTGCAAACAAATCCCGTACGAATTGCTTTTTCCGTGACAGATAAAGAACGGTTACAGAATTTAGATGCCGTTAACAGCACAACACACCCCTTATCCGTCAATATAATTTTGGCAAACGGGCAAGAAATTCGCATAAAACCGAAAAAATTGTTTACTGATAGCGAAACAAGTACGGATACAGCAACGATGACTGTTTATATGGAATATGACAATCCAAACCATTTGCTTTTACCGGGAAACGTTATCACATTACAAATTTCCGATACGAATCAAAAAGAGGCTCTTTTGATTCCTCAAACGGCTATTCTGCAAGATTCAAACGGGAAGTATGTTATGAAAATAAATGACGCAAGCATTGTTCAACAGCAGTATATTGAAACAACGGACATTGTCGATAATATGGCTGTTATTGAAAAAGGAATTGCACCGACAGATAGCATTATTGTTTCCGGTGGACAAAAAGTACGTTCCGGTCAACAGGTAAAATCCATAAGTGCTCAATAAGAAAGGAAAAAAATATGTTTTCCCGTTTTTTTATTAACCGTCCCCGATTTGCCGTTGTTATTTCGCTGATTTTGTGTATTGCCGGATTAGTGTGTTTGTTCAAATTACCGATTGCATTATATCCGCAAATTACACCACCCGAAATTGCCGTTCGTGCAAAATATCCGGGGGCAAGTGCTGATGTTATTGCAAAAACGGTCGGGATTCCGTTAGAAGAAAAAATCAATGGCGTTGAAGACATGATGTACATGAGTTCAACATCTTCTGACGGTTCTTATTCGTTAACAATCACATTTGAACCCCATGTTGATCCGGATATTGCACAGGTTAAAATTCAAAATCGTATTCAACAGGCTAATTCCTCCCTTCCACCCGAAGTACAACGACGGGGATTGACAGTCCGACGCCGTTCTTCCAGTATGCTAGCCTTTATTACATTTACATCTCCGAATAAAACACATGACACTTATTTTATCAGTGATTACATTCAAAACAATATTCAAAAAGCATTAACAAAAGTCAACGGTGTCGGTGACTTATCTGTTTTCGGTGCTAAAAAAAGTATGCGTATCTGGCTTGATGCTGATAAAATGTCTGCCTTAAACTTAACCGTTGACCATATAAAATCAGCCATTGAAAGTCAAAATGATCAACCCTCTCTCGGACAACTGGGTGTTCGTCCTGCCGAAGGGGATAATTTAATGGTTTATTCTTTGCAAACAAAGGGGCGAATTAACACCGTTCAGGATTTCGGGAACATCATCATTCGTACGGACGGACAGGGCGGATTGGTTCGTTTACAGGATGTTGCCCGAATCGAAATCGGATCCGAAAACTATTCTCATCAATCGGAATTTAACAGTCAACCCTCTGTTACAATGGGCATCAATTTATCTTCCGGTGCTAATGCGTTATCTACGATGGAAGGTATAGAAAAAGAACTGCAAAGGTTACAACAGTTTTTCCCACCGGATTTCCAATATACCATCGCTATGGACACAACGGAATATATTAACGAATCGATATCCGAAGTGGCTTGGACATTGATTTTAACATTTGTATTGGTTGTATTTGTTTGTTTTATCTTTTTACAGGATTGGCGTGCAACCCTTGTCCCAACATGTACCATTCCCGTCTCATTATTGGCAACATTTGCTGTTATGTTGGCACTGAATTACACGATTAACATGTTCACGTTATTCGGCTTGGTTTTGGCTATTGGGGTTGTTGTTGATGACGCTATTTGTGTTGTCGAACGGGTTATGACACTGATGAATGAAGAAAACAAAACTCCTCGAGAAGCAACTATTCAAACGATGTCAGAAATTTCGGGGGCTTTGATTGCAACAACACTTGTTTTATTGGCTATCTTTGTTCCTATCGCCTTTTTAAGCAGTGTGACCGGTAAAATTTATCAGCAATTTGCTGTAACAATTTCCTGTGCTGTTTGTTTTTCAACCCTTAATGCTTTAACATTATCACCGGCTATTTGTGCAACAATGTTGCGTCAAAATAATACTGTTAATACCCGATGGCTCATGTGGTTTAATAAAGGCATTCAAAAATCATCGTCAGGATACCAATGGATCGTTGGAAAATTGGCTCGAAAATTAACGTTTATCAGCGTTATATTCATTTTATTCGTTGCAACGGCTTATGGTATGTTGTCTTTTTTACAAACATCTTTTATCCCGAAAGAAGATCAAGGCAAAATCCTGATGAATATCCAATTACCTGAAGGGGCGTCTTTCAAACGCACAGAAGAAATCGTCAAACGAATTACGCCCCTGCTCAAAGAAGAAAAAGGCGTAACGAATGTGATGACAATTGTTGGTCACAGCATGACAGGCGGAAGTGGTGAAAATATGGCAATGGGTATGATTTCTTTGGCTCATTGGAAAGACAGAAATGATGCTGATTTGCATTCCGGATCTATTTTACAACGTATTAAAGCCAAATTAGATCCCATCCCTGAAGCAGAATTTCAACTCATGGAATTGCCATCTATTCCTGGTTTAGGTATGTCAGGAGGTTTATCCTTAAAAGTTCAATCACTGAACGATACCGACTATGAACGATTGGACAACACGACACGTTCGTTTATGTCTCGTCTTATGCAAGATGACGCTGTATCTCATGCTTTTTCAAACTTTACAGCTAAAACACCGAATATTTATCTGGAAATCGACAGATTAAAAGCCGAAGCCATGCAAGTACCGTTAGCCAATATTTTCTCGTCGCTGGAAAGTTATTTAGGTTCACGTTACATCAATGATATCAACTTTGGCACACAAGTTAATCAGGTTATTGTTCAATCTGATTGGAAATATCGTAAGGATATTGAAAGTTTGCGTCATATTTATGTCCCAAGCCAAACGGGAAAAATGGTTCCGCTAACGACTTTTGTTGATTTAAAACCGATTCTATCTCCCCGACAGATTTTACGCTATAATCAGTATCCTGCCGCCGGTGTGACTATTATGCCCCAAGAAAACAGCAGTTCCGGTAAAGTCATGAACTTAGTGGAACAACTGGCTTTGACTCATTTGCCGAAAGATTATGCATATGAATGGTCGGATATGAGTTTTCAGGAAAAGAAAAACGAAGGTCAAATTTTATATCTGATTTTATTAGCAGTCTTGTTCGGATATTTATTTTTGGTTGCCCAATATGAAAGTTGGACCGTACCGATTTCCGTTTTAATGAGTGTTGTTATTGCCGTTGTCGGAGGTATGGTTGGTTTATGGTTAACCGAATTGCCATTAAGTATTTATGCCCAACTGGGTCTGATCTTGTTAATTGGTTTGGCTGCTAAAAATGCCATTTTAATTGTTGAATTTGCCAAAGAAGAACGTAAAACAGGAACAGACATTGTTAATTCGGCGTTAAAAGGGTTAACTATTCGATTCAGAGCCGTTTTGATGACAGCATTCACATTTATTTTAGGTGTCTTTCCGATGATTGTGGCAACAGGTGCCGGAGCCGCCAGTCGCCGGGCTATCGGCGTTCCTGTCTTTTATGGCATGTTGGTCGGGACGTGTATCGGACTGATTTTAATTCCGTTATTATACGTACTTGTTCAAACCGTTATTGAACGTTGTCACAACCATCAAAAATCATAAATCAGTTAGAAGCCATATCATCGGTCTGTGTGATATGGCTTTTTTTATTTTGTTAAATATGATTACAATAGCATGTTTTAAGAGTAAAAATCATCCTCTGAAACCATTTCACAAAACCCATTTCACCTCAAATTAAACAACTTTAAATTGTAAAAAACAACCCAAGATATATATTTTTTAAATAATTTGGATTTTTTGCTGGATTTTTAGATAACATATAGTTATATTCACATACAGGAATATTTCCCGTTTTTTATTTAAACCATCTAACAAAGGAGAAACCATGTTATTTGAACCCAGAACTATTCTAGAAAGCGACCGCATTCAATTACACAAACCACAAGCAACATTTGAAACAGCCAATGCGTTATACCAACTGGTTGATAAAAATCGAAAACATTTACTACCATGGGTTGATATGGCAGATAAAGTCATTACCGGTTCACCGGAAGATGCATTTGTGCACTTAACAAATATGGTTGAAAAATGGAAATCACAGTATGCTTTTGAATATTTGATTTACGAAACCCGCTCATCAAAATTGATTGGAGTTATTGGTGTTTATCAACCTTATCCGGAACACAAAAGCGTTGAAGTTGGTTTTTGGATTGCAAAAGATTATTCTCGTCGCGGTTTTATGCGTGAAGCATTACGTCTTATTGAAAAAGAATTTTTCTTTTTGGAATTTGAACGCATTGTGATTCGAAGCGATATCGAAAATTACGGAGCCCGTAATTTAGCAATTAAGAGTGGCTACCGATTGGAAGGTACATTACGCCATTCATGTTGGAGCAATCAATTTCACATGTACCGAGACCTGAATGTTTTTGCCAAAATTAAAAACGAAAACTAATCATTCAAATTCATCTGAGAGTAACGGCTTAAATCTCCCTTGACTTTTCAAAGAAGTGTGTTACACTTAAAGTAAGGGACAGACAGGTATAGGAGGGCTTATGAACAAGGTTATTTTCATCAATTGGTTTCAAACGCTCTCCAACCAACCAATATGGCATCATTTAGACACTCCGGACAATCATTTGTATTCTATCTTAAAAACACGTGTTTTAGAGACACCATTAAAAGATGAATGGTTTAAAGGGCAAGTATCTTTCTGTAATATTTGGCACCACTTAAATCAGTACGGTATCCCCAAAGAAATTGTGCAAACACAAACAATGCACTGGTTATCAACCATTACATTAAATCAGGATTTATTATCCTCAATTCAACAAGTGCGTCAAAAAGGATATCGTGTCATTATTGCTACAAATCACGTTGATATTTTCGGTTGTTATATCTATCCATATTTACATCTGGAAAATTATTTTGATGGTTATATCTCTTCAGCCGAAACCGGTTTTTTAAAGACACAACAAAATACAACCGGTGTTTATCCTTTTTTTGATTCTTACTTAAAACAAAATCAGTTAACTTATCAAGACTGTCTTCTGATTGATTCATCCAAAGAGGTAACGAATATCTATCAACGCCTCGGAATGACGACGGTTACACCATCTGATACACAAGATATCATCAATATTTTACAAAAACTTTAGCTATCTGTTATTGAACATACAACGGCCACCGACCAGCGATCATATCATCCATTGTTACAAATGATTGACCCGTTAAAGAACGATAAACCCAATAATTAACCATAATCCGTTCTACAAAACTGCGCGTTTCCCGAGAAGGAATACTTTCGATAAACATTAACGGATCACTTGTTTGTTTAATTTGACGTTTCCATTTAGACAAATTACCTGGACCGCCGTTATACGCAACAGCCAAATAAATCAAATTATTATCCACTACGGGTAATTTCATCAAATACGTCAAATAATGCTGTCCTAATGATAAATTATAAGAAATATTTTCCATACGGCTTAAACTCCATTTAAGGCCGTTTTTTTGTGCAATATATTTTCCCGTATCAGGCATAATTTGCATAACACCAACGGCTCCAACGGCACTTTTCGCCGTCGGATTAAAGCACGATTCCTGACGAACATACGCATAAACCAATGCTTTATCCAACTGCCAACCATTCGTCGGTTTCCATTGAGGCATGGGAAAACGTTCATCTTTATGACCGGATAAACCCGCTAAATCAATCAATTCATTTTCGAACCCATGCTTTTGAGAAATATGTAA
This sequence comes from Alphaproteobacteria bacterium, assembly GCA_045635565.1. Taxonomy (GTDB): domain Bacteria; phylum Pseudomonadota; class Alphaproteobacteria; order CAAHEQ01; family UBA3637; genus RGIG4140. Next base: position 30,404 of record JAZTVX010000055.1, read on the forward strand.
CAATTTTTGCTTTGCCTTATCCCCTGATTCTAAATACAGTTTTGTTAATTCTTTGGTCGCCCAATCATCTTGTCCGATTTGTTTCAATGTATAAAAACGATTCAATGCCGGATGTGAAAAACGAATACTTTGCTGTTTTTGAACAACCAAATTACGATTCCAAATTGAACTAATCGGCATACCCAACATATGCATTGCCAACATACCATAAAGCGTATCCGGTTGTTGTGAGGCAATATCTAATAAATCCCCGACTTTATCATACGAACCGATTTTTAAAAAAGAACGAGCGGCCCAAAATGCCGAACTACTTCTCAATAACGGATAAACATCAGCATGCGAAACCGTTTGAGAAAAATAATGAGCCGCATCTTGGTAATTTTCCAACTGCCATGAAGATAATCCAGCCGTCCAATAAGCCAGAGGCGTTGACGTTGAATCAGTTTGAATGGCTTTTTCTGCCTGCGATAAAGCCAACTTAAATTCCCCATCCAAAAAATAAGAAAAAGCCAAAGCCGTCCGAGCTAAAGCCATATCTTTTTTCTGATATATCGCCTCAAATTCCCGACTTTCAATCAATTTTCGAGCATTTTTTGTTTCCCCTTTAACAATATATTGTCGCAATCGATTAAATGATTGACGGGCTTTTTTTTGTTCATCACCCGATAATTCGGAAAAAAAACGTTTTCGGATTAAATCTATCGGTTCATCCCGTCGAATGTACGAACATGCTTTTGATTGTCCTCCATATAACACATCTTTCGGCTTGGGCGTTTTCAAAGACATGTTTTTCCGTTTTGCCAACGCATATAATTCCGGAGCAACGGCTAAATCACCATACTTTTTCAACCATTGTTCAATTTCTGATTTTTTGGTATTATAGCGGGCACTCATATATTTATGGAACAGGACATAGCCGTTTAAAACAGGATTTTTAATCTTTTTGGCTTGTTCGGCTGCCTTTTTGTATTGCCCTTTACGATGTAAAGAAAAAACATTTTTCAAAAGTTGCACATCTGTTTTTTTGAGTTGAACAGACGGTGCGGCTTCCGTAGAAACCGCACACATCATCAATAAAAAAACAAAAAGACAAACCAAAAAACGTTTCATACTATTTCATCACGAATTTGACTTTTGCCTTACATTCTTCTTCTGAAATAGGTTCCTCCGTCTGTTGACCATTTTTTTCAATAATACGGGTCGCCTCACATTTAACAACCTTAATATTCGGAACACGTCGCAACATTTGACAGGATTCACCGGCCAAAGATAATATATTCGTTGTTTGATCACCCTTACGAATGTTCGTATATGTATGAGGTAATACAATCGGGGTGTATTCAAACACAACACTTAACGTTTTTAAATTACCGTCTGTATAATTAGACAAAGTTAAATGTGATGTACAAAACTGAAAACGAGCAATTGTCGGTGTCACGATTTGAACGTTACTGGGCGAAAAAACAAAAAAGCCCTGCTCTGCTTTACTAATGACAGGAGCTTGATTTTGACCACCTTGTCGCATCGCATCATCAAAATTACCATCCGGTTCACTTAATGCCGAACGAATAGCCTCATTTTGCCGTTGTTCGGCTTCTTGTTCCGTTTCCTTATCAAATAATGATTCAACGGGTTGTTGCTTAACCTGTTTTTGCTGTGCGACAGGTTGCTTGCGACCGGCTAATTCAGGAAACAATCCATCAACATTTTGAGCCAACGCCTGCGTTGAAACCATAAATGCCATTAACAAACACAAAAATTTAATCATTTCAGCAAACCTCCCTTTACTTTAAAAAAAAATAAGTGTAGAGTAATCTCCAAGTTATCATATCTATTTTAGAGGAATTATTTTAAAATGGCAACTTTTTTTTTCTGTGGCATTGGCGGAATCGGAATGAGTGCAATTGCACTTTATCTCAAAAAAAACGGACACCGTGTAATGGGTTCGGATCGTTCTTTTGATAAACAACAACATAATGCTGTTCAAGATGCCTTACTCAAAAACAGTATTTCACTTGTTGCACAAGATGGCTCTCATGTCACATCGGACATTGATGTTTTTGTTGTTTCCAGTGCTATTGAAGAATCAATCCCCGATGTCAAAAAAGCGAAAGAACTCGGTTTAAAAATCGTTAAACGAGCCCAAGTGCTTGCCGATATTTTTCATATGCACAAAGGAATTGCCATTGGTGGTACCAGTGGTAAAACCACCGTAACGGCAATGATTGGGCATATTTTGCATGTTTTGAAAAAAAATCCGACCATGATTAACGGGGGCATCGGTTTAAACACATATAATGGGGAAGAAAAATCAAATTTAATCTACGGTCAAGGTGATTTATGTGTCATTGAAGCCGATGAATCGGATGGGTCGATTGCTCTTTACAATCCGTATATCGGCATCTTAACAAATATATCTCTGGACCACAAACCGATTAAAGAAACATTGCCGTTATTTTCTGACTTTTTAAATCGGTCAGAAAAAGGGGTTGTCATCAATAAAGATTGCCCCTACTCAACACAATTAAATTTAACACACACTAATATCGTTTCTTTTTCCGTGACCGGTCAGGACGCAACTATCAGCCCACAACACATTCAATATGATGACACAGGGATATCGTTCCAGTTACAAAGAAAAACGTATCATTTACCATTCATTGGCAAACACAATCTTGAAAACGCATTAACGGCTATTTGTGCCTGTCTGCATATCGAAATTTCTGTTGAAGAAAGTATTTCAGCATTACAATCTTTTCTGGGGACAAAACGTCGGCTTCAAACCATCGGCAGTGTGAATAAAATAACGGTTATTGATGATTATGCACATAATCCCGAAAAAATAAAAGCTTCATTACAAGCCTTACAACTGCATTCCGGTCGTATTTTTGTTATTTATCAGCCTCATGGTTTTTCACCGTTACGCATGATGAAAGACAATTTGATTGATTTGCTCAAAACACAACTAGATAATCGGACTTTTTGGATTATGAATGATGTTTTTTATGCCGGAGGAACAGTTGTTCGTGATATCTCATCAAATGATGTCATCCAACCGGTATCACGCCATAATCAACAAGCCTTCTATATACCAACCCGAAATGAAACATTACAATTTTTAATACATCACGTACAACCGACTGACAGAATTGTGGTTATGGGAGCACGTGATGATACATTAACGGATTTTGCTCAAACTATATTAACAACTCTTTCATAAGGTAACAGGAACATAACAATGACAATTGTAACAATAGTGGCACCGGCTTCGCCGATTGACATGACACAACAAGAAAAAGAAACTGTTTTAAACTGGTTCGCATTACATGGTTTTCAGGCACAATTTGCCCCTCACTGTTTTGAACAGATACGGTATTTAGCCGGAACGGATAATCAACGTGCCGAAGACATCAATCATGCCTTTGCCGACAATCAAACCGATATTATCATCGCTTTACGAGGGGGCTATGGCAGTCCCCGTATTCTTGATAAACTGGATTACAAAATGATTCGTCAACACAAAAAACCATTTATCGGGTTTAGTGATTTAACGGCATTACAAATGGCCTTATATCATCAAGCACAATTACCGTCATATACCGGTTTTAATGCTAATTTTATTTTAAAACCCATGGGAACGAATATGGAAAAAACATTATTGCAAGCCCTTAATCACGAACCGTTGACGATAACAGGATTAAAAAATATTGTTCCCGGAACAGCATATGCCCCTGTATTAGGCGGAACCTTGACGTTGTTGTGTGGTTTGTTAGGTACATCATACATGCCGAATTTGACTGACACAATTCTTGTTGTGGAAGATGTGCATGAAGAACCATATCGTATTGACCGTATGCTTAATCAATTAAGATTAGCCGGTTCTTTATCACAGTTAGCCGGTGTGATTATTGCCGATTGTTCGGATTGTACAGCAAAAGATTCGGCTGACGGAACAGTTATTGATGTCTTTAATGATTATTTCGGTAATAAAAAAATACCGGTTGTTACGCATTTCCCATACGGGCACACACCCAACCATGTCGTTTTCCCATTAGGGGGTAAGGCTCGTTTAGATGCCAATAAAGGAACGCTTATTTTTGACTCATTGTAAGGAAGAATATGAAAACGGAATTATTATCTCCAGCCGGTGATATTGAAGCAGCATACAGTGCTTTTTATTTTGGGGCTGATGCCATTTATTTAGGATTACGTCGCTTTTCGGCACGTGCCGAAGCCATCAATTTTTCACCGGAGGAGTTAGATGAGATAACGGCTTTTGCTCATGCACATCAAAAAAAGGTTTATGTTGCCTTAAACACACTGATGCAGGAAAATGAATTGCCCGAATTGATGTCTCATTTACAAATATGTGCTAATTGTCATGTTGATGCGTTAATTGTACAAGATATCGGTGTGGCTCGCATTATCAAAAAAACATTTCCGGAATTGACACTTCATGCCAGCACACAAATGGCTATCCATAATTTAGCCGGTGCATTGGCTTTGAAAAAAATCGGTTTTGAACGAGTGGTGTTGGCACGGGAATTATCTTTAAATGAAATTAAACATATTCAAGAAAAATCCGGTTTAGAAGTTGAAGTATTTATTCACGGTGCTTTATGTTATTCATACAGTGGATTATGTTATTTTTCATCTATGACAACGGGACGTAGTGCTAATCGGGGCAAATGTGTTTATTCTTGTCGCAGTATGTTTAAATTAAATGACAAACAATATCATCCGTTCTCTATGAAAGATTTTGCTTTGGAAAAAGATGTCTGTCAATTATCCGGTCTGTCACTTAAAATCGAAGGACGCAAAAAAAATGCCCTTTATGTTGGGGCGGTAACAGATTACTATCGCCGGATTCTAGATACGGGAAAAACAGATGTGTCCTTATCGGATAATTTAAAACAAATTTTTGCACGTCCATGGACAAAATTACATTTCAACAAAAAAAACAAAGATGTCATTGAACCGGATTTTGTCGGACACAGAGGTCTTTTCATCGGTAAAATTGATAAGATTTTCAACGGACAAATTTCCTTTTGCCCAACATCTGCATTAGCCCGATATGATGGCATACAAATTGATGTAGATGGTCTTGAAAAACCATTCGGTTTTTCCGTTGAAAAAATTATCAGCAATGGGAAACCTGTTTTTGAAGTATCACCTCATCAATTCGTTAGCATACCTTTGCCGAATAATGCACCATTCATCAAAAAAGGAAGTTCTGTTTATTTGGCATCATCAACACGGGTAAAAGGAACATACACCTATACCCGTCCGAAAAAAGGATTATATAAAAATCTGTTACCGATTGATGTCAGTATATATATTGAACAAACACAAATAACAGCCGTTGCTGATGGCATATCGGTTACATTATCCGAAGCGTTTCCTGTTGCACAACAAATTGAAAAAGTATCACTCAGTATTCAGAACTGTTTTGACAAAACAGGGGATACATCATTCCATGTTAATTCACTGATGATACAAAATCCACATCAGTTGTTTGTTCCTATGTCGATTTTAAATGAATTAAGACGACAGTTGTTTAAAGAACTGACACAACAACTTATCCGTCAAAAACAAACTCCAACTTTACCGAATACACATTTTAAAATAAAACATACAACCCCTAAATGGCGTTTAAAAACAGATGATATTTCTATTTTAAACGGAGTGGATTTATCACCAATTGATGAGTTGATTATTGAAATATCCACCCGAACCAAACCGACTGATTTAACATTTTTACCGACAGATAAAATTCGTTTATCATGTCCGAGTATTTTACGTCACACGGATTTTCAATCCACTATTCAACTATTTTGGCAAGCCGGATATCACAAATGGCAAATCACGAATTGGAGTGGTTTGACGTTGTTACCTAAAGATGCTGATATTGATTTTGATTACACCATTCCTGTTTTGAATAGTCAAGCCGGAGCAATGATGTTTGAAAATAACGCATCCGGTATTACGTTTAGTGTGGAAGATACATACGACAACATTCATTGTTTGAGTCAGAAAATGTCTGACACAACCGTTATCGTTTACCAAGATACGCCTCTGTTTTTATCAGCCAACTGTATTCGTCCGAATGATTGTACTAATTGTTCTCACCAACCGGAAAGATACACCTTATCAAACGGGCGAGATCTATTACAGGCCATTTCCAAAGATTGTTTAACAACGGTCTTTAAAAACGAACCATTTTATATTGGTGATATGGTTGATGATTTGTCGGTTACATGGTTACGTATGGATTTTTGTTATCGACAATATTCTGCTCAACAACTCAATAATTTGATTCGCAAAATTCAAAAAGGAGAAAAATTAACAAGACGTTATACCGGCAATTTTAAAAAGAAATTTGCCTAACAATACCATTTATATATGATAACATGATACACATATAAAATACGCCTGTACAAAAAAAGTGTGCCTTACAGCACACTTTTTTTATCTCTAACTTAATATTTCTCCATTTCTTTGGTAATCCAGTTTTGAACAAAAGAAACAATTTCACCTACCGGAATTAAACCACTTTCACCCGTTCCACGGACTTTGTATTCAATCATACCTTGTTCCAAAGAACGAGGAGCAACAATCAAGCGTAATGGAATACCCGTTAAGTCGGCATCAGCAAACTGAACACCCGCTGACAAATTACGATCGTCGAACAATACTTCAATACCAGCCTTTTGCAAGTCATCATAAAGCGTTTCTGCTGTTTCAAAAACGTTTTGTTTATCCATTTTCATGGCACAAATCTGTACTTGCCAAGGGGCAACCGATAATGGCCAAATTGGACCATAATCATCATGACGCACTTCACAAATTGACGCCAACAATCGACCGATACCTATTCCGTAACAACCCATAATCGGGTGCTTATCCTGCCCTTTTTCATCGGTAAAGACCATTCGCATCGATTCGGTGTAACGTGTACCTAACTTAAAAATGTTACCGACTTCAATACCTCGTTTAATCGTTAACAAGCCACCGCATTTCGGACAAATATCACCCGTCTTAACCGTTGCGATATCAACCACTTCAGCATGTGGCAAATCACGTGAAACATTAAAGTTTTTCATGTGATAACCTTCTTTATTTGCCCCACAAACCAAATTATAGGCATTGGCAACGGAATGATCAACAAAAACACGGCACTTCAAACCGACAGCACAGGCAAATCCCGGAACAGCCCCCGTTTTTAAAACTTCATCATCTGTTGCAAAAGCCAATGTCGCCTGTACAATTTTTTGTAATTTACACTCATTAACTTCAATATCACCTCGAATGACAACACAGATTGTTTCGCCCTTATCTGTTGTATAGAAAACGGTCTTTGCCATTTTTGTTTCCGGCAATCCCATAAAAGCCGACAATTCATTAATCGTCTTGATATTGGGTGTTTCAATTTGTTCAAAATCCAAAATTTCTTCAGGTTGAGCCTGATAAATACCAGTTGCAACTTCAGCATTAGCATATGTCTGACATTTTTCGCAAACAACAACTTTGTCTTCACCTGATTCGGTTAACAACTGATATTCATGAGCCACTTTGCCACCCATCATACCACTGTCTGATTGAATAGAAACAACTTCCGGAATCCCACATCTTTTAAAAATCGTATGATAAGCCTTCGCACATCTGTCATAGTAGTTATCTAAATCGGCTTGTGTTGTATGAAATGAATACGCATCTTTCATAATAAATTCACGCACACGAACCAACCCTCCCCGAGAACGGGCTTCATCACGGAATTTTGTTTGGAACTGATACATCATGAATGGATAATCTTTATAACTGGATACTTCCGTTCGAGCCAATGCAACAACGGCTTCTTCATGCGTCATGGCCAATAACATGTCATGACTGGCTCTGTCTTTAAACCGTAACAATTCCGATTCAACCGAATCCCACCGACCGGATTCTTGCCATAACTCACGTGGTAAAACAATCGGCATTTGAATTTCCTGCCCGTCAATTTTATCCATTTCTTCTTGAATGATTTGAATAATTTTTTGTTGTATCCGTTTTGCCGGCATTAACAACGAATAAATACCATTTGCCAATGGACGCACATAACCACCTCGCAACAAAAAAATATGGCTGACCAACTGGGCTTCTGCCGGTTTTTCTTTGTGTTTTCTGGAAACCAAGCAACTTGAACGCATAAAAAATCCTTTCTTTTTCTATTAGACTGACATGAGCGTCATTCTACGCTCATTTTCTTTTTTTTTCAAGTATTTTATTATTTAGATTATAAATCAGGCTTTAAATCAGCCGGAATATCCCAATATTTTTTTCCTTCACGTATCGGAACATACAAAACGTTGTAACTGCGTATCTGATACCCCAGAGGATTAGCAACTTTCTTTTCGGGAACACGAATAATTCGAATAACGACACGAAACCGTTGATGACGAGTTGTATGTTTCTTTTTACATTCAATACATGCCTTTGAATTATCCTTACATGGGCATAATGGCTTGTATGAATCCGGAATAGGCATATCAAACGTATCAAATACACCTTCCCACACACTCGGTGTTAAACGGACTAAATCATATAAATGAACATCACGCACAAAATTATTTGTTCGGGATTCGCTAAACATTAAATCTGCCTCTAATTGAAACGCCGAGTAAACACGTTTATAATCCGAAAGACCGGCAATCGGTCCGTTGTCTCCCCAACGATATTTCATTTCATTATTATCCCAAACGATTTCGTTACGTTTGATAATATAATCACGCAGAAGCGATTCAACGTATAAATCCGTTGCCCGAACGACCTTTTCCTTATATTCAGCCGGAATAATAACTTTTCGAGCCGAATCAATCGTATATAAGTTGACAACTTTTCTATTGGCAATAGAAATATCTGCCCGTTGTGCAACATAAACAAAAAAACCGGCAACAACCATCATGACAGCCGTCGTCAATAAAATAATAATTGCCAAAAAACGAGCCGTTTTTAAATAACGACGTTCCGGCAAAGCACGAACCTGCATACCTTCCGGATAAGCACCGAGCGTATCGGGAGAATCACTTTTTTTAGATGCAAATAAAAAGTTTAAAAACCGCATTTATGTTACACCTCTTATTTTTGCGTTAATAATAACTTTTACCGGTAGAAGTTGATAACGGATTTTTGGTTAAAGAAACATCAAATAAAACTTCTGTACCACTCAAAGACGTCGAACGCAGTTGTATTGTTGCCATACGTGTATCTTTTTGATACGTCAAATAACTGTTTGTTGCACGAATACTGGTCAATTCATTCCAACCGAATTTCGGCATTTCCTGCATATAAAAATCAAACATATTGGCTTGATTATACGGGACTTTAAATGCCAATCGACCCACCAACGGATCATTACCGAACATCAATGTTCTTTCCAAATCCATTGTCGCATTTTCCGGAATGGGAATTTCCCGAAATTGTGCAAAATTCGGTGTTGATTGCATCACACCGTTTTCAAACGTGTTTTCTGATTTAAATGACGGCTGAATACTTTCCGTCCGACAAGCAGACATAAAAACAGTCAAACCAATAAGCGAAATGATTTTAATGATACGCATACCCTACCCTTTCTCTTTTTATTTAGCATAAAAGAAACAAAAAAATAAATCAAGATGTTTTTATCTTTTTTGCATCACACTTAAATAAAAACCATCTGTTTGCGTGAGATACGGTGAATATCGTCGTTCAAAAACCGAAACAAACCGAGGGTGTGTCTGTAAAAAATGTTGTGTTTGCAATTCATTTTCATCTTGAGACAATGAACATGTAATATATGCCAAACACTTACCGTTTTTGACATATTCAGATGCTTTATCTAAAATCTCGGCTTGTGTTTGAACAATGCTGTCAATCTGATTTTGTGTAATATTCCAACGCATATCAGGTGTCCGACGCCATGTTCCGATACCCGTACAAGGTGCATCAACAACGACAAAATCAAATTTTTTGTGTGTTTCAGGTAACCGTGTAACCGGCTTAATAATAGTCGCATTGGCACGTCGAGCCCGTTTTGATATCTCGTTCAACCGTTTATAAGATGTATCATACGCCTGTATAAACCCTTTATTATTCATCAATTGGGCAAAAATAAGTGACTTTCCCCCCGTACCGGCACAAAAGTCAAACACATCACTATGAGGTTTCACCCCAATATCCATGGATAATAATTGAGCCCCTTCATCTTGGACTTCAATCAAACCTTTTTTATACGCCTTAACATCCGTTAAGTTGACATATTGTTCTAAAACAATCCCCAAAGGCGAACGTTGACAAGCATAAACCTTCAACCCTTCATCTTGAAGCAGTTTGAGAATTTTATCCCGCGAACCATTGGCTCTCAACACAATGGGAGCCGTATCCAACAAAGCCGGCAATTCATTTTCAGCATTGGGGATATGTGCAATCAACCATTCAGGAACTTCCCAACGAACCCAATCAGGGGCTTGAGTTAAATCCGGCAACACTTGTTCAGATAAAGCAATTTTATCATACCATGTCGCTGTCGGGTACAAATAGCCCAATCGTGCTTTTACACGAATAACACGCCAAATCATTTCCAATAGTAATTGCCGATCTTGTGCTTCAATATAACGATGCGATTTTGTATAAGCATTGATAATTTCATTAGCCGATTGAGATTTTGCATCTATTGTTTCCAATAAAGAAGCCGCAATTTGTCTGATTTCATCATTTGTCATGTATATTGATTTTACCCTTGCTGATCATAGCCTGATTATATAAATGATGAGAACGTTCGATTCGTTGGGGTTGTGGTACATATCGACACAGCAACTGATACAACTCTTTATTATCAGGATGATGCATAACACACACATCAACCGGTGTCTGTCCTGATTGATTGGGCTGAACGGGACTTGCACCTCGTTCCAACAATTTGGAAATAACACGCAAATTAACACAATCCATCATCAATGCCGTTGTTAAGATTGTTTGTCCATCTGAATATACTTTGTTTAATAAATCCGAATGAGTTGTATTGACTAAAAACATGGAAAAAACACCGGAACGCATGGCAATAATAAGAGGCGTATCGCCTTTCTGATTACAAATATTCGGATTAGCCCCTCTGGGAATTAAATCAAAAATCAATGTCGGATAACGGTGAAGCAATGTATTTCCATTACTATCCGTAATATTCAAATCTTTATCTTGTATGCGATTATCCGTAATATATTCATGTGCTAATTCTTCCGAGGAAAACAATCGTTCAATACGCTTTGTATCCGACTGTTTAATCGGTGTTATTTGAGGTAATATCCACTTAAACATTTTTTCTCCTTAACTTAAATTAGGGGATATTTATCATATTTTTATAAAAAAGTCAAGGAAATACATTTTCTTCAAAATTTTCTCATCATCTTAAACAGCGATTCGTTTTTTTATTAAACGATAATAACTACAATGATATCATGTAAAAGGCCTCATTTTGCAGCTCGTATTTCATATAAAAAACGGCAGAACAAGTCTGCCGTTTTTTCATCTGCCGATATTGTTAATCCTCCTCAACAGGGGGGTGACAGAAGCCAATCCCTTCGCTGACTTCTTCCCATACACGACCAGAACAACGTTCACATTCATCTTGTGTCGTGTTATACATCTTATACGGGTAAGAACAGGTATAACATGTTCCGTCTGAACTACGCCATAGGTGGGCAGAACAACTTAAACATTCGGATTTACTTGTATTATAAACATATTGTGTATCACATTTATAACATTTGTTTTCTGTTGTTGCAAACCAACCCGAACATTTATGACATTGTTCAGGACTTGCTGCAATGGTTCCTTCGGTCAAAGCGGAACATTCAACACACTTACCTGCCGACGTTGTTACTTCATCGGAACCAATACAACCACATGATGTCCCGTTGTTAATGGCAGATCCATTGGCACAAACTTTACAAACACCATAACCGTCATTTGATGTGTTTGCTGTCCAATATCGGTTATCACAACGTAGGCATTCTGCATGTGTTGTTGTTAAATTAGAACCGTATGTACATGGATAACTGTATGTGTTCTTTTCGGTCAAACGATTACGACATTCTTTTTTCTCTGACTCAGTCAAATTAGTTATGTAACCGGTATAATCACAGTCAAAACAGTATTGATCCGATGAACGCCACAACGTATGAGAACATGTTTTACATTCATCACGGTTTGAAAAGTAATAATTATTACCACTGTCACATGGGCGACAATAACTATCTGTTGCTGTTTGTGAACTTTTACCTGCATACCATAAATCACGAGCACATCTGTGACATTCTTCATTTGACATGACCCGTGTACCGTTTGTCAGTGTTTTACAATCGACACAGCCTTCCGAATTAACATTATAACGTGCAATCGGTTTATCAGACGTACATTCACATCCTAAACCATCCTCCGTTGCTGTCGCCGTTGCGTGACACACATAGCAATTGCCATAATGTGTTGTTGCATTTGTTTCAACCCAATAACGGTCATTTTCACACACATCACATTCCTCTTTGGTTGTGGTTTGTAATGTTCCATTCGATAAATCACAGTTATAACATCGTTTATAATTGCTTAAATATGTATATTCACAAGCATTACACCGCATTGCCAATTCATCAGTTGAATAATTGACATAGATACCATTTGATAATTGCTCACACGTAAAACAGCGATTGTCGGACAAAACAACTTCATCTTCTTTACAACCACATGTTAATCCGTCTTCCAAAACTTTGGCACCTGCCGGACAGGAACGACATGTACCAAAACCATTCCCATTCGCATTTTCAATCCAGTATTTATTATCGCATCTGTCACATTGTGATTTTGTCGTATTCAAATCACCCGCTGAACAGGGATAACTGGTATTGTCATTGTGCAATGCACGATTAGGACATGTATCCGTTTCCGGAGTCATATTACTGATACTACCTGTATAGTCACAATCAAAACAAATTTGATCGCTAGGTCGCCACATGGTGTTTTCACATGTTGCACACTCTGCTTCATCGGCATGGTAATAGTTATTACCCATATCGCACGGACGACAATAACTATTCGTGGCAGTTGAACTGCTTTTAGCAGCATACCATACCCCCTCACCACATTTATGACATTCTTCGTTACGGGCTACTTGGGTTCCGGTTGTTAATTTTTCACAATTCGTACAGCCGTTTGATACGGCATTGTATTTTTCAATTGGGTTTTCATCGGTACAAACACCACAAGCCGTTCCGTTATTATCAACTTCTGAGCCTGTTGAACATAAATAACAATTTCCCAGATGTGTTGTTGTGTTTGTTTCAACCCAGTACCGATTGGGGCAACGAGTACATTCTTCTTTTGTTACATTACTCACACCCGAGGTGTAAGCACAATCAATACATCCAGTGTCATTTGCCCGATGAAAACGATTCGGACATTTCAAACATTCTTCCTGATCGGCATAGTACCAATTATTACCCGATGAACATTTTCGGCATACATGGTCTGTTTTTCCCTTACCACTATGAGCAGAATAGAGTGGATCTGTCGTCCCACAGGCATAGCATGATTGTGAATCATTAACAGTTGTCCCATCACCAACACTGGTACAGGCTAAACACTTACCAAGTGGTGACATAACTGGATGATCATCACTACACGTACCACCTGTCAATTTTTTGAATCTATCTTTATAAATAAATACATAAGTTCCCGTTACATAAGAATCATATTTCTTCTTCCAGTTAGAAAAGGTCCAAGAAAAAGTACTCCCTTGTGGAAATTGATAATAAACATTGCAAAGATTATAGTCAAATGAATCCGCTGCTGTTTGAGCAATTGCAACCCCATTTCTATTTAGAGTCAAATATCCAACTTTGGCACAATCCGTCCAAATACCAATATAATCGGCATCTTGGAAAGGTGTAGATGTGCTGTTTCCTCCACCGGACCAAACGGTTCCTTTGTTGCCACGCCCTTTACCTCCATGAAAATGCTTGTAGAGGGTATAAACACATGTTTGCCATTCAGGAGAGTATGTTGTCTTATCTGGACAACCACATTTACCTAACTGTGCCCCATTTTCTTTCCGACAAAACGGACGACGTTCATCCCGACAATCAGCATTTGTTTCGCAAACTTCACTACATTCCCACGTTTCTTTGTTTAAATAGGGTTTATCATCAGGACACGGCATACATCTGCCCCATTCTGTATTACAACGAGGGGCTGTTTCTTCTGTGCAATCATCATTGGAAGTACATCCGAGTTGACAAACATTTGAAACACAAAAACGAGGCGGATTTTGAGGACAATCAGCATCTCCCGTACATGCTACACAGGAACGATTGACGCAAAACGGTTTTGATGAATCTGTACAGTCGGCATTGCTGTCACACCCTTCACGATCTTCCGGTTGAGGGCAAATTTCTTCAGGATTGCATGTTTCTTCCGTACAAATTTCGTCTGGATTACACGTCGGCAATTTTTTACAGACATGGTCATCAATACCACAATATTCATCGGCTTCGCAATCATTATCCGTTGTGCATTCGTATGTGCCTAATGCCAACATCACATTTTGTGCGTTTGCCTCCGTATTTACAACACAGCACATTGAAATCAAAATAAAAATAAGACATAAGACCCTTGTAAAAACAGGTGTTTTCACATAAATAGAATCAGTCTGATATGCTTTAAAAAAAGAATTATTTTTCATATAGTTACCCCCTGAAAGTATGGTAAAAAAAAGGTACGTTTTTTTGACACATTTTTTGGACATTCTGACGTTGTTTTTTTGAAAGAGAAAAACACATAAAAATCAAACAATTGCTCTTTTTTTGTTGACAACTAAATATTTGCAATATAATATGGTAAAAAAAACGTACCTTTTTTTTACCATACTTTCAGGGGGAACAATATATGATTTTAAAGGATTTTTTTTATAAGACAACAAATAGGGCAACATATCTGAAACCTATTATTTCGGGTCTGCTTGTAACGATTGGGTTGATTGGTTTAATACATGTCAATTTTCAACAGCCTGCACAAGCACAAAATGTGATGTTGGCACTAGGGACATATGAATGCACAACGGATAATGATTGCGAAGCCGATGAATATTGTGGTATTGATGACCATGTCTGTAAAAAATTACCGACATGTAATCCGGACGAAATTTGTACGGAAGAAACATGCAATCCTGAAGAAATCTGCCCTCAACCGGAAGATCGAGAAGGGTGTGACAGCAATGCCGAATGTACGGATTCATCAAAACCGTTTTGCGTCAATCGTTCCTGCGTGGCGTGTACAGGCGATGCCGATTGTCCGCAAGATCCTCCCCGTTTTTGTGTTTCAAATGTTTGTCAACTCGGATGTACTTCCAATGAGGATTGCACTGAAGAAACAGCCCCTCGTTGTAATACGGAATGGGGCAGATGCTTACCGTGTCCTGATGATAAACCTCTTTTAAATAAAGAAACATGGCAATGTAGTGAAGGGTGTGATACAAATGCTGATTGTAAAGATGCCATGCGACCGTTTTGTCGAAAAACAGGACCGGATGATGTCGGAACATGCAGATGTCCTGATAAAACTGTTTATGTACCTGAATGGCAAACATGTGCTTATAAAAAGACCATTTCAGTACATGGGGGTAAAAACGGCACAGGTGAGGTAAAAACATTATGGACCGGTGGTGGAACAGATGCTTCTACGCCAATACAAGAAGCTGATTATATTTACGTTTGGACAGATCCAAAGGTTGATGACAAAGTGAATGTGTATCGCAACGGTTCAAGAATTACACGTTTAGGAGGATATAGTTTATCTGATGCTTTATCGGGTAGTTTCAACTATCGCAAAGGTGATACTTTCAATTTTAGATTACAAAACTATGGGAAGGATAACTATTGGTATTGTTACGGAACATTCTATATGGTTTATAAAGACGGATTTAAACCCTTACACGGCATTGATTGTGATACTGAACAACCGATTATGATGGCTGACGGTCGTTGTATTGATTGTGATAACATCACCGACGGTACAGCAGTCAATACGCCGAATTATTGTTATAAATGCGTTGATAAAGGTCCGTTTTATGCGGCTCACAGTGGAAAAGGCAAAACGGATAACATTTGTCGTTCCTGCGATAATGCCAGTAAATACTATTATGCTGACCAAGAACAATGTTTAAAATGTCCGAATCGTTTCCATCGGTCATATGATACCTATTGTTTTTCCTGTGATTATACATCAACAATTGTTAATACGACAAAAGAAGAATGTACCCGTTGTCCAAATCGATATTGGAAAGAAACAAATGCAACAACGCATTTAGGAACATGTTATCCGTGTTCTGACGGTTCACTGGTTGATACCAGCGGAACAAGTTGTGGTGTTTGTCCAGCTGAAAATCCGATTGAAAAGTATGATTCAGTTACAAACGGTTGTACAAATTGTGACGAATTAACAACAGGAACAAGGGTAGCCCGTAACGAAGAATGTCATAAATGTGGTG
>JAZTVX010000056.1:0-2040 GCA_045635565.1 Alphaproteobacteria bacterium
AATTCATCTATGCCGATTTCGTTACTGCCGACATCAATTTCAGAACCCCAACAATCACCGTTGATATCTTGCCATTCTCCGGCATCACATGTTTGAACACAATATTTTAACTCGTCAACCTTCATCATTATCCGACGGTTACAATCATGACACAACTGCTCGGCTTCGGTTTTATCGGGAATAGTAACGGCTCCTGTAGCATCACACGACGGACACCCACTCGTTGACATAAAGGTATCATTTTGCAAACAACCTCCATACATACATTTACCGCCGATAAGCGTCCGAATCCCACCACATGATGCACATTCTTCTGCTGTTGCTTCATATCCTTTATTTGTTTCGGAACAAGAACGACAGATGCCCGTATTATCACGATATTTTAAACCAACCGGTGAAAAATTGGGATACTTACTTGTATCAGGGCTATCATTATTACAAACACCTGATTGACCGGCAACAACATAAACACAATAACCGTTCAAGTAAATATGATTCGGACATTTTTCACATTCGCTTTGATACGGATAAACGTTAACAGAACCCGATGTTAAACATGATTGACATTGATTATCATTTTTTCTCAAATTCCCCGTTCCACAATCTATCGGAGCACATTTTGAAGCATCAGCACCTTTGGAAAATAAATCATATTTATTCATACCACACTTCGTTTGGCAGGACGTTTTCTCAAAGGCTGTTATTTGACGCCAACTTGTATATCCCATAAACACACCGTTTCCAATACTCGAACACGACGTACACACACCTGTTGAACCTATATTAAACTCATTTGTACCACATTTTTTGTAACAGTACCCATCATGATATTCCCGTGTCGTTGGACAAGCATCTTCACAATCCGATGCGGTGTCAACTGAAATACGATTAGATTCCGTACACAAATGACATTGAAGATCCGTTCCTAAAAACTGATTACCTGTTGTTTCTGTTTTTGTTTGTTCACACGTTTTATCTGCCGGCAAAATGCAATAACCGTCTTTATAGATACGCCCACATTTTTCTGATGTACATAATCCTTTTAGATAAGTTAGTCGTGACCCGCTCCCGCCCGTGCCGGTCAAACTAATACTTGACGGCGTTGTACAATTATAACAATCGCCTGCCGGTGTTTGAAATTGATTATCTTCACATTTACGAACACAATAATAGGCCCCGTCAAAAGATAAAACATGCTTTTTGGTACGCAATTTTTCATCAGAAGATGTTGCACATGCTTCACATAGACGTGACCATTCTTCAATCATTTCAGGTGATGATATATACCCTGCCGCCCAAAAATATCCACCGTAAAAATCTGTTTTATGCGTCCAATCCCCGGCATTTGATTTATCGCATTTGACACAGCGAACATCTCGGATTTTATATTCACCGTCCGGACATGTGCGACGGGCACAATACCAACCACGATAATCACCACCAGCAGAAATTCTGTTTGAACAGGCATCACATAAAAACCGTGCTTTATCATCATCCGGAATTTGAGGATCACTTGCCGCTGAACAAGAAACACACCCACCTGATATATTTAAAAAACTACTTCCTTTGACACAACTGGTTGCACAATAGGTTTTCTTTTCTTCTCCCATTCCTGTTTCTTCCGTACGATGTTTAACGGCTTGACACGCATTACACATATCAATCCCGCTACGAGTATCTTTAATTGAAACACTGCCAATTTGTTTTTCAAAAATACCATCATTATCATCAGAATTAAGAATAACAATCTCACTCATATAATCACAACTGACACATGACCCGTTTGCTGCCCGATATTCTTTGCCATAGCGGTCGCCCTCGCCACATGATTCAGGCAATGCCACACATTCATGTTTCGTTAAATCACAAATTTGTTCATTTGGACAATCTTTATTACTCAAACATTCAACACAAACACCACCACTGTCATTATCATAACAAAATGGTGTTGAGGTTCCTGTACAACTGTTATGACATGTCATATCGTCTTCACATGTAACGGGAGCACACAACATATTACAATCTTCTTCTTCAACGCAT
>JAZTVX010000057.1:0-9625 GCA_045635565.1 Alphaproteobacteria bacterium
AGCCTGTAACCGTGTTGCATTTAGTCAGGAAGCCAATGGGAAAACATCTTGGTATTGTTCCAAGTTAGCAACAGATGGGACATTTATTGATAGTACGGGCAATGTGAAAAGTTGTTCGACATCAGGCGATACGCAAATTGCTAATACCACCAAAGCAAGAAATATTTGCGAAGCAAGCGGATGCAATAGAGTTGCTCAATCAGATGCAGATGGCAATTGGTGGTGTCGGAAAGATTAGGGGAAAAAAAGAGTGTATTTAACATATTCTTTTTAGTGCGAAAAATTGTAAAATACACTCTTTTTTGTAAAATAAAAAACTCAATGATCAAAAGAAAAATATGTAATGGTAAGTGTTGTTTTTTATTAAAAAAAATCAAAAAAGTGCTTGACAATTTATTAAAAATATGGTTTAATCTTCCTACTTTAAGCAAGACATATAAAGGCGTTTCGCAATGTTTCGTTTTGATGGTTTTGTGATGGTTTTCAATGAAAAAACAAGGAGTTATTCTTGCTTTTACTGTTGAAATTTGAGTGCTTTTATCTGCCCGAAATGGGTCGGTAAGAGTTTGTTTAAATAGGTAGAATAAAGGAAAATTTAAATGCCTACAATTAACCAATTGATCCGGAAACCCCGGAAATCAAAACCGGTTCATAATAAAGTACCGGCTATGCAAGCATGTCCTCAAAAAAGAGGTGTTTGCACACGTGTTTATACAACAACACCGAAAAAACCGAACTCGGCTTTGCGTAAAGTTGCTCGTGTTCGTTTGACAAATGGATTTGAAGTTACCTGTTACATTCCGGGTGAAGGTCATAACTTGCAAGAACACTCTGTTGTTATGATTCGTGGCGGACGTGTAAAGGACTTGCCTGGTGTTCGTTATCATATTATCCGTGGTACACTCGATACACAGGGTGTTGCTAAACGTAAACAAGCCCGTTCATTGTACGGTGCTAAACGGCCGAAATAAGTAAGGAGAAGGAAATATGTCTCGTAGACACGCAGCAGTAAAACGCGAAGTAACCCCTGATGCAAAATATAACAACACAGTGGTTGCTAAATTTATGAATAGCCTTATGTATGACGGTAAAAAAGGTGTTGCCGAAGATATCGTTTACGGTGCTATGACTCAATTAGAAAATAAAATCAGTAAGCCGGCTTTGGAAGTGTTTTTAGAAGCCTTGAATAATGTTAAACCGACTTTAGAAGTTCGTTCTCGTCGTGTTGGTGGTGCTACATATCAAGTTCCGGTTGAAGTTCGTCCGGATCGTCAGCAAGCATTGGCAATTCGTTGGGTTATCAATGCCGCTCGTGGTCGCTCTGAAAAAACAATGATTGACCGTTTGTTTGGTGAATTGCAAGATGCTTATAACAATCGTGGGGCTGCAATTCGTAAACGTGAAGATACACACCGTATGGCTGATGCCAATAAAGCATTTGCTCACTTTAAATGGTAGGGGGATCTCATGGCACGCACTACACCAATTGAAAAATACAGAAATATTGGTATTATGGCTCATATTGATGCCGGTAAAACAACAACAACGGAACGTATTTTGTTCTACACGGGTAAATCCCACAAAATTGGGGAAGTTCATGACGGCGCCGCTACAATGGACTGGATGGAACAAGAACAAGAACGTGGTATTACGATTACGTCCGCTGCTACAACGGCTTTCTGGAAAGATCATCGTATTAACATCATTGATACGCCGGGGCACGTTGACTTCACGGTTGAAGTTGAACGTTGTTTGCGTGTATTAGATGGTGCTATTACCGTTTTTGACGGTGTTGCCGGTGTTGAACCGCAATCAGAAACAGTTTGGCGTCAAGCTGATAAATATGGCGTTCCTCGTATTTGTTTTGCTAACAAAATGGATCGTATCGGTGCTAACTTTGATCGTTGCGTTGAAATGATTAAAACTCGTTTGGGTGCACGTCCGATGGTTATGGCTTTGCCGATTGGTTCAGAAGCAAACTTTAAAGGTATTGTTGATATTTTGGAACAACGTGCAATTATCTGGCAATCAGAAGATTTGGGTGCTTCTTTTGTTTATGAAGAAATTCCGGCTGATTTAAAAGAAAAAGCAGAACAATGTTATCGTGACATGATTGAAATGGCTGTTGAAATGGATGATGATGCCATGGAAGCCTATTTGGAAGGTAACGAACCGGATAAAGAAACATTGAAGAAATGTATCCGTAAAGGGACGATTTCTCAATCATTTATTCCTGTTTTTTGTGGTTCTGCCTTTAAAAATAAAGGTATTCAACCTTTGTTAGATGCCGTTGTTGCTTATTTGCCTTCACCAGTTGATATTCCGCAATCAAAAGGTACGTTGGTTGGTTCAGATGCTGAATACGTTTGTGCCTCAGTTGATGATAAACCGTTTGCCGGTTTGGCATTTAAGATTATGACAGACCCGTTTGTTGGTTCTTTGACTTTCTTGCGTGTTTATCAAGGTACTTTGTCAAGTGGTACATATGTTACCAATACGGTTAAAGATAAAAAAGAACGTATCGGTCGTATGTTGTTAATGCATGCAAACCATCGTGAAGAAATCAAAGAAGCCCAAGCCGGTGATATTGTTGCTTTGGTTGGTTTGAAAGATACGACAACCGGTGATACATTGTGTGGTGACGGATTGAAAGTTATTTTGGAAAAAATGGACTTCCCAGATCCGGTTATCGAAATTGCCGTTGAACCAAAAACAAAGGTTGATGTTGAAAAAATGGGTTTGGCTTTAAATCGTTTGGCTATGGAAGACCCTTCTTTCCGTGTTACATCTAATACTGAAACAGGTCAAACTGTTATTAAAGGTATGGGTGAATTGCACTTGGAAATTATTGTTGACCGTTTGAAACGTGAATTTAAAGTTGAAGCAAACGTTGGTGCCCCTCAAGTTGCTTATCGTGAAACAATTTCTCGTGAATATGACGAAGATTATACACATAAGAAACAATCTGGTGGTTCTGGTCAATTTGCTCGTGTTCGTATTAAGTTTTCACCGTTGGAACCGGGTTCAGGTTTTGTATTTGAAAATACGGTTGTTGGTGGTTCTGTTCCAAAAGAATACATTCCGGGTGTTGAAAAAGGTTTGCGTGCTTCTTTAGAAACAGGTGTTTTGGCCGGTTTCCCTTGTACAGACTTTAAAGCAAACTTATACGATGGTGCTTACCATGACGTTGACTCCAGCACAATGGCTTTTGAAATTGCCGCTCGTGCTGCTTTCCGTGAAGGTATGGCTAAGGCAGGTCCGAAATTGCTTGAACCGATTATGAAAATCGAAGTTGTTACGCCGGAAGATTACATGGGTGATATTATCGGTGACTTAAACTCTCGTCGTGGTCAGGTTTCTGGTATGGATCAACGTGGTAATGCTCGTGTTATTGATGCAACTGTTCCATTGGCAAATATGTTCGGTTATGTAAACAATTTGCGTTCAATGAGTCAGGGTCGTGCTCAATACACGATGGTATTCTCACACTATGCAGAAGTACCACAAATGGTAGCAGATGAAATTAAAGCAAAAGTTGCTGGTTAAGAAAGGTTATAATTATGTTGGAAAACCAAAATATTAGAATTCGTTTAAGAGCGTCCGATCATAGGTTGTTGGATCAATCAACCCGTGAGATCGTCAATACAGCCAAACGGACAGGTGCCGAAGTTGTTGGTCCTATTCCGTTGCCGACTCGTATTGAAAAATTTACAGTGAACCGTTCCGTACATGTTGACAAAAAGTCACGGGAACAGTTTGAAATTCGTACCCACAAGCGGGTGCTCGACATTATTGATCCGACACCTCAAACAGTTGATGCTCTGATGAAATTAGACTTGGCTGCGGGTGTAGATGTTGAGATTAAAGTATAAGGAAGAAAGACTATGCGTTCAGGAGTAATTGCAGAAAAAGTCGGCATGATGAGTTTGTTCCAAGAAAACGGAACTCAAATTCCGGTAACTGTCTTAAAAATTGACAGCACGGTTGTTGATGTTCGTACAATGGAACGTGATGGTTATGTCGCTGTTCAGTTGGGATCCGGTAAAGCAAAAGTTAAAAACGTTGCTAAACCGCAACTCGGACATTTTGCCAAAGCAAACGTTGAACCAAAGAAAACATTGGTTGAATTCCGTGTTTCTGAAGATTGCGTTTTGCCAGTTGGTGCCGAACTGAGTGCCAGCCACTTTGTTGTCGGTCAAAAAGTTGATGTTACAGGTACATCAATCGGTAAAGGTTACGCCGGTGTTATGAAAAAATATCACTTCGGTGGTGACAATGCTACTCACGGTGTTTCCAGAACTCATCGTGCCGGTGGTTCAACCGGTCAACGTGAATGGCCAGGTAAAGTTTTCAAAAACGTTAAGATGCCGGGTCAAATGGGTAACAAACAAGTAACGGCTCAAAATTTGGAAGTTGTTTCAGTTGATGAAGCTCGTAATCTGATTATGGTTAAAGGCAGCGTTCCTGGTTTTGATTCGTCTATTGTAACAATCAAAGATTCAGTAAAGATTTCAAAACAACCGACTTTACCGCTTCCTGCCGGTTTAAAAGCTCAGGCTGCTGTTGAAACATCTGCTGAAACAGAAGTAAAGGAATAAGCCATGAAATATGATGTAATCAAATTAGACGGACAATCCGTCGGGTCAATTGACTTGGCTGATTCTGTATTTGGAGTTGAAGTACGTGAAGATATTCTTGCACGTGTTATTCAATGGCAATTAGACAAACGTCGTGCAGGCACACACAAAACCAAAACAGTTGGTGAAGTTAGTGGCTCAGGCGTCAAACCGTTCAAGCAAAAAGGTACGGGTCGTGCTCGTCAAGGTTTGGATCGGGCTCCTCAAATGCGTCACGGTGGTGTTGCATTTGGTCCGGTTGTCCGTTCTCATGCTTACGGTTTAACAAAGAAAATCCGCGCTTTAGGTATGCGTGTTGCTTTATCATTGAAAGCCAAAAACGGTAAATTGGTTATCGTTGATGATTTGACAGCTGATAAGCCGAATACAAAAGCATTACAAAACATTTTCAATCAACATGGATGGAAATCTGTTTTGTTTGTTTCTGGTGAAACAGTTGATACAAATTTCGCTTTATCCGCTCGTAACATCATTAACACTGATGTTTTACCGTCACAAGGTGCGAACGTTTATGATATCATCCGCCGTGATGTCTTGGTTTTATCTAAAGATGCCGTGGCTAATTTGGAAGGTCGTTTGAAATGATTAAGAAAAACAACACAACAGTAACGGCCGAAACATATGATGTTATCCGTCGTCCTGTTATTACAGAAAAGGCAATGAAGAGTTCCGAACATAATCAAGTCGTCTTTTTAGTTGACTTGAATGCTACAAAACCGCAAATCAAAAAAGCAGTTGAAAGCGTATTCGGAGTAAAGGTAACAGCTGTGAACACTTTGCGCCAAGAAGGTAAAACAAAAACATTCCGTGGTGTTAAAGGTGTTCGCAATGAAACAAAGAAAGCAATCGTTACTTTGGCAGAAGGTCAAAGTATTGATGTGACAGCGGGGATTTAGTTATGGCTTTAAAAACATATAAACCTACAACCTCAACAGTCAGACATTTGGTCGGTATTGATCGTTCTGACTTGCACAAGGGTGCCCCTGTTAAGACATTGACGGAAGGTCAATCTCGTACAGGTGGTCGTAATAATCATGGTCACATTACATCACGTCGTCGTGGTGGTGGTCATAAGCAAGCATATCGGATTATTGACTTTAAACGGAAAAAATTTGATATGCCGGCAACTGTCGAACGTTTGGAATATGATCCGAACAGAACGGCTTTCATCGCTTTAATTAAATATGAAGACGGTGAATTGTCATACATCTTGGCTCCGCAACGCTTGGGTGTCGGTGATACGGTTATTTCCGCTCAACACGCTGATATTAAACCAGGTAATGCTATGCCGTTGAAAAATATGCCGGTCGGCACAATTGTTCATAACATTGAATTAAATCCAGGACATGGTGGTCAAATTGCTCGTTCTGCTGGTTGTTATGCTCAATTGATTGGTAAAGACTCCGGATACGCTCAAATTCGTTTGAACTCCGGTGAGTTGCGTTTAATCCGCGGCGAATGTTTAGCTTCCGTTGGGGCTGTATCCAATCCGGATAACCAAAATACGGTTATGGCTAAAGCAGGACGTGCTCGTTGGAACGATCGTCGTCCTTCCGTCCGTGGTATTGCAATGAACCCTGTTGATCACCCGCATGGTGGTCGTACAAACGGTGGTCGTCAACCTGTTTCACCATGGGGATGGCAGACTAAGGGTAAGAAAACACGTAACAATAAGCGGACAGATTCGATGATTATTCGTTCTCGTCACGCAGTCAAGAAATCCTAAGGAGGCATAGATGACAAGATCCGTATGGAAAGGACCGTTTGTTGATGGCTATCTGTTAGAAAAAGCAGAAAAAGTTAAAGCATCTGGTCGTCATGAAGTAATTAAGACTTGGTCACGCCGGTCAACAATTCTTCCACAATTTGTGGGCTTGACTTTTGCCGTATATAATGGTAAAAAGTTTATCCCGGTTTCAGTAAATGAAAACATGATTGGGCATAAATTTGGTGAATTTTCACCAACACGCACATTCCCGGGCCATACCGCAAATGACGCAAAAGCAAAGAAAGCAGGTAAGAGATGACAGAAGTAGTTAAAAAAGCAAAAGCGAAAGCACGTACATTGCGTATTTCTCCACGCAAATTAAATTTGGTGGCAGAATCCATTCGTGGTTTGAAGGCTGATAAAGCACTTGCTCAATTAACTTTTTCAACAAAAAGAATTGCTGAAGAAGTCAAGAAAGTTTTAATGTCTGCTATTGCCAATGCAGAACACAACCACAATATGGACGTTGATCGTTTGGTTGTTTCTGAAGCATATGTTGGTAAGGCTATGGTCATGAAAAGATTTCAAGCCGGTGCTAAAGGACGTGCAAATCGTATTATCAAACCATTCTCGAATTTGACAATTATTGTTGCTGAGAAAGAAGTTGCTCCGAAAGCTGAAAAAGCTAAAAAAGCAACAAAAAAAGTGGTTACTAACAAAGAGGAGAAAAACTAATGGGTCAAAAAGTTAATCCAACAGGTTTACGTCTCGGCATTAACCGCACATGGGATTCACGCTGGTTCGCTGATGCCAATTATGCGGACTTATTGCATGAAGACATTAAAATTCGTGAATTTTTAACGAAGAAATTAGCTGCTGCCGGTATCAGTCATATTGTGATTGAACGTCCAGCCAAAAAAGCAATTGTTACAATTTACTGTGCCCGTCCGGGTGTGATTATCGGTAAAAAAGGACAAGACATTGATTCTTTGAAAAAAGAATTAACGGCGATGTCTCAAAACAACGAAGTCAGCGTTAACATCGTTGAAATTCGTAAACCGGAAATCAATGCAAAGTTAGTTGCTGACAATATTGCTCAACAATTGGAAAAACGTATTTCCTTCCGTCGTGCCATGAAACGAGCTGTTCAATCTGCTTTGCGTCAAGGTGCAGAAGGTATCCGTATCAATTGTGGCGGTCGTTTGGGTGGCGCTGAAATTGCTCGTGTTGAATGGTATCGTGAAGGACGTGTTCCTTTGCACACATTACGTGCAGACGTTGATTATGGTGTAGCAACAGCTCATACAGCTTATGGTACATGTGGTATTAAAGTTTGGATTTACAAAGGCGATATCATGGCTCATGATCCGATGGCTCAAGATAAACGTCTTTCCGAACAACGTTAAGTAAAGGATTAGAAAAATGTTAAGTCCAAAAAGAACAAAATATCGTAAAGCGTTTAAGGGTCGTATTCATGGCGACGCTAAATCTGCTACAACATTAGACTTTGGTAGTTTTGGTTTAAAAGCATTAGAACCGGAACGTATTACGGCTCGTCAAATTGAGGCCGCTCGTCGTGCCATTTCTCGTGCTATGAAAAGACAAGGTCGTCTTTGGATTCGTATTTTCCCAGACGTTCCTGTTTCGAAGAAACCACCTGAAGTTCGTCAAGGTAAAGGTAAGGGTTCACCGGAATACTGGGTCGCTCGTGTAAAACCGGGTCGTATCATGTTTGAAGCAGATGGTGTTTCGGAAGAAATCGCACGTGAAGCCTTCCGTTTGGCATCAATGAAGTTGCCAATCAAAACACGTTTTGTTGTCAGAACGGCTGATGAAGAAGTCTAATTGACGCTATAAAAACAAAAAACGGTTATTGTCGAGAGACAATGACCGTTTTTTTAGTATTTTTTGATGTGTGATAATTGATAAATAAGATAATAATTTTATTATTAATGTATTGAGAAAAAAATTTAATGTTCTCCTGTTTGAGATGAAATTATGATGTGTATAGAATCTAAAATTACATTTAATCAAGATGGATTATAGTGTTTTTTATGTTTTTCTTTTGTTCGTTTTTTTGAATAATCAGTTTCATATCGATTATATTAAAAAATCCGTTTGTTAAACGGATTTTTTTGTGTTGTTTCTATAGATTAGTAGCATAGTGCACGAATTTTTGTAGTGCGTGTGTCTTGTGCTACATGGGAATATTCAAGATAGGCTGCATAGGCTTTATTATCTTCAAAAGCGGTTGATGTCCAACCTCCTTGCGAAATACCTACAGCCACATTGGAACAATTAGACCAATGTTGATTGCCACAGGCTTCTGCTATGGTTGCCAGATGCCGTTCATTGGCCTTACACCAAGCGAAAGCACTCCACCAGTTCATACTTTTATTGCTAATGCAATAAACATGACCATTTTTACCTTCTTTTTCCACCCCACCATCACATTTAGCGTATGTCAGACTCGGTATCGTTATTGATAATATTAAAATGAATAATAATTTTTTCATGTTTTCCTCCGTTTGTTATTAGTTGTTTATGTTTGATATTTATTTGAAAGGTTGTTGAATTGAAAGATTATTTCATTTTGAATGGTGTGTATCCTAATCACTGTTATTACCCTGTCCATCCCAACATTTGGCACCCTGTCCACTCTCTCGTCACCCCGTCTCTCCCCATCGTCACCCTGAACTTGATTCAGGGTCTTTTGACGATAAAGCACCTTGCCACAACTCCATGGGATGCTGAAACATGTTCAGGTTCAGCATGACGAGAATGTGTGAATTATACGTCACCCTGAACTTGGTTCAGGGTCTCTTGACGATAAAGCACCTTGCCACAACCTCGTGAGATGCTGAAACAAGTTCAGCATGACGGAATGTGTGAATTATACGTCACCCTGAACTTGGTTCAGGGTCTCTTGACGATAAAGCACCTTACCATAACTCCAAAAGATGCTGAAACAAGTTCAGCATGACGAGAATGTGTGAATTATACGTCACCCTGAACTTGGTTCAGGGTCTTTTGACGATAAAGCACTCTGCCACAACTCCATGAGATGCTGAAACAACTTCAGCATGACGGAATGTGTGAATTATACGTCACCCTGAACTTAATTCAGGGTCTCTTGATAATATAGCACCTTGCCTCTCCCCATCGTCACCCTGAACTTGATTCAGGGTCTTTTTGAGATAAAGTACCCTGCCACAACTCGATGAGATGCTGAAACATGTTCAGCATGACGATAGGGTGGCGTTCAGCATAACGAAAAGTG
>JAZTVX010000058.1:0-5700 GCA_045635565.1 Alphaproteobacteria bacterium
ATTTCAACCATACTACGACCGGATTCTTGTGTGTTTTTGTTCAAAAAACAATGTAAAAAAGGCAATTTGCGAATCATAAAACCTCCGTTAAAATAATCTCAAAAAATCAAAACCTTCTCATTAAAAAACGTGTCAAAAAAAAGTACGTTTTTTTGACGCTTTTTTTTGATAGACGACGTGTGTTTGTAATGGGGTAAAAAAGATATAAAAATCAGATGATTGCATTTTTTAGTTGACAAGAGGTATTTCGCATAATAGTATGGGAAAAATAACGTACCTTTTTTTGACACGTTTTTTAAAGAGAATATATTGATTTTTAAGACTTATTTTTGAATAGGTTTTAGCCTTCAACAAAAGCCTTTTTTTATAAAAAAAGAAGGTATTTCAGGTATAAAAAACGAATTGTTTTTGTCTTATTATATTTTAGATTTACTCACTATTTTAAGGAGTATCAATGACAAAGCAATCTTTTAACGATTGTACTCGTATTTGAAAAATAATCAAACAAATACATATACACATACCAACATTGATTATCATCTTTTTTTCTTTCAATCAATGTTATGTCATATGGCTTCAAAACGCCACATTGAATGCACAAAATATCCCTGAAAATCATAACAATTTTCAGGGATATTTCTCTAAAATAATCAAAAATCACTATCTTTACTGCTTAATAGCCCCACAGCAATGTTTGTATTTCTTGCCCGAACCACACGGACACGGTGCATTGCGAGCAATTTTTTCATTTGAAGCAATCGGTTGAGGTCGGGCTGGCATATCTTCACTATTTAACTCTGCCGTTGTTTGAGGTAAGGGATGTGATTCATGTGTTTCTTGTGGGTGTTGTTCCGTTACTGAAAATTCAACATGCCCCATAAATTGTGTTATCCGTTCCCGAACACGAGCCAACAACGATTCAAATAATGTAAATGATTCCCGCTTATATTCATTCAACGGATTTTTTTGACCGTAAGCCCGTAATCCAATGGCGGTCTTCATAAAATCCAAAGCCTGTAAATGTTCTTTCCATGATTGGTCAATAATTTGAATCAACATACCTTTTTCAAAATTACGACGAACATCAAGAGGTAAAATACTCATATTTTTTTCAATGTCATTTTGCGATTCTTCAATCAATCGTTCAATCATGGTTTCAGGTGTCATACCCGGTTCATTAACCCAAGCCGAAAATGCCACATCAACACCTAATAATTTGCGTGTTTCTTGTTGCAAGGCTTCTACATCCCAATTTTCCGGAACTGATTTTGACGGAGCAATACCATAAATCATATCAGCAACACAATCATCACGCATCTCTTTGATGGTATCGGAAACATCAGTTGCAATCATCAATTCTTTGCGTTGTTCATAGATGACTTTTCGTTGATCATTCATCACATCATCAAATTTTAACAGATTTTTACGTATATCAAAGTGATGTGCTTCCACTTTTTGTTGTGCAACGGCAATGGCTTTACTAATCCACGAATGAACAACGGCCTGACCTTTTTCCATACCCAATCTTTTTAAGAGGTTTTGTGTTCTGTCCGCTCCGAAAATACGCATTAAATCATCTTCTAAAGAAATATAGAAACGAGATTGACCCGGATCACCCTGACGCCCGGAACGACCACGTAACTGATTATCGATACGACGACTTTCATGACGTTCTGAACCCAATACATATAAACCGCCGGCAGCTAAAGCAATTTCTTTATCCCGAGCAATTTCCGATTTAATTTGAATGGTCAATTCTTCAACATTTGCATCGGGATTTTTAGCTAATTCTTCTGCCAAACGCATTTCAAAGTTGCCACCTAATTGAATATCCGTTCCTCGACCAGCCATGTTTGTAGCAATGGTAACAGCCCCCGGAACGCCGGCCTGAGCAATGATTTGCGCTTCTTTTTCATGGTGACGGGCATTTAACACATTAAATTGAATATCAGTACGTTGACGCAACAATTCAGCTAACACTTCTGATTTTTCAATCGATGTCGTCCCAACTAAAATCGGCTGTTTACGTTCATGAGCCGTTTTAATTTCTTCGATAATAGCATCATATTTTTCTTCAACAGTCCGATAGATAACATCTTGATCATCTTTTCGCTGTGCTGGTTTGTTAGTTGGAATTTCAATAACATTTAAATGATAAATACTGTCAAATTCACCGGCTTCCGTCATCGCTGTACCAGTCATACCAGCCAATTTCGGATACATACGGAAATAATTTTGGAAGGTAATAGAGGCCAACGTTTGATTTTCAGCATGAATTTGTACCCCTTCTTTGGCTTCAATCGCTTGGTGTAATCCATCGGAATAACGCCGACCGTTCATCATACGTCCCGTAAATTCATCAATAATAATAACCTGCCCATCTTTAACAATATAGTCTTTATCCCGAGTAAATAACGTATGAGCTCGCAACGCTTGATCAACGTGATGAACAAAAGCAATATTTTGCGTTTCATACAAACCACCTTGAATTAAACCCTGTTCCTGTAACATTTGTTCAACATATTCCGTTCCGAGTTCTGTCAACGTTGCCGAACGGTGTTTTTCATCTTTTTCATAATGTTCCGGACGAATAGTTGTCATTAGTTTATTAACCGTCACATACCGTTCGGAAGAATCTTCTGCCGGACCGGAAATAATCAATGGTGTACGTGCTTCATCAATTAAAATCGAATCCACCTCGTCAACAATGGCATAATTGAACGGACGTTGAACCATATCTTTTAATTCAAAACACATATTATCACGCAAATAATCAAAGCCGAGTTCATTATTTGTCGCATATGTGATATCGGCGTTATAGGCTGCCCGACGTTCTTCCGTTTTCATACCGGAGACAATACACCCGACACTTAACCCCAAGAATCGGTAAATTTGTCCCATCCATTCGCTATCACGTTTCGCCAAATAATCATTAACGGTTACAACGTGTACCCCTTTTCCCGTCAAGGCATTTAAATAAACCGGTAATGTCGCAACAAGGGTTTTACCTTCCCCTGTACGCATTTCGGCAATATGACCGTTGTTTAAAATAATCCCGCCCAGTAATTGCACATCAAAAGGACGCAAACCCAATGTTCGTTTAGCCCCTTCACGAACGCTGGCAAAGGCTTCAGGTAAAATACTTTCCAATGTTTCACCATTTTGAATACGGGTTTTGTATTCTTGAGTCTTGTCACGCAACTGGTCATCACTTAACAGTTCATATGTTGCTTCCAGTTCATTTATTTTAGCAATTGTTTTTTTAAAACGACGCAAATATCTGTCATTAGCAGATCCGAAAAGTTTATTAAATATCATTGTAACCCTTTCATAATCAAAATTATTCATATCAGATAATTCATTTCCACCTAAAAGTCAAGGGGCAGACCCAATATTTTACATATTATATCATGTTCATATCGATACAACAAAAAAGGGAGGATTTATTAAATGAAATCCTCCCTTTTCAAAACACCTGTTAGTTATAAATATCCTTTAATCCAATTGACCATATCCGTTTTAGATTGAGCCCCTAACTTTTTATCAACCATTTGACCATTTTTAAATAAAATCAGTGTCGGCAAACTTTGAATATCAAACATATCCGGTGTTTTTGGGGCTTCATCAACATCCATTTTGGCAATTTTAACCTGTCCGGCAAATTCCGAAGATAATTCCTCCATCATCGGTAACATCTGACGACATGGGCCACACCATGTGGCAAAGAAATCGACTAAAACGAGTTTATCAGCATTTAAAACTTCTGATTGAAAATTTGTATCATTGATTTGTTCCATTATATTTCTCCTTTGTTTTTTACGAATATAAGTATCAATAATCGACTTGTCAAGCATATTTTTTTTCAAAGAACCACACAAAATAAAAACATGAAAAAATTAAAAAAATGCTTGCAATTTCATTCAAAATATGTATAATGAGAACGTTTTCCGATAAATCCTTGCTCTTGCTATCGGACAGGGGCTATGTTTCGGAGCATTTTTTCATGGGGAAGAAATGTCGGACTGAAACGAGAAAAACCATAAGGAGAGGATATCATGCCTTTTTATGAAAATGTATTTATTGCACGTCAAGATTTGACACCTGCCAAAGTCAACGAATTAACGGACAAATATGTTTCCGTTATTGAAAGTGCCGGTGGTAAAGTTTCAAAACGTGAAAACTGGGGCTTACGCACATTAGCCTATAAAATTGAAAAAAACCGCAAAGGTTATTACACATTGATGAACATTGACGCACCGGCTGCTGCCGTTGTTGAAATGGAACGTTTAATGCGTTTGGATGAAAACTTGCTCCGTTATTTAACGGTCAAAGTTGAAAAATTGGAAGAAGGTCCGTCTGTCATGATGGAACCGAAATCCCGCAAATCAAAATCCGAAGATAAATTCGACGTTGAAATCACGGAAGGAGAAATGTAATGGCTGATATTAAAGGTTTTTATCATCACAAAAAATCCTGCCAATTTTGTGCAGATGAAGTAAGTGAAATTGATTACAAAGACGTTAAATTATTGGGTCGTTTCATTACGGAACGGGGCAAGATGGTTCCGTCACGTGTATCTGCTACATGTGCAAAACACCAACGCAGCGTTTCAAAAGCCATTAAACGTGCTCGTTTCTTAGCATTGTTACCGTATGTTGCAGATTAAGAAAGGATAACACAATGGAAATTATTTTATTGGAACGTATTGAACGTTTAGGTCAAATGGGTGATGTCGTTAAAGTTAAAGACGGTTACGCCCGTAACTATTTACTTCCGACAAAAAAAGCATTGCGTAAAACAAAAGACAACATGGCTTTGTTTGAAGCAAAACGCAAAGAATATGAAGCACACAATATCAAATTAAAATCAGAAGCCGAAGATTTGGCTGCTAAATTGCAAGGTTTATCAGTTGTTATTATTCGTCAAGCTGCTGAAACAGGTCAATTATATGGTTCTGTTACAATGCGTGATGTTTGTGATGCCGTTCGTGAAGCCGGTTTCAAAGTTGAAAGAAGTCAAATTGACTTGGCTCAACCGTTCAAAAACTTAGGTATTTTTGATGTTCGTTTATCATTACATCCGGACGTTGCACAAACGGTTCGTGTTAATATTGCTCGTTCATCAGAAGAAGCAAAACGTGCATTCAAAAAAGAAAAAGACGCTCAAAAAGTTGCTGAAAGCACAACAGCCGAAGCACCAAAAGCGGAATAATCTTTTTAAAATATCGAAAAGGCCACTTTCTCAAGTGGTCTTTTTTTGTACCTATATTTTAACATATTTTGAAGTTGTGAAAAGACTCCCCTATATATCATTATTTGAATAACGAATACCTCAATAATTTTTCGTAAATTTCATGTAAAAATAGTGCTCTAAAAAATTAAATTATAATTTTTATATACATTTGTTTTTATAGATTTAAAACAATAATTTTTCGTTTTTTTTCATTTTTTGCCTCAAAATCGGCATCTCAAATTTATTTTCAACACAAAATTTCATCAATTTAAAAAAAATAGGAACATAATAAAATCAATTACTTATTTTTAAAAGTGTCGCGAAAAAACCAAGGTTAGATTACAACATAAATTATGGGGGGTAAAAAACTTCTCATCTCGAAAGAATAACGGTGGGGATAGACCTACTCAATTGAAGTAAAAATTATTCAGGGAATAATTTGTATGGGCTTTCGGGTAACACATAAAT
>JAZTVX010000059.1:0-1084 GCA_045635565.1 Alphaproteobacteria bacterium
AAGGGTATGGCTGTTCGCCATTTAAAGCGGTACGTGAGTTGGGTTAATAACGTCGTGAGACAGTTAGGTCCCTATCTACTGTGGGCGTTGGATATTTGAGCGAACTTGACCTTAGTACGAGAGGACCGGGTCGAACGAACCCCTGGTGTACCTGTTGTCGCGCCCGCGGCACCGCAGGGTAGCTATGTTCGGAACAGATAACCGCTGAAAGCATCTAAGCGGGAAGCTGGTCGCAAGATAAGATATCCCCACGAGTTCAGTTCTAGACTAGGACATTGATAGGCCGCGCGTGTAAGCCCTGTGAGGGGTTTAGCCTAGCGGTACTAATCGAACCATTGACTTTTTATCTTATCGTTTGGTTTTCCAAACGATATGCTTGAAGAGAACGTTAGTGTTGATTCATTATGATGTTCGGCAGGTTTAATTCTGGTGATTATAGAGCGGGAGTCACCCTCTGTTCCATTCCGAACCAGACAGGGAAACCCCGTATCGCCGATGGTACTTTGGCTTAAGCCACGGAAGAGTAGGTCGTCGCCAGAATTAAACCTGATAATAGATATAAAAACCGTTTTGTCCCGTCTTTTGACGGGATTTTTTATTGCATTTTTTATGTTCTGGGTTACAATGTAGACAACATTTGTAGAGGTAATAAAATGGGTCATGATGATATATATATCTTTTTAATGGCAGAATCATGAAAATGAAAGATGTTGATAGATGTATTAAAAAAATAGGCACTTGGCGTGAAAATGATGCATTAAAAAATGGCTTGTTTGGGCTGCTTGTTGTTTGTTGGCCGGGGCAACATTTTTATTGGTCAGGGCTTCATCGAAAATAAAAAAATCGCCAGAAACACAAACAAATCAAGAAATAAAAATTAAATCGTTAAACAATCCGACAAAAACAATAAATTATATCGCATCAAATCGTACAAAATAAAACCGATCCGTCTTTGCTTGATGCAAAGCCGTGATAAAAATTCAACCGCCCGCGTGGCGGTTTTTATGTACAATTAAAACTAGCACTTTGCCACTTTTACTGTATTTCAGCGAGATATGTGGGGCGATTTTTTCTTGACAATATT
>JAZTVX010000060.1:0-16352 GCA_045635565.1 Alphaproteobacteria bacterium
TAAAACCCCTATCACAGCCAAAACACCAAGGATTTCCACCATACTACGACCGGATTCTTGTGTGTTTTTGTTCAAAAAACGATGTAAAAAAGGCAATTTGCGAATCATAAAACCTCCGTTAAAATAATCTCAAAAAATCAAAACCTTCTCTTAAAAAAACGTATCAAAAAAAGGTACGTTTTTTTGACGCTTTTTTTTGATGAACGGGGTGTGTTGCCACGGAAGTAAAAAAGATATAAAAATCAGATGATTACATTTTTTAGTTGACAAGAGGTATTTCGCATCATAATATGGGAAAAATAACGTACCTTTTTTTGACACGTTTTTCGTTGAGAATATATTGATTTTTAAGCCTTATTTTTGAATAGGTTTTGGCGTTTTGTAAAGGGCTTTTTTGTTTTTTTAGGAGATTATTTAAATCTTGATGTTCTGAATAAAAATAATATTATTATATATTCAAACATAAAAGATGAGCCAAAATTGACTCATCTTTAATATATACGTTGCGTATTATTGGCACGTTGTTGTACCATTATTAGTTGATGGTGTGCGATTACAAGCCTGACAAAGTGATATTGATATATTATCATGGCCAATTTGATTGTTTAAACCATTATCTGCATCACAATCCCAACAATTACCATTAACATCTTGCCACTTGTTCACATTACATTTTTTGACACAATAAGCTGTTTCTATATTATCTTCCCATAACTTCATACTGCGACGGGTTGAACACTGATCACACAAATCTAATTCATCAAGAGTTGTTTGTACCTTAATCTGGGAAACTGAACAATTAACACAATTGTGTGAACTGATACTCCAAAACGTTGATCCGCCATTACAACCGTCATTGATTTGACATGATGTACCACTCAATCGTCGCTGTGACCCACAACTTTTGCATTGTTCGGGAAAATTACCGATGTTAACGGACTTGTCTGTATCACATGGATAACAAACCGCATCATTACCTCGGAATAAAATGCCATCTCCTGCTTTATATGGATCTTTTCCTTTGGCATCACCCAAAGAGTTACAAATTGAATACTGACCGGGCTTTTTAATAGCACAATGTGGATTTGTTTTACCTTTAACAAAAGGAAAGTACGACCGACCTAAGTGAAGATAGTTGCCGTTTGAATCTTTTTGAGGAGGACATGCTTCACAATTGATTTCGTCCTCTGAATAATCCATTCCTTCTTTATCGCAAGAAATACAGGTGCCATTTTCACTGCTTTGAAATGTTTCATTATTGCCACATGTTTCAACTTTATAACAACTTGTTTTCATAACAGCACGTTCGGCTGTATGGCATTTTTGACACATCGTTGCCAATTCTTTCCAAACGCCTCCGTTTGCTGCTCCAATACCAATATAACCTGTTTCTTGACAATCGTGACACTTGTTCGAATACCATGATTGCACCTGAGTTCCTTCGTTGCAAGCCTGTTTCATACAAATGCTGAGACTGGAATTAGATATAACCCACGCCTTTACTGTCCCATTTTCTCCCGTGCAACGCTGTGTGCAACCGGATTCTTCATCTGAAATAATATAAGCCCATTCACCACAGGTATAACATGTACCGTCCGAACCCAAAAACTGGTTATCTTCACAGGGATTTTTTGATAATACACAGTGAGCGTAATTATTTTCTCTTTTTATTTTTCGAATTTTATCTTTTTCATCAGAACTAATAACTCCATCTTTATTCACATCGTTACATTTTAAACAAGAATCAATATAGTATTGATATGCGACATCATTGATGGTATAATTTTTTTCTCCAGTTGTTGTATCAGTGCTTTCGGTGTAAATACCGACAATAAAAGATTGGTTGCTTTCGCAATCAACACAAGAACCTTCGGAGCCCATATTGGGTGTAGCCGGAACACGATACGTTGCAGATGTAAATTCATTTGTTGAACAATTTGGCATACAATAATCGCCAACTTTTTGACGATTACATGCTTCGCACATCTTACTAAATTTTTCAATTGAACCAATTAATCTTGGAACCCTATCTGTACAAGAAGCACATTGCGCACCATACGAACCAGAGCCATTTGTGTGTTTGAAATACTTATACTCGCCTGTCTCACATATCATTGGACCACAAATAGTACTGTAACCATACACAGGATTGACATATGTTGAATGTCCACAAGTAGTGCATCCGGTTATTGATACTGCATCTCCCACAATTGCATAATCATAGGGATTATTGCAACTAACACACCCATTTTTGTAATCATTTTCGGCATATTGTTGATAACTGCTGTTTGAAATACCTACCTGTGGTATATACCCTTTACCCACCAAACACAGATTATGACAATATGTTTTCCCGTTTGATTCTTCCACCGTTCGGCCACAGGCAGAACATTGTTCTTTGCCACTTGACAAATCCTGAATACTCAATGCTTCATCAATGAATGGTTCATCTTGTGATGAAATTTCATACGACCCTTTGGCAAAACACGAAACACATTGACCGGTAATAGACCGAAATTCATCGGATGTACAACCTTTAATTTCTTCACAAATGCCTGTTTCTTCTATACAAATTTTATTGGAGCCATCACAACCGTTGGAACAAATATAACCGTGTTCAACATCACATGATGAAGCCGTTTCTGTGCAAGGGCTGGAACAATCTTCATCATAAATACATTCACCGATTTCTTCACCTTCTTCATTCGTATCATACAACAACGCAGTAAATAATGTTGTTTTAACAGAATCACCTGCACATAAATCAATTCCTCCGATTGTTCCGTCATTATCAACATGAACAAAGCGAATACCATTGATATTTTGAATTGCCGATGCCATGTGGAGAACTTGTTTACAAACACCACTCGGAACGTCATCAACAATGATTTGAAAAGCCCCGATATCAGGTATCGTTTCAATAGAAATGGGAAAACCTGTTTCCGTCAAACCATTCCATTCGCTAAAAGCATCTTGATTTTCATCAGTATTTGGTAAATCCATGTCCTGATATCGATTCCAAATATCAGCTGAACGAGAGGTAGCGGCATTGATAATATCGTTAGCCCGATATTTATCCATGGCAAAAGAATAGCCATAAATACCCCCAGCCGATAAAACCCCTATCACAGCCAAAACACCCAAGATTTCAACCATGCTACGACCGGATTCTTGTGTGTTTTTGTTCAAAAAACGATGTAAAAAAGGCAATTTGCAAATCATAAAACCTCCGTTAAAATAATCTCAAAAAATCAAAACCTTCTCTTAAAAAAACGTGTCAAAAAAAGGTACGTTTTTTTGATGCTTTTTTTTGATAGACGACGTGTGTTTGTAATGGGGTAAAAAAGATATAAAAATCAGACAATTGTATTTTTTAGTTGACAAGAGGTATTTTGCATCATAGTATGGGAAAAATAACGTACCTTTTTTTGACACATTTTTTAATGAGAATACATTGATTTTTAAGCCTTATTTTTGAATGGGTTTTGGCGTTTTGTAAGGATATTTTTTTTGAATATCTGGTATATTTAGGTACAAAAATATTATTCGTTTTTTATTTTTAGTTATCAAAAGATTGTTTCATTGCTGACACTTTTATAGAGATGTTTTAAAAAGGCCATAGTTACAGTTAGCACATATAAATGTAAAAACATTCTGATCCTGAATACAAAACTAAAAGAATATCTTTCTATTATCAATAAGTTGTAATTTTTTATAATCTAGACTGATAACAAATGAATAAAAAATCCGATTAGACGATTCGTTTTTTGTGTTTCAAACGGTAATTTTTACATAAAAAAAAGCTTTTGCAAAAGTGCAAAACCTATTCAAAAATAAGGCTTAAAAATCAATCTATTCCCTTGAAAAAATGTGTCAAAAAAAGGTACGTTATTTTTCCCATACTATTATGCGAAATACCTCTTGTCAACTAAAAAATACAATCATCTGATTTTTATATCTTTTTTACCCCATTACAAACACACATCGCACATCAAAAAAAAGCGACAAAAAAAGGTACCTTTTTTTGACACATTTTTTAATGAGAATATATTGATTTTTTAAGATTATTTTAACGGAGGTTTTATGACTTTTAAAATGCCTTTTTTGAAACAATTTGATGCGAAAACATCAATCGAACAAGGTCGCAGTATGGTTGAAATCCTTGCTGTTTTGGCTGTGATAGGGGTTTTATCCATGGCTGGTATCTCCGGATATATATTTGCTATGAATAAATATCGTGCAAACGATATTGTTCATGAAGTCAATAAACGCGTCCAAGATATATGGTATAAATATCAAAATAGACCCTTACCGACTTCTTTTGATGATTGGGCAAATGTAACACCCAGTGGTTTTCCAATAACGGTTCGTTCTTCTTTAAACGGATTGACTTTTAGTGTAGATGTTGATGAGGTTCCAAATGGTGTTTGTCAATCTGTTTTGAATATGCGATTGGATAAAATTTTAGCGCAACTTATTAGAATTGTCCCCATTCATTTTGATACAGAAAGTGATGAAGGGGTGGTATTTACAAACAGTTCGTTGATTTGTAAAACGTATGGTGAAAAATCAGGTATACGTTTCTTGGCTTCATTAGGTAATTTAAATGGCATTGTCGGAACGGGAAAACCGATTGATAAAAATGGGGAACCAACGGACTATTGTTATGCAACATCTGATTGTAAATTTGTTAATAATCGAACCTGTTATCAATGTGTTAATAATTTATGTCAACCGGATTGTGGCGTCTTTTCTCCGTTTTGTCAGATGGAAAATACAACTGAACCGGTATGTGTTAAATGTATCAAAAACGAACATTGTGCCAAAGGATACATTTGCAATGAAATGAGTAACACCTGTCAAAAAGTAACAGAAACATGCCAAGAAAATGAATTTAGAACGTATAATGGTGGGTGTGTGCCTTGTACCTCAATGAGTAATATTCGAATTAAGAGTACTCCGTTTGAATACAAACAAGGTGATGAAATTGTTTTTGCTGATTCGAAAAGTGGTAAAGAAATATGTGAAGAACAATGTGCCGATGAACAAAAATTTGTTGTCGAAACAGTTGCAAAAGATGGAGAAGAAAGCAAAATGTTTTGTGCTTCCACCTGTGTTGACGGTCACAGTTATTCATCCAATAAAGGTTGTATCGAATGTCAGAAAGGATCTTTTACTATGTTGCCAGACGGATTGGATAAACCCAAAGAACAATGTCAGGCATGTGGAGGTATCTGGGTGGAAGATATCCGTGGTTCTAGAAATACCGTTTGTGTTAACGATACCTGTGATGTTGGCAAAGAATTTTTAGGGTTTAATTCATCTTCCGAGATAATAAGTTGTCGAGCATGTAACCATGATGATGCCCGAGATAGTGCAGGACGACGTACACGGGGTACGTATTATTCTTATACGTTGGCACCAGGAACAGCCAGTGATTTAAGTATTTTTGAAACGGTGCAAAAATATTGTGAAGCATGTAATCGCAAATTTGTTGTAACAAAAACTTATGGTATTTGTTATCCCAAGTTTAAACCAGGGGAAGAATTTGTCAGTAAAGGCGGATATGGTGTTCTTTGTTCTGATCCGGAGCCGTTAGCCCTTGATAAAAATCATCCGGAAGCGGAAGAACTCTGCTTGGCTTGTGGTCGAACTGTTAAGAATGATACTTGCATACCGGTATGTAAGGAAACACAAGAATGGACTAATTTAACAGATATGTGTTTTACATGTGATAATTTAGAAGCAAATACCCGTCTTGATAACAAAGGTGTTGTCGATGAAAATGCTAAAAGTCTCTGTTTAAAATGTAATCGTGAAATTGTTGAAAAAGACGGTCAAACACATTGTTTGGTAAAACAAAAAACAGCGGAATGTGAAACGGGACATTTTGTTAATATCGCAGGTGAATGTCAACCTTGTGATACAAATCAGACAAATGAAAATATCGCTATTCGAAATGCAGAAGATTGTACAAATGCGTGTACCGGTGAAAACGGTATTACAAAAAGGTATGTCAGCACAGTATATGAAAATGATAAAACAGATACTTATTGTGTGAAGGCTTGTGAAAGTACGGGGCAATATGGTGTCGGTAATGGTCAATGTTACGATTGCACAGATAAAGAAAGTAATGTTGTGATTGGTAATTCCCTCATCAATGAACAGCAATGTGAAGCATGTGAGAATCGACATATATCACGAAAAGGAACGGAATACGCTCTTTGTGAGTGGAAATCATGTGAAGAAGGTTATGTGTTAAATGATTTGGGCCAGTGTATTTTATGTGCAAAATCGACCTTTCGTTTATGGAATGAGCAATATAGTAATAAAGATAATTTAGCTAATCACCAACAATCATGTTTAACTTGCGGTGTTTACTATGATACGAAATGTTATCCGTGTGCAGGATCGGCGTATAATATTGATATCAAAGATGAAACGGAAATTCAAAAATGTTTGTCATGTCCTAACCGAATGATTATCGGTAAATCCTGTCTTCCTTTTGAACTTGGAAAAACAGGCGTTTGTAATAGTTACGGAAACGGTTATGTTAACGGTTATGATGCCGGAAATGGTGTTTTATTTCGCAGTACATCATCTACTAAATATCCATGTGAATCATGTTTGACAGAAAAACCGATTAAGGTTGGTGATGATGATATTGGTCGGGAACAATGTAACAGTTGTGGCGAAACGCGTCAATTGGTGGATGGGTATTGCGTTTTAGGTGGTTGTTTAAGCGGTGAAACATTTAAGACGCTGAATGATGGTTGTCAATCTTGTTTGTTCGGTTTTG
Source organism: Alphaproteobacteria bacterium (assembly GCA_045635565.1). GTDB lineage: Bacteria > Pseudomonadota > Alphaproteobacteria > CAAHEQ01 > UBA3637 > RGIG4140. The sequence goes on from JAZTVX010000060.1 coordinate 6,800, forward strand.
GCAAATATGAAATTGATATCAATGATGCGGCAGAATGTGATACAGAATGCGGTACAAATAAGTTTGTTCAACAAATCGGTACAGGTGATGCAGCACGTTATTATTGTGTTAATCAACCTCATGATGAAAAACATTTTATTGCTGCAGATGGTTCAGAAGTTTATTTTGAAACGCTGGGAGATGTTGCAATAGGTGTGGATAGTTCATCTGAACAATTTTGTATTTCGGTCGGCCGTTTGGCAAATAACGGTGTTTGTTCTGTGAAGAATTTTTAATCATCTGAAATGGGGGGGTGTGATTTGTTTCAAAATACAAAAAAAGATATAAAACTCTTCATTTTTGTGGTTGTTACAGGAGGGTTTTCAAGAAGTATGAGATTCTCATAATTTATACGAAAACAACCGTAACAATGTAACCACATGACAATCAAATATCATGTCGAAAAAATTGCGTTACCCTATTGGTAATGATATTGAGAAAAACATCGTTTTAACAAGATTACTTCACTGTGTTAATATATACCTTCTCATACGCATCAGTGTGGAAAACATGACTATACGGCAATCCCGTAAAATCAACACCATCAGACGTTGACTTGTTAATAATATAATAAACAAAACTTTTTCAAAAAATAAACCTTTTCTTATTTATCAATAGAAATTGTTTTGAGTTTTGATGTCCATTCTTCAATATCTTTGGTCTTTAATTTATTTTTCTTTTTAATTTGTGCAACACAAAAAGATGCTCTGGATTTGAAAATACGACCTAGCACATAATATTTATCTTTACCAACGACTCGTGTTTCAAAAATACGCATCTGACCATCCGATTCAACCGTATCTAACATAGCCCCCAATTCTTTGAATTTATCCGCCGTTTTTTGATTGATTTCTTGAAAACCACCTAATCCTATCGGACTACAGGAAATATCAAGCATGTTTTTCCATTTATCGATATCTTCTTCCTTAGGTAAGTAAACCAAATGGAATTCCGGCCCCTTTTTTTCAACCGTTATTGCACGCCATGCTGATTTATCCAAAAAAGAAACTTGTTTCAAAATGGTTTCCTTTTCTTCTTCCGTTACTTGCCACAAAGCAGAACGTTCGGCAATCAGGGCATCTAATTTTTCCTGATATTTTCTCTTATCATTTTTAGACATCTTTTTAACAGTTAAGGCTTTTTCATAATAAGAAATGGCTGTTTCGTATTTTTTTTGACCGGCATAATATTCTGCTAATAAAATTTGCAATTTCCATTCTTTCGGAAATTCATCAATCATTCGAATAAGATAATCTTCAGCTATTTCGGCTTCATTATTCATAAATAAAGATAATCCGAGCATATAATGTGATTTATATAATTTTTCATCATATTTAACAGAATTTTGAAAAGCATAAACGGCTTTTTGATAATCTTCACTATTATAGGCGTTCATACCGGCATCAAATGCTTTTTCAGCATGAATCGAATCATTGGCATGACCAATACCTTGCGTTGTAAACATACTGATAATCATAATCATAACCCAAAAAGTTCGTTTCATCATACTGTTTTTCCTGTGTTTATTTTGTTTTTCTACGCCGACCGACCGTTCTTTCGGCAACCAATCTGTTTTCAATCGTATCTAATGCTTTGAAAATTTCTTCGGGAGAACTGACAAAATCAATATAGTCAATTTTATCCTGATTGAGTGTTCCATCTTGCAACATGTGCAATATCAATTCACCAAAAGGTTCCCAAAAATGATTGAAGTTTAAAAAAATCATCGGTTTCCGTTGTATTTCCCCTGTTTGAATCGAAACAGCAAAATCCGAAATCTCATCAATTGTACCCCAACCACCGGGTCCAACCAAAATGGCTTCCCCCATTTGCATCATTTTTGCTTTACGAATGGCTAAATTTTCAACAACAACGATTTCTTCAGGTTTAAAAACATCTCGATTTTTACATTGTAATTCCAACAATTTATTCGTTGTAATACCGACAACACGCCCATTTTTATTTCGAACCCCCTGAAATGCACATCCCATCATACCTTCATCACCGATACCATAAACCATGGTAATATTATTTTCAGCCAATAACTCACCCACCCGTCGCATCGGTTCATGGTAAAGTGATGAAATCGTCGGTGATGCACCTGCCCATACGGTAATAGATTGATATTTTTTCATATTTTGCCTCTTTTTTAAATTCAATAAAATAATTATATTCATTTTCATTAAATTTTCAACAGAATAATCTTATCTTTTACAAATAAAGGAAAGATAAACTTGAAATCATGTGTTTCATGTCCTATTAAGAACAAGAATGAAAGGAGTTTTAACATGACAAAGCAATGGGTTTGTACAATGTGTGGGTATATATACGAAGATGATATGCCATTTGAATTACTACCTCAAAACTGGACGTGTCCGATTTGTGGTGAAGACGGAAAAAATGTCTTTCAATTACAGTAATTTTGAAAAATTAAAGTATTATTGTTACTTCTCATATTTTAACGAACTAAAAAAATGAGGCTTGTTTCTACAAGCCTCATATATATAACAGATTTTTAATCAACCGTTAATCCAATTCGATCCGTTCTATGACAGCACCTAAACCACTTAATTTTTCTTCAAGTTTATAATAGCCTCTATCAATATGATAGATGCGTTTGACAATTGTTTGTCCTTTAGCAACTAAACCAGCCAATACCAAGCCAACGCCTCCTCTCAAATCAGAAGCCATAACTGTCGCACCAGATAATTCAGGAACTCCGGATAAAATAATTGTACTGTTACTTACATTTCTGACATGTGCTCCCATACGTTGTAATTCAGGAATATGCATAAAACGATTTTCAAAAATTCTTTCTTCTACAATGCTTTCGCCATCGGCAATTGCTAACAATGATGTTATCAATGCTTGGCAATCTGTCGGAAAACCGGGATATTCACAAGTTGTAATCGGTGTTGCTGTCAATTGAGTATGTGTTGCATCAACCAAAAGGCCGTTTTCATCCTGTTCAAAAATAACACCGTTAATTCGTAACACATCTATAACGGCTTCCATTAAATCCATACGAGCACCTTTTAAATAAATGCGTCCCCGTGTCATAGCGGCAGCAACGGCAAATGTGGCTGTTTCAATTCTGTCGGGAATAATTTTGTGTCGACAACCCGACAGTTCCTTCACACCCGTAATGATTAACGTCTTTGTACCGATACCTTCTATCTTGGCCCCCATCTTAATGAGCATTTCAATCAAGTCAATGACTTCCGGTTCTAATGCCGGATTATGAATAATCGTTTGTCCCGGTGTTAAAACAGCCGCCATAATCGTGTTATGTGTTGCTCCGACAGAAACTTTTGGAAAAAATATTTCAGCCCCGTGTAGCGGACCTTTTGCTCGTACATAGCCGTTTTCAACACTAATTTCTGCACCCATGTCCGTTAAAGCAGATAAGTACAAATCAACCGGTCTTGTCCCAATGGCACACCCACCCGGCAAAGAAACTTCCGCTTCATGGAAACGAGCCAATAATGGACCCAAGACCCAAAAAGACCCTCGCATTTTAGAAACAAAATCATAATCGGCATGTGTTGAAGTAATATTATCCGCCTGCAATGTAATAGCGTCTGTTTCATTGTGAATTTTCATGCCCAAACTTTGCAGTAGTTGTGATAACACAGATACGTCAGATAAAAAAGAAATATTTTCAAGTCGAATAGGTTCTTTCGTTAATAAAGCAGCAGCCATAATTGGTAATATGGCGTTTTTAGCACCATGAATATCAACTGTTCCAAACAGACGATTTTGACCTTGAATTTTAAATGCGTGCATGATGTTTCCTTTTAAAATCAGTTTGATAAATCTGTTGTATCAGTCGTTTTCAGGGCTTCCCATTCTTGTTTTTGTTTTTTCCGCAAAGCCAAATTTTTTTGCAAAGCCCGAGCCTGTTTTGAAAACTGAACAGCCTTTTTGGGTGACAGATTTAAGTTATCACATGCCTGTTGGGCAATATGATCCATGGTTTCAATTGTTTTTTTTGTTTTTGTCATGAGTTGGACTTTCTAAAATAAATGTAGCAGGACCGTCATTTTCAATATGAACCAACATATCGGCACCGAAAATACCGGTTTGAACAGGAACAGATAACGATTGCACTTCACGGACAAAGTCATCAAAAAGTTCTTTTGCCTTTTGAGGATTTCCGGCACCGGTAAAAGACGGACGTCGTCCTGTTTGACAATCAGCCAGCAATGTGAACTGTGACACAATCAGCATACTGCCATTCACATCCAACACAGATTTATTCATTTTACCGTTTTCATCTTCAAATACGCGTAGATTCACAATTTTTTGTGCCATAAAAGAAATATCCTGTTTTGTATCCGTCGGAGCAATACCGACCAAAACACAATATCCCTGTCCACACGAACCCACACAAACGCCGTCAACCGTGACAGATGATTTCAAAACCCGTTGCAAAATAACTTTCATTTTTTCTTTCCTTGTTGTCAAGTATAAGCCGTTTTAGAACAAAGTCAAGCACATTTTGTATGTATATAGGACTGTGTCGGTGTTAAAAAACTTGATAAAGCATGAAAATAAATTTATAATAATGTATATAGGGCGTTTTATTTTAATTGGTGGCGAAATACCTCTTTTCTAATAATATCCTATATGAAGCGAGAGGTGTAACATGAGTTATTTATTTTTATTTTTAGCGATTTTATCAGAAGTTATCGGTACGGTCTTATTAAAAATGACAAACGGTTTTTCAATTTTATTACCGTCTGTCGGGACAGCAATTTTTTATGCTCTTTCATTTTATTTTCTATCCGTTTCATTAAAAACAATCGAAGTTGGTATTGCTTATGCGATTTGGAGTGCTATAGGTATGTCGTTAATTGCCGTATTAGGCGTTGTTTTTCTGCATGAAACCATGAATTGGCTCAAAATCATATCCATCAGCTTAATTATTATCGGTGTTATTGGTTTGTGTTTAGTCGAAGCCAACACATGAAAAAATCGGCAAACAACAGTCTGCCGATTTTTGAAAACGATTAAGGTAATTTATTCCTTCTCGAATAATAATTCCTTTTTATTTTCTAAAATCAAAACCAGATAATTATTAGCTATTCGAAAAGAACGTACCTGTGCCAATTCTTGAAAATATGTTGTTTCGGCTGTCATTTGTGAGGGTTCACCCATCATCATGGTACTGCCAATTTGTGAAAAAGTAATCTGTTGACCGTTTAATGTATATGTGCCGAAATAATTATTGACGGCTTTACCACTAAATTTGTTGTCTGTATCCGAAAAAGAAAGTGTAATCGGTAAATTTTTCGGACTGGTCGTTAAAACATATGTATTGCCCTGAAACGTTGGTTTACTGCAAGCCGTTAAAAAAATCATCAATAATGTGGCTAAAATTTTTTTCATTCTTATTCTCCTTTTTCTGATTGTTAGTATAGGTTAACTTTTTTTTAAACGCAAGTATAATAATTTCTTTATTTTTATATAAAAAAGATTTATAAAAGCAAGGAAAGGATGTTAAATGATTATTGGTTTAACGGGTGGATTGGCAACAGGAAAAACAACGATTGCAACCCTATTAAAACAACAAGGATATATCATCATTGATGCTGATGAAGTCACACATGAATTGTATGAAACAAGTCAGTATATGACACAAATTATACAGAGCATTTGTCCGTCAGCAGTACAAGGGAATACTATTATACGTCACATACTGGCAGAATGTGTAACACGTCAACCGGAATTGTTGTCAATATTAGAATCCCAAACCCATCCTTTTATTATTAACAGAATCAAATCCAAAATTAAAAACGTTTTAAATCAAAATGAAACTATTATACTTGTTGCACCGTTACTGTTTGAAACGGGGTTACATGCGTTATGTGACGTTACCATTTGTTTATATGCCGATATCCAAACGCAACACGAACGAGCCATGAAGCGTTCCAATATGACAACAGATAAATTTACGCGTTTAATCAAACGTCAATGGGGTAATGATAAACGAATGATTTATGCTGATTACGTTGTATCTACAGATACATCACCGGAAGAAACGTATCAGGCTGTTTTATCTTATCTGCAACACATTCAGCAGGAAAGACGTTGATTATTTTCTTGCAAAGAAATCGCTTGATTGACTTGTGAAAGACCTTGCGTATCAATCAACAAATCATCAATGCTAATCGGATAAGGATGTGCTAAAGTGATATAGGCATCATCTTGTGGCTTAACACAAGAAACACTTCCTTTTCCTTTTTTTAATATTTTCTGTGTTTCATAGGGCGTCAAATGAAACAGACCACTGATAAAACAAGAATGGACATCGCATATATCAATTTTGCAATCATGAAGAACAAAATCGAAGTAATACGTTTTTAAATTGGAAATATAAATACTAACTGTTAAATTTTCATTTAAAATCAGATATATCAGTTGACTGGGTTTGAGTTTTAACTGTACACACAGTTCCGAAACGGAATGATAATTTGTTGTTGACATTTTTTTCTCCCTAAAGTAAATCACTTTTTTCAAGTGTGCACTATGTCACTTAAAATCAAGAAAAAGCATAAATAAATTGACGAATGTTTATATTGTGTTATAATGACCTCAAAGGAGAATATCGATGAAACGCTTTTTATGTCTTATTTGTTGGATTGGGTTGGTGTTGGGGGGGTGTCAATCTCAATCTATGATTCCCCAAGCAACACAAGAAAACTATAAAATATTGCTTGACGAATGGTTAGGTGCCGAAAAGTCAACACTGTATCGTGTGTGGGGAACACCGATGAATGATTATTGGGTTGGAACAGCTAATTACATTTTATATACCAAACAAACAGTTGAAAATGCAGCGGAAGGAGCCAAAATTGAACGCATGCCTCGTATTGCTAAAGAATTATCATTTTATGAAAAACCGCAAGGATTGGTGACCCGCTCATGCACAACACTGTTTAAATTGGAAGACGGAATAATTACGTCTTGGCGTTTTGAAGGAAATCACTGTGTAGCGTATCCTAAATGACCATTTTATCAGTTCTTTTGTTGGTTGTCTGTTTGGGAATATGTCTGATCATATTTTGTATAAGTATTTATTTTATCCTGATAACCTGTTTAAGTGGTTTTATGAAGCATTCACCAACAATTCCGACAACAGGTCAATCATTATCCGTGATGTTACAAAAAACATCTGACTACATTGACGAACAACCCTCTAATAAATGTCTTCGTATCATTGATGCCGGCTGTGGTTGGGGAACATTATTGATACCCTTGGCTCAAAAATATCCACAACATCAATTTATCGGAATTGAGTATTCTTTATGGCCGTATTTATTAGCGAAGTGGCGTATCAGACGATTAAAAAATGTTACCCTTTTTCGACAGGATTTATTTACATATTCTTTTTGTGATGCCGATATTATTTTGTATTATTTACTACCGTCCGAGATGAAACAATTTACCTTAAAATTGAAACAAGAATTAACAAAAACTTGTTTTATATGTTCAAATCGATTCCCATTGCACAAAGTCCAATATATTGAAAAAATTGATTTAGGTGACAAATTTTCATACATTTATACTTATAAAATAAAAAATTGTTAAACTTTTTTGAAAAAAACATGTTTGTAATTGCATTTGAGAAAAATCATTTTTATATTAAAATGTGTATATATTTAACAAAGGAGAAAACATGTTAAAAAAAATAATGGTATTAGCGTTAACGGTAACTTTGTTTGCTAGCGTTGCACAGGCTCGTCATCACGGTGGTTTTGTTGGTGGAGAAATGGCTCAACCGACACAAACGGGTGGTTTTAAAGGACCAGGTGTTGCTATGGGTACAGTTCAAGGATTAGCAGATATGAAAGATGATTCTCATGTGCTTTTAAAAGGCAACATTGAAAAAAGTTTAGGTGATGAAAAATATTTGTTCAAAGATTCGACAGGAACAATTGTTGTTGAAATTGATGATAAGCGTTGGCATGGTCAAACGGTTACACCACAAGATACAGTTGAAATTTTTGGTGAATTGGATAAAGAGTTAATCGGACAATCAGAAATAGATGTTAAACGTATTATTCTTGTCAAATAAGAAAAAAACACCCCGAAAATTACTTGTCCGATTTTCGGGGATTTTTTTTGTTTACATGAATAACGCTTCACTGTATTTAACCCCCCCCCACTTTGGTGGCAAAGATTGATTCGGTTAAGGTTAAATAACTTATTTGGTGTGAAAAGTGAATTAAAGTGGGTTTTCATGTTATTTTTTTCTTGCAATTTTCAAAATAATATAGTAAAAGAGAAAAAATTCAAGGATGGGTGGCCGAGTGGTTGAAGGCGCACGCCTGGAAAGTGTGTTTAGGTCTAAAGCCTAACGTGGGTTCGAATCCCACCCCATCCGCCATTTTGCCCCTCAACTTTTAAGTTGCTGGGGCTTTTTTATGATTTGATTTTATTTTAAACCTCATTATTTACAGCACTATTTCAAAAAAACGATTCGTTTTTTGATGTTTTGAACAGTAATTTAAATATCAAAAAAGCCAGTTGCAAAACGCCAAAACCTGTTCAAAAATAAGGCTTAAAAATCAATGTATTCTCTTGAAAAAACGTGTCAAAAAAAGGTACGTTATTTTTCCCATATTATGATGCAAAATACCTCTTGTCAACTAAAAAATGTAATCATCTGATTTTTATATCTTTTTTGCCTCATCACAAACACACCCCGTCTATCAAAAAAAAGTGTCAAAAAAACGTACCTTTTTTTGACACGTTTTTTAATGAGAAGGTTTTGTTTTTTTGAGATTATTTTAACGGAGGTTTTATGAATTTGAAAATGCCTTTTTTACATTGTTTTTTGAGCAAAAACACTCAAGAATCCGGTCGTAGTATGGTTGAAATACTTGGTGTTTTGGCTGTAATGGGGGTCTTATCAGCCGGTGGGATTTATGGATATTCTTTTGCCATGGATAAATATCGGGCTAACGATATTGTGTATGAAGTCAATCTGCGTGCCAATGATATCTGGCATAAATATCAGGAAATGCCTTTGCCTGAACCGAGTGAAGATGGCACGGATTTTGATGAATTTCCGGATATAACGGGAACGGGTTATCCGATTTATATGACCTCTCACCCCGATGTTGCCTTTAAAACGTATGTTGAAGGTGTTTCTTCCCGTGTATGTAAAAATGTTATAAATATGAACTTAAACGGTGTTATTCAAGGGATTCAATTTGTGCAAGTTGCCCAAGGGGACGGGGATTTCATTAAATACACGGGCTCAGCCTCCATTTGTGGGGAAGATGAAACCGATAATTTACTTGTTTTTACATCATTTTTAGATTCGGAAAGTAATGAAGGGGGCGAAGGACAAAGTGGTGACCCTTGCGTTGAAGATGCTGATTGTAGCAGTCCTTGTGGTGATGCCACCTGTGATATGGATAAAATGGTTTGTAAAAACAGTTGTACAGGAACCAATACACCTTTTTGTTATAGTGATGGTGGTGAAACAATGTGCGTTTCATGT
>JAZTVX010000061.1:0-34140 GCA_045635565.1 Alphaproteobacteria bacterium
GATGATGCCGGTAAATGTTTTGCATGTGATACGATTGTTAGTGGAGATGTCATCAATCCGGAAACAAAAGAACAATGTATTGCCTGTAATTTTACATACCGAGCCTACGATAAAAAATGTTTAAACTGTGATACAACAGATGCATTGACAAACATTACCAAAGAAGAATGTGATGCCTGTCATGCCGATAAATATTGGCTTGAAACAAATACGACCACTCATGTTGGAAAATGTGTCAATTGTCCTGCTTCAACATATGGGACGGAAGATGGCTTATCATGTGAATGTGATGATGATAATCCGATTGAAAAATATGATGTTGTCACAAATGGTTGTATAAATTGTGAAGGATTAACAACCGGAACAAAAGTCGCCCGTAACGAAGAATGTCATAAATGTAGTCGAGGCTTGTGGTATGCCGCACATAGTGCTAAAACGGCAACGGACAGTCTTTGTCGTCCATGTGAAAGTGGAGATAATTATTACTATGCCGATGAAGATGAATGTGCATCTTGTGGTAATCGTTTTTGGCGTCCCTATGATACATATTGTTTTGATTGTAATTATTCCAGTTATATCAGATTGTATGATGGTGATGTTAACACTTGTTCGAATCGGTTAACGTTTAAAAGTGATGGAAATATGTACTCCCGCTTATGTACTTATTCTTCCAGTTTAACGACAACACATGAAGAATGTTTGCGGTGTGACAACCGTTATTGGACACCGAACACAAGCAATGACGGCTGGGGGGCGTGTAAAGTATGCGCTAATGGTTCAGCCATCAACAATGGATTGGCTTGTGGTTGTAGCGCTTCAGATGAGGTCACAACATCTGCCGGCAAATGTTTGACATGTGATAAGTTGACGGAAGGAACGATTGCAACAGAGGCCGAACAATGCCATAAATGTTCGGGTTGGTTTGCAACAACCGAAAACAAATGTTATAAGTGTGACACGCAATATGTTTATAATACAAGCAAAACAGAATGTCACAGTTGTTCTTCACACACATGGCGAAGTTCAGATGGTACATGTTACGCCTGTTCCTACCCGTATAAAATGTATGATACGACACAGGAAGAATGTGAACGTTGTTCCGGTCGTGTGTGGGAAGAAGTCAGCGAAGGGATTGGCTTCTGTCATCCCTCTGTTGAAAAAAATTAACAATTTTGACAGATGAAAAAACGGCAGATTTTTCTGCCGTTTTTATTTACATAATGTTGTAACAATTTTGAGAAACGATTCGTTTTTTGTGTTTAAAATGGTTGCTTGAGAATGAAAAAAGGCTTTTGCTAAATGATAAAACTTGTTCAAAAATAACGATTAAAAATCAATGTATTCTCAACGAAAAACGTGTCAAAAAAAGGTACGTTATTTTTCCCATATTATTGTGCAAAATACCTCTTGTCAACTAAAAAATACAATTGTCTGATTTTTATATCTTTTTTACTTCACTAAAAGCCCTTTCCGTCCGTCAAAAAAAAGCGTCAAAAAAACGTACCTTTTTTTGACACATTTTTTAAAGATAAGGTATTGATTAAAAAACTTTATTTTTAAGGAGGTTTTATGATTTGCAAATTGCCTTTTTTGAAACAATTTAATGCTAAAACATCAGCCCAACAAGGTCGCAGTATGGTTGAAATCCTTGGTGTTTTGGCTGTGATGGGGGTCTTATCAGCCGGTGGGATTTATGGGTATTCGTTTGCCATGGATAAATATCGGGCAAACGATATTGTGTATGAAGTCAATCTGCGTGCCAATGATATCTGGCATAAATATCAGGAAATGCCCTTACCCGAACCCAGTGAAGACGGAACGGATTTTGATGAATTTCCGGATATGACAGGTACGGGGTACCCAATCTATATGACATCTCATCCGGACGTTGCGTTTAAAACCTATGTAGAGGGTGTTTCTTCCCGTGTATGTAAAAATGTTGTGAACATGAACTTAAACGGTGTTATTCAAGGCATTCAATTTGTGCAAGTGAACGGCGAAAAATATGTTGGTAGTGCTTCCATTTGTGGAGAAGACGAAACAGATAATACAATTGTTTTCACATCGTTTTTGGATTCGGAAAGTAATGCTGACGGCGAAGGACAAAGTGGTGACCCGTGTGTAGAAGATGGCGATTGTCTCAATCTGTGTGGTACGGCGACATGCGACATTGATAAAATGACCTGTAAAAACAGTTGTACGGGGACAGATACACCTTTTTGTTTAGATGACGGCGAAAGTGGTATATGCGTTGAATGCATTACAAACAAAGATTGTGAATCGAAAGGTCGCAGTTACATTTGCAATGAAGAAACTTATACCTGTACAACATTACAAAAAACATGTCCGTCAGGAACATTTCGTACGCAAAACGGGGCTTGTATAGAATGCAATAATGGTAATAATTTTATTGTATTAAAAGATGGTCATCCTTTTCCTGATACCAGTGATGAAGTGGACGGATATACCATGTGTCAACAATGTGCTTCAGATACGGCAGGTGAGTATAAATATGAACGACAATATGGTGTTTTAGTTGACGACGAACAGTTGGGTTATTGTTCGTATATGTGCACTGCGGGATATTCCTATCAATCATTAAAGAAAGGGTGTGTTTCTTGTGATGATGAAACGCCGAATTTTATTGCAAAAGATGATGTCTCTAAACAGCAATGCTTATCGTGTCCTAACCGTGCTTGGTATGGAGAATATTGGTTTAATTATTATCATGATGCCATTGTATGTCAAAATCAGGTCAAATGTGCTGATGATGAATTTGTAACAACTGTCAGAGCATCACATTATACGTGTGCAAAATGTAGTTCTTCACGCAATCAAAATGTTGGAATCGGACACTATGTTTATGGCAACTCTGATTCTCAATTTTATCAATATCGTGTTGATAAATGTAACAATTGCCCAGAAAGAGACAGCAATGGCAATTATTCCGCCCGTTGGCACGTCGGAAATAAAAACTCCGGCGAATGTGCACCAAAATGTGAACAACCACCGGCTAATAGTGAAGAAGACACAATCTGCTTAACAAATCCAACGAGTGATAAATGCAAAAGAAAGTGGCAAAATTCATCAGGGGCTTGTTTTGATTGCCGTGTCATTACAAGTAATAACAAGATTATTTATCCGACAAGCGGAGCATCGCAAACAGATGCTGAACTGAAAAGACTTTGTTTGGCTTGTGGTCGTCAAGTAAAGGATTCTTTTTGTATTTTACCACAAACAAAGGAAACTTGTGGTATCGGTCAGTTTTTGGGAAAAGACGGTATCTGTTATCCCTGTGATCAGGCTAATCATATTGAAATAGAATCGGATGCTGTATCCGGGTGTGTTGCTAATTGCAAGAAAAATACCGTTTCCGATACAACGTATAATGCAGATGGGACGGTGGATACTCGCCATGTTTATACAGTAAATGAAACCAACTATTGTGCTTTAACATGCAAAAATAACTACATCAATGATTCATCCGGTCAGTGTGTATCTTGTGGGAATGATAAATCATTAAATGCACTGACACCGGCAGTGTTATCAGATTGCAACAAATGTACATATCGTCAAATATATAATTCAACATGTGCCCCCAGAAATTGTCCGACATCATATTATCTGACTTTACGAGGAGAATGTTATTCTTGCAATGATCCAAATCCGGAACAGGCGACATGGACCAATTTTATCATAGCGTCCCCTGATTCATGTCATGTATGTGAAAACAGGCTGGCAATTAAACGGTTTCAAACAGATTCCGAAAATAATTTTTGTACTTACGTTAATCCGGGTTCGTTTGGTATTTGCAACAGCAAGGGAAATGGTGTTTTACATGAAAATTTAAATGATACCATTGTGTCAAAGGCTCAACCTTATATTCGTAGTACTGATAATAATGATGGGCAAAAGTTCAGAGACCATTATGGTCTTTGTCGGTCTTGTTCGGACAATTTGGATTATCGTTCTGACGAAGAACAATGTTTAACATGCCAAAACAGACGTTGGCAAAACAATACATGTATGAAAGGATTATGCGAAACAGGATTGCAGTTTTTATCCGGTTCTTCTTGTTTAGCATGTAGCAATGTGAATAAGCCTATTGACCCGACACGTGAAAATTTATGTTCGTCTTGCAGTAATCGTCGTCAACTGGAAATCGGGACACCCGAAACCACATGGAGTGGTTTATGTGTTGAAGAATGTGCCGGTCTGCAGTGGCAAGATATTAACGGTAATTGTTTATCTTGTTCCGAAGGAGGCGAACGTCAAATCGGAACAGATGCCGAATCCCGTCGTTTATGTAATGAATGTGACGGATTACGAGAATCTCAACCCATTTATGGGGGAACGGAAGGGGCAGAAGTCATCGGATACAAATGTGTGTTAAAGTAATGATGTCTATAACCAAACAAAAAAATGACAGATGAATTATCTGCCATTTTTTTGATGTAACCGAATAAAATACCCTCTGCTCATGCGAGGGTGTTTTATGATATATTTCTTCTTTAAAACGTCATATCAATGCTTTATGTAATAACGTCCGGTTTTTGGCGACCTGTGTATTTTTCCAAATTCAAAATTTTAACAGCAGCATCAGCCAACGGTTGTAAATATGAAACGGCATCTTGATGTGTTTTTTCAATGTTTGTTTCCCGCTTCATATAATAAACACGCAATGTTGCACCACTGCTTCCCGTACCGGATAGACGTAAGAAAATACGGGCATCATCGAAATAAATCATATATCCTTGACGTGTGGTTTCTTCACCGGTAACCGGGTCAGTATAATTAAACAATCCCGTTTGTGTAATGGTTAAATCGTCAAATGTTTCCCCAACCAAGGCTGATAATCGTTTTTCTAAAGATGACAGCATTTCTTTTGTCGGTTCAACTTCCAACCCTTCATAATTTTGTGTTGAATTATAAACGCGACCGTATTTTTGCCACAATTCTTCATTGAGTTCCTGAACGGATTTACCCGTTGTCGCAATAATGTAAAGCCAACATAAAACAGCCCAGATGCCGTCTTTTTCACTTAAATGGAAGGAGCCTGTTCCAAAACTTTCTTCGCCACATAATGCAATTTTATGTGTTTCCAATAACGAACTGAAAAATTTCCATCCGGTTGGTGTTGCGTAAACAGGCATGTTTTTTGCCTGTGCAACATAATCAACGGCGTTGGCTGTCGGCATGGAACGGGCAACACCATAAACACGTCCCTGATAAAACGGAATTGTATCCATGTATTCGGCAATAATGGCTAAACTATCTGCCGGAGAGGTAAAAAACTGACGACCTAAAATCATATAACGATCACCATCCCCATCAGATGCCGCCCCGAAATCAGGTGCATCATCTTGATACATCATATCAACAAATGTTTTGGCATATGTTAAATTCGGTTCGGGATGCAATCCACCGAAATCGGATAAAGGTGTTCCATTGATAACCGTTCCCGCATCAGCCCCTAGTAATTCTTCAAAAATCCGCTTGGCATACGGACCAGTAACAGCATTCATGGCATTATAGGACATTTTAAAGCCTTTTTGAAATAATGTTCGAATAACATCAAAATCAAAAATTTCCTGCATGTATGTGGCATAATCATCAATTGAATCAACGATTTCAATAATGGTTGAACCAAACGTTTGTTCGCCGATAACGCTTAAATCAACATCGGGCATATCACATGTCCAATAATGGTCAATCGTTTTTGATTTTTCGGAAATTTTATCTGTTAAAGACTGTGGTGCCGGTGCCCCTTGTGCCGTATCAAATTTAATTCCGAAATCACCGTTCGGTCCACCCGGGTTATGGCTGGCAGACAAAATAATTCCACCAAACGCTTCTCTTTTTACAATCAA
This sequence comes from Alphaproteobacteria bacterium, assembly GCA_045635565.1. GTDB lineage: Bacteria > Pseudomonadota > Alphaproteobacteria > CAAHEQ01 > UBA3637 > RGIG4140. The sequence continues at coordinate 5,871 of JAZTVX010000061.1, forward strand.
ATGGGACGCAGCCGGTGTTGATAAAATACCGTTTTGCCCGATAATTAACCGACCGAATTGATTGGCAACGGCAATGCGAATGATTGATTGTATGGCACGGGCATTAAAATAACGACCGTCCCCACCGATGACCAGTGCTTTTCCTTCAAACCCGTCCAATGAATTAAATAATGACTGAACAAAATTTTCCAAATAATTTTTTTGCTTAAAAACAGAAACTTTTTTGCGTAAACCGGAAGTTCCGCAATTCTGATCCGTAAACGGTTCTGTTTTAACCGTACGTATATCCATGATATCCCCCTTTTTATTGGAATGAAAGTATAGGTTTTTATAACATCTCTTTTCATTCTAATCAAGGTTTTTCACAAAATATTTTTTTGATTTTGACACTTGTTTGTTTTTCAAATAAAAAAAAGCATCTGCGATAATGACAGATGCTTTTATTGATTAAAAATAATCTATGCTGCCTTTTGGGTTTCTTCCCGATTGAATATATTTTGTAACAATGCAACAACTTCTTGTTTCGCAGCATGAGCCGATACGGAAAACGGCATATTTAACCCGTTTTCTTTTAAATCCATCATCGTTAACCCTTTTAAAAACAATTCACGATAAACAACACGTTCCGAAATACCTCCGGATAATGTAAAATGAATCCGACGAGATAACGCATTCAATAAAACCGTCATCAATTGAGAGTTGCGACTTTTGCTGTAAGTCAATCGATTGCGAACAACAAACCATTCCAACGGCGGACGACGTTCAATCATGCGTTGTTGTCTGGACGACCAAACAACTTGTGCAAAATGGCTGGGACCTTTTATACGTAATGAATTGGTATCTACCTGTGCCAATACATCCAAGTCAACCAAACTATCGTTAATCGGTGTAATTAAAATATCAGCCAAAACCATCGCATCTTGTGCTAATTGATTGGTTGTCCCCGGTGTATCAATGACAATGATATCCACTTCATTCCGAACCTTATCAATTTGCCCCCGTAGGGTATAAATACGATTCTTTTCTTCATCCCATGTCGTGTGCATCGGTTCAGGTAACGGTACACCCATCGACTTTACAAAAGCATTGCGATTTTCAACATAATGAGATAATGTCCCTTGTGGGTAGTCTAAATCAAATGAAGCAACACGCTTACCCATTCGTAACAACCCGACAATGACATGCATGGCTAATGTCGATTTTCCAGTTCCGCCTTTTTCGTTGGCAAAGACAATAATTTTTGCACTCATGACAAACTCCCCCAATTATAGTGAAATTATATATATCATATACGATGTTTTGATTTTTGTCAAGTCATTTTATCCAAAAAACTTACGTCTTTTTTGTTTTTTTACAATCATGTTAATAAAATATTAACTTTTTTCTTTATAATCAACAGATAAGAAGAAAAAAACAAAATCCCCTTGCTTTTTGAACAAAGAAACCTATATTAGTATGATAATAACTTATTAACAAAAAGGAAAACAAGCATGACAGAATCATCTCAAATGACCGAACAAAAAATCGAATTTAAAGCAGAAGTCAGCCGTGTTTTGGATATTGTGATTCATTCACTTTATTCGAATAGTGAAATATTTTTACGGGAATTGATTTCCAACGCATCGGATGCATGTGATAAATTGCGGTATGCATTGTTGTTGCATCCTGAATTAGCACCTCAAACGAATCCATTTCAAATTATCATTTCACCGAATAAGACAAATAAAACATTATCTATTATAGACAATGGTATCGGGATGGATAAAGATGATTTAATTAACCATTTAGGTACAATTGCCCGTTCCGGTTCTGCTGAATTTATTAAGTCTTTAACGGGAGATAAACAAAAAGATATGGCCTTAATCGGTCAATTCGGTGTTGGTTTTTATGCGGCCTTTATGGTTGCCGACAAAGTGACCGTTCAAACAAAAAAAGCCGGTTCGGATAAAGGATACATTTGGGAATCAGCCGGTGCCGATTCATTTACGTTAAGCGAAGATGATTCTTTACCTCTCGGAACAAGCGTTATTTTACACTTAAAAAAAGATGCCGAAGAATTTTTGGAACCAATCCGGTTACGTCATCTGGTTCGTCAATATTCCGATCATATTTCATGGCCGATTGTTCTTAAGGATGGGGACAAGCAAGAAACCATTAACTCGGCCAGTGCTTTGTGGACACGAAACAAAGCCGATATTACGTTGGAACAATACAAAGATTTTTATCAATCCGTATCACACGCGTTTGATGAACCATGGTTGACTCTTCATTATAAAGCAGAAGGAGTTATTGACTATACAGCCTTGTTATTTATTCCCACAAAACCACCGTTTAATTTATTTCAGCCGGATAGAAAATCGGGTATTCAACTTTATGTGAATCGTGTTTTCATTTCCGATGATGTGCCGGATTTGATGCCGTTCTTTTTACGTTTTGTGACAGGTGTCATCGATACCAATGATTTACCATTAAATGTCAGCCGTGAAATGTTACAAAAAACACCGGTTATGGCAAAAATTAAAAAAGGGATTGTTAAACGTATTTTATCAGAACTTAAAAAACGCAGTGAAGATAAGTCTTCTTATAATAAATTTTGGGAAAATTTCGGGATTGTCTTTAAAGAAGGCTTGTACGAACCGATTGACGAACGTCAGGAAGTGGCAGAGTTATGTCGTTTCCATGTGACCGGTGGTGATGAACTTATCAGTTTTACCGATTATATTTCTCAAATGAAAAACGGACAGGAAAATATTTATTACTTATCCGGAACGGATTTAAAAACATTGCGTAACAATCCGCAATTGGAAGGATTTGAAGCACGTCAAATTCCTGTCCTTTTGTTAACAGATCCCATTGATGAATTTTGGGTACAAACATTTACGGAATATCAAGGTAAAAAGATAGTATCGGTTATGCATGCTAAAAATGATTTAGATAAAATTGCTGTTGATATTTCTGATACTGACAATAAATTGTCTGAAAAAGATGCTGATAAACTGTTGAAACGTATCAAGGAAATTTTAGGAGATAAAATCCAATCCGTTGAATTAACAGATAGGTTAACAAAAAGTCCGTTATCACTTATTACACCCGAAGGACAAATGAGCCTGCATTTAGAACGGTTAATGAAAGCAAATGGTCAACAAATTGCCTACAATAGTGAACGTGTTGTGCAAGTTAATCCGAAACACCCGTTAATTCACAAATTGGCTGAATTAACCAATGCTGATGCACAGGTACAACAAGTTGATAACGCCATTTGGGTGTTGTATGACCAAACATTGATTGCCGAGGGGGAAACTTTATCTGATCCGGCATTGTTTGCTTCTCGGTTAAATGATTTTATATTGTCCGGATTACAGGTCTAAAATATCATACGACAGCATTATTATTAAAAAAAAGAGTGTTTTATTTAAACGCTCTTTTTTTACTTGCCGGATTGAGGTATTGAGGTATATGGAAAAGCCATGTTGCGGTATCACATAATGATAAATGTGTTGCTTTGAAAGATACCTTGTGATGACGATAAAAAGATACGCTTTTTAACAGATGTAATGATATAAAAATATATATTCAATATCCAACAACACACAACGACAAACGCCGTTGTGAGATACAGCCGAATAAATTTATTTGCAAACCTAAACGGATTTTTTTTCTTCTAAAATTGTGAAAATTCGGTCAATGGCTTTATCCATTTCTTTTTCGGATTGACGAATGGATTGTTGCGAAACAATTTCTTTTGTTTGTTTCATGACCTTGTCAAGCAATATTTGTGATAAATTCTGACAGGCATTTTCTTCAATTGAACGAATTCTGTCTTGTGCCTCTTTCTTCTTCAAGGCCAGTTTTTGAGAGAGTTTATCATCGGCTTCTTGTTGAATTTGAACAACTTCTAATTCGGCTTCCCGTAAGATATCGGCTCGTTCACGTTCAATGTTTTTGGTTTTGAGTTCATATTCTGCATATAAATCTTCTGCTTCCTGCCGTAAAGAAGATGCATTGTCCAATTCTTTTTGCACTAAGGAAGCCTGTGTCTTTCCCCATGCCTGTACTTTGCGAAACATTGGTCGAATTAACGAACCAAACGCTAAAAAAAATCCAACCGACACCCAAAATTCGGGGTTTTGACTTTCTTGTTGCAGTAATTCCCACATGCGTTTTCCCCCTTATTTTCCGGTCGGTTTGAAAGATGTTGATAGTTTGTGTGATAATTCTTGAGCAACCTGAACAGCAACCGTTTCGGATTGATGTAAAATATCTTCTTGAATGCGATGCATTTTTTGTTCCGTTTCCTCAATTTGACGACGCAGTTTTTCTTCATGTTCGGCTTCAACATGCGTGGCAAATTTTTGAATGTCACGATATGTTTCGTTCACAATGGCTGCTTTTGTTTCCTGTGCGGCATAAATACGATTCTTGTAATCTTGAACCAATTTATCGGCCTGCTGATTAACCATTTCGGCAATGGTTAAGTCGTTTTTTATCTTATAATCCCGTTCTTGAAACACGTCTTGAAACAACGGGAAAATAAAGTATGTGACAATCAGATATAAAATCCCGAAACACAACAACATCCAAAAGGCTTCGCCGGAAAACCACTGTAAGTCAAATTGAGGCATACAAAAATCCTCTTTTTTGGATTATTGGAACAAAACCATAATAGCCAAACCCAATGCATATAATGCAATGGCTTCTGTCATACCGGCACCAATCAATGTGTAACCGGAAACTTCTTTTTTCACATTCGGGTTACGACTGACACATGTGATGAATGTTGTAAAAACGGAGGCTACACCTTTAGCAACGGCCAACATAACCAAACACATAATACTTAATGATAAATATTTTGCTGCTTCAGCAATATATTTCATTGTTTCTGCTTCCATTTCCATTTTTTACTCCTTTAAAATGTTTGTTAATGAGAATGAACCGCTTCCCCGATATAAATACTGGTTAATGTTGTGTAAATATATGCTTGGAGAAGGGCAATAAATGTTTCGAATAAAATCAACACACCCACAACGAGCAACGGGAAAAATCCTGCTATCCCCAGTGAGTACACAAAGCCGGCGACAATTTTCAACAAAATATGACCGACAATCATATTCATGACAAGCCGAACGGTTAGACTGAACGGTTTTGCCAGAAATGAAAAAATTTCAATCGGAATGATAATCGGAGCCATAAAAACAGGTACCCCGGCCGGAAAAAAAGTATGAAACCATTTTAATCCGTGTGTTTTAATGCCAACAACAACGGAAATGACCGTTCCGAGTAACGCAAAAGCCCCAATAGGTGCTAATTGACTGGTAAAGGTAAATGAATAGGGAAACAATCCCAAAAAATTACCAAAAAAGACCATTAAAAAAACGCTTAAAATAAACGGAAAAAATTTTTCATATCCGTCCCCGATACAATCACGAGCCGTTGTGTGAATAAAACCGAAAATCGCTTCCCCAACCGATTGTGTCGTATTGGGTATCAACAACTGGCGACGAATCAGCAACCACATCATGCCCAATCCACACATGACGGACAGAACCATAAATAAAGAAGCGTTTGTAAAACTCAAATCAATACCGTTGATGTTTATCGGTATCAATTGTTTTACTTCAAACTGATGTAAAGGGTCACTCATCTTCGTTGCCTTTATTTTCCGATAAGATTGCTTGTCGCACAACCTGTATTAACCCGACAAAACCACCAAAAATCGTCAAAAACGCCGTTAAAGCAGGTGGTGTCGCAAACAGGTTTTGAAACAAAACACCTAATGCGAGCCCCATTAAAACACATCCGATTAAATTTGTCAAGACGTCAATAACAGTTTTGTATCCTGAAAAAAAAGCAGATGTTTGTTTGACGGGGTGTGTCATTTTATTTTTGGCTTCTTGAATTTTTTGTCCTAATTGATCTGTTCTTTTTGTCATTTTTGCTCCACAATGGTTTTGATTTGTTCTGTTATGGCTTGTGTATCCGTTCCTTTAATCAGATGCGTTTCGCCTTGTTTAACGACAACGATGCTCGGCAATGCACGAACCCGATATAATGTGGACAAATTATCCCGTTGCCCAATAATTTTATTGATTAAAAAATCATCATTTAAACATGTTTTAACGGTATTTATATCGGCTCCGACCTGATGGGCGTAATCAAGTAATTGCTGTTCGAAATCACGAGAATATATCCATGAACGCTGTTGTTGAAAAATCATCTGCATATATGTTTGGTAAAACCGTTTATCAAGACATCGTCCAATCATGGTTGCGTATAAATCTTTGGCTGTTGCCGGCATATCAACATAGATGAGGCGAGCCTGTTGCGTATTGATAAATTGTTTTTGTAACACAGGTAACACGTTGTGATGAAAAACGGCACAATGTGAACACGATGGTGATGAAAATACATAAAGCAAAACAGGGGCGTTTTGAATCCCCTGTTGACGCAAATCATATGACGATGCAAATCCGTTTGTTATCAGGCAAAAGACACTGATACAAACACTTAAAATAATCAATTGTACCCGTTTCATGATGAAACCTTATCGTCTGTCTCCCAAGAATGAAAGTAAAAACTGGAACAGATTGATAAAATCTAAATACAAAGACAAAGCCCCTGAAATAGCCAAAGCATTTCGTTGTCTTTCATCAGGAACTGAATGATATATTTGCTTGATGTTGGCTGTGTCATAGGCTGTAAAACCGGCAAAGATAAGAACACCGAGAACGGATATCACAAATGAAGCCGTTGATGATTTAAAAAAGATATTAGCCAAACTTGCCAGAATAATACCAATCAATCCCATAAACAGGAATGAACCTAATCCGGATAAATCCCGTTTTGTGGAATGTCCGTAAATACTTAATCCCAGAAAAGCGCCGGCCGTTACCAAAAACGTTTGAGCAATAGAAGCCCCTGTATAAGCCATAAAAATATTACCCATAGATAAACCCAGCAAACCGGAAAAACTCCAAAACAGCACAGCCGCTTTTTCCGGATTTGCCTGACGAACAGCGTTATTCATCATAAAAATCAACACAAACGGGGCAATAACAATAATCCAGCCCAGAACCGAAAAAGAATATCCTGTTGTTGTCACAGTGTACATTAAATTGATTAACGGTTCTTTGGTTGTCAAAAAGGCTGTTAATGTTGATAAGCCTAAACCGCCGGCTAAATAGTTATACACTTTTCCGATGAACGCCCGTTCCCCTTGGTCGGCCCGTTCAATGGCGTTGAGTTGTCGTGGTGAATTATATTCCATTTGTTTCTCCTTTTTTATTCAAATACATTCTTATTTTATAGCGATGACTTGATTAAAAGACAAGTACTTTTTCATCGATTATTGTGAGTTGCAGGTATTTCTCGATTGATTTGTTTGGTTTCGTATTCTTTGTAGTGGTCGTTATAATCAAAATCATAATTCGGCATTGATTGGTGAGTTGAGGGTGTTTTTTGTTTTAAAGTTGGTTTCGGATTTTGTTTTTTCACTTTTATGCGTCGCACATAAGGGGCTACATATGTTCCGTTAGAACGATAATGTCCTTTTACCGGAACAATTTTAGTTTCATATAATATTTGTTCGGCATAAGTTGGTGTGTTGACCCATATAAAACAGCCGAACAATAACACAATAATCCATTTTTTCATGTGATAGTACTCCTGACTGAATGTAACGTATATGAGTGTATGTCGATTTGTTTCAAAAGTCAATCAATCGGTCCGGTTGCAGGATAAAAACAAGATTCGACATGCCTGGCTGTTTAAAAAATACACATGTAACATATTGAATTTGTTTGCATTCTAAAATAATTTCAAAAAAGATAAAAAAAGTGCTTGACAAGAGTAAATGTTTTGGGCATAATGAAGACCTCTTGCATGGGCAAGAGTGTCTGTTGGGCCGGAAGGGTGGCCGAGTGGTTAATGGCAGCAGACTGTAAATCTGCCGACTTATGTCTACGAAAGTTCGAATCTTTCCCCTTCCACCATTAGACCCGATTATAAGCGGGTGTAGCTCAATGGTAGAGCTCCAGCCTTCCAAGCTGATCACGTGGGTTCGATTCCCATCACCCGCTCCATTCTAGGGAATCCCGCTAGGGATTCATTTTTTAACACTGATCAGTTAAGGAATTTATAATGAGTAAAGAAAAATTCGAAAGAACTAAACCGCATTGTAACATTGGTACAATCGGTCACGTTGACCACGGTAAAACAACTTTAACAGCTGCTATCACAAAAGTTTTGGCTGAAAAGGGCGGTGCTGCATTTGTTGATTATGCTAACATCGATAAAGCTCCGGAAGAACGCGCTCGTGGTATCACCATTTCAACATCACACGTTGAATACGAAACAGAAAACCGTCACTATGCACACGTTGACTGTCCGGGTCACGCTGACTACGTCAAAAACATGATTACAGGTGCTGCTCAAATGGACGGTGCTATCTTGGTTGTTTCTGCTGCTGACGGTCCAATGCCTCAAACACGTGAACACATCTTGTTGGCTCGCCAAGTCGGTGTTCCTGCCATTGTTGTTTTCATGAACAAATGTGACATGGTTGATGATGCCGAATTGTTAGACTTGGTTGAAATGGAAGTTCGTGAATTATTATCTTCATACCAATTCCCAGGTGATGATATTCCGGTTGTCCGTGGTTCTGCCAAAGTTGCTTTGGATGATGGTGATGCTTCTCTTGGTAAAGATGCCATTCTTAAATTGATGGAAGAAGTTGATGCTTACATTCCGCAACCAGAACGTCCGAAAGACAAACCGTTCTTGATGCCGATTGAAGACGTTTTCTCAATTTCCGGTCGTGGTACTGTTGTTACAGGTCGTGTAGAACGTGGTGTATTAAAAGTCAGTGAAGAAGTTGAAATCGTTGGTTTACGTCCGACAACAAAAACAACTTGTACAGGTATCGAAATGTTCCGTAAATTATTGGATCAAGGTGAAGCCGGTGATAACATTGGTGTCTTGCTCCGTGGTACGAAACGTGACGAAGTTGAACGTGGTCAAGTTTTGGCTGCTCCGGGTACAATCACTCCGCACACAGACTTCGAATCAGAAGTTTATGTTTTGAGCAAAGACGAAGGTGGACGTCATACACCGTTCTTCGCTAACTACCGTCCTCAATTCTATTTCCGTACAACAGACGTTACAGGTACAATTGAATTACCGGAAGGCGTTGAAATGGTTATGCCGGGCGACAATGTTAAATTAACAGTTTCATTGATTGTTCCGGTTGCTATGGACGAAGGTTTGCGTTTCGCTATTCGTGAAGGTGGCCACACTGTTGGTGCCGGTGTTGTTGCGAAAATCATCAAATAATTTCGTACATCGAAACAATAAAAGACTGCTCTTGTTCGCAAGGGCAGTTTTTTTATGTCATCAAATGTAATACAACCGGTGTGAGCAAAGGAAGGTTTATGATATCTGAATATATAATCCTCTGATTGATTTATTATTACAATCTGTTAATGTATTTATTATTTTGCAATAGTCATTATTCTTGCCGTAATAGCATTTTATCATTTGTAAATATTTTTTTGTCTTTATAAAATCGCCTCATTATTTCTTTTTTTGTTAGGGAAAAAGTACTCACATGATTAGCATTCTTTTTCTATATTTAAAAAATAATGAGGTGTTTTAAATTCAAATAAGACGACCTGCAATCATGAGTGTTGTTTCTTATTCCATCAGAATGATTTTTTTTAAATACAGCGTTTAATTATTGCATGACTGAAATCATTTCACTCATTATTTTTTTTCGGTCTGGAATAATTATGTATTCAATATCCAGTGAATTTAATCGTCTTTTGCGACAGACATCGTATCACTTAAATGAAATTATGGTTTTTCACCTAATCGTTTCATAATATAACGATAATGGTCGTTGAGTTTTTTAAACATTTGTTCGGCTGTCGGATCACCCTGATTGGTGTCCGGATGATATTTTTTTGCCAATACTTTATATTGTTTCTTGACAACCGATACCATCAGTGGAAATGTAACCTCTAAAAAACGAGCAGCCTCTACTAAACGGGCTTCATGTTTGGGTTCTGTTGTTGGTGGCGGATTGTATGTTCCACTCATTCCTAATTCATCTTCATTAAATAAACCGAATGTGTCATGTGATGTATGTAAACCTGCTCGAAATGTTTGATTTTCTCCGAGTCGCCATGTCGGACGTTGCCAAGTGACATCGTTTTGAATGTGTGATTCAATTTCTTCACTGGATAGTCCTAGATAAAAATCCCAGTTTTTATTGTATTCGGTGACATGCTTTAAACAAAACCAATAATATTCCTTTAAGCGTCTGTCTTTGGGGGCTTTATATTCCCCACAAGCCGGACAACCGGCGTGGTCGCAGGGCCGAAAAGGAACTTCTTTCTTCTTTGGACGGTATATCATTTTATGCTCTTGTTACAATTGTAGGTTGTTTTACGCTTTTGTATTTCACCCTATGGTTGAAAAGTTAATGTCATTTTGAAAAAAACATTGCTATGACGTTGTTTTGATGATAACAGTATAATGTGTTTGATACATAAAAGAAAGGAGAATTTATGCTTATATGCAAAAATGTGATCGTGAATGGTCGCAGAACAAGCATGCGTCTGGATAGAGAAACATGGATGTCACTATCTGATATTTGTTTAAGAGAAAAAGTAACCATACATGAATTATGTTCAAAAATTGATACAATTAAGGGGCGTTCGGGTTTATCATCAGCCACCCGATTATTTGTATTGACATATTTTCGTTATATTTTAAGCAAGTATGAAAAAGATTCATTTGCTTTTCCCCGAGAATACAGTCCGGAATTGGTTTTTAAAAAAGTTTCTTAATTGAAATAATGTTGGTATGCAAAAATATCCCGTCGCGTAGTGGGTTTTGGACGGGTATTTTTATTTTTCAAGTCATTTTTAGAGGTATTGATATAATCAAATACATTTAAATCACAAAAAAACGGCAGTTATGACTACCGTTTTTGTTAAGATATGTTTTTTTCTGACTACTTTAACACACACTTATAACCGATAACTTCCGTGCCGCCTGTTCCGCCGTAAATCGGTTGGGCTTCTCGCAAGCCGTCACATTCATTACATAAACGACGGGATTCGGCATCTGTTCCGATTTGACGTTCGCCTCCTTCGGAACAAGATAAACAATTACCGTTAATATCTTGCCATTGCAGGCCGGCACATTCTTCGACACATAAACCACTCCATGTGGTTTCGGGTGTCCCGATTTCCAGTTGACGTCGATTGTTGCAATCCGAACATAAATTTTCTCTACTCGGGTCTATCGGTTTATTTACATTGCTACATGCGATACAGGAAGAGTTGGACAGGAAAAACCCGCTTGTGCATAATCCTTTCATACATGTATTGTTTTGCCAACGTCTGTTTTTACAACTTGTACATTGTGCTTTTGTTGCATTATACGTCGTTGTTGTTTCACAATCCCGACAATAACCGTCTCCATCTCTAAAATAGCGTTTTTTATTGTTTTTATCTGTTAAATAGTCGCCATTGACATAATAATCGGCTTTTGATTTGAGATCGGCATTTAGGTTAGCATTGTCATACTCTTCGTTTTCAATATTGTTACATATGCCACTGATTGGGTGTGTACTGTCAATATCCACTTTATAACAATGTTTATAAGAACCAACAACCCCCAACATCATCATACGATTGCCACAGGCATGACATAAGTTAACACCCGCGGTTTGGGCATCGCTTCCTTCGGATTGAATGTCATCATGACCGCTGTTATTTCGGCTACACAAAACGCATGTACCTCCGCGATTTTTGTAATATTTTTTTGTTTCGTCATCCGGACAAACTTTAGGAGAGCAAAATGTTCCCCAAGCCTCATACACTTCACGATTGGGGCAATCTTCGCAATCGTTGGCAACTGTTGGTTCCAATTGCCAAGCATCTGTGGATTTATTATCTCCACAAGATTGACATTGTGGAGAATTATCATGTGATTTTAATGATGTTCCTTCCGGACAAACAGGTGCACATGTCAGTTTGCCTTCACGATTGTAACTCCATCGAGTTTCTACGGTACCATCCTGACTGTATTCTGTTGCATCTGTTGATACTTTTTTACAATTTTCAATACATTTTGAATCTTCTAATGAGGTAATTCGAATACCCTTTTCATCATCACAATCATGGCATATTCCGTCATTGCCACGGAATTGTCCCAACGAACAATTTTGTTTTAAAATACAATAAGAACCTTCGACCGTTCGACCACATGCACGACACAATTCAGATAGTTTTGTTAATGTATCTCCGGTTCCCATATAATTATTTGTTGTTAAAACATCACAATCTAAACAGTTCCCATCTTCATTTTGCCATTTCCGTTGACAATTTTCATCTTCCGGATTTCGCTGACAAATTGTGATGGATTCTTCCGTATTTGTTGGTTGTTTACAAACGGGATAACAATCTCCGTTAATTACATAACGGGGATTAGAAGCAGGACAAGCGTTACATTTATCTTTTAAAAATTGGGAAAAATTATTGTGTGTGGATGATGATGATACTAAATTCCATATTACAATAACTCTGCTGTTTCGATTATCTGAACAAGGTATGCACGTATATGGTGTTCCAAATTTTATAAATTCATCAGAACTGCATTCTAATTTTTTTTGACACAAATAACCACCATAATAGCCATACCACGCATGATTATCAGAACATGATAAACATTGTGATTTGGCTTGTTCTTCATTGGGAATACCATGCATTGTCGTATCAGAACAAGGAACACATCCGGTTGTTGATTGATATGTCACGCCTTCCCGACACATATAATCACAGTAGGCTTTTCCTTCTTCTAAATCACCGGTACTACGATTATATTTATTATCGCCGGCACTGTCTGTTGCACATTGTTGACACATGGTATAGCCGTCAATTTCATCAGAAGTATCAGGAAACAATTCGCCTTTCAATACAACGTAATTGTGTCCGCTGTCACATGGAATACAAGCCCCGTTTTGACTACGGAATGTGCCGTCAGGACACGATTTTAACATGGTTGTACATTCGTAATTTGCTTCATTACAAATATAGCCTCGCCCTTTTGATTTACAATCGTCATTGACCAAACATTCAACACACATACCGCCTGTGCCATTATCTAAACAATAGGGTGCGTCCGTTCCCGTACAATTATTTTTACAGACCAGTTCATCTATATCACAGGTAGCATTTCCGCAAGCCGATATACAATCGCTATCTTCAACACATGGATCGCCACTTTGACCGGAAGTATTACCACTACCGTCCGAATCTAAAAATGATGTGAACACGATTGTATTATCCGTTTCTTCTTCCCCACAAATAGACGCACTGCCTGTATATTTGACTAAATCACCACCACCTCGGGCAACTTGCACATATCGAATCCCTTGAACGACACCGTTTAAGTTCATGTTCACAACGTTTTTACAAACACGGGAAGAAACGCCTTCAACATATGTTTTAAAGGCAACATCAGGATGTGACGTCATATAAATTGGATAACCTGTTCCCGTTATATTCGGAAATTCATCAAAATCAGTGCCATCTTCACTCGGTTCGGGCAAAGGCATCTCCTGATATTTATGCCAGATATCATTGGCACGCAGATTGACTTCATACACAATATCATTTGCCCGATATTTATCCATAGCAAAAGAATACCCATAAATCCCACCGGCAGATAAGACCCCCATCACAGCCAAAACACCAAGGATTTCAACCATACTACGACCGGATTCTTGAGTGTTTTTGTTCAAAAAACGATGTAAAAAAGGCAATTTAAAATTCATAAAACCTCCGTTAAAATAATCTCAAAAAATCAAAACCTTCTCATTAAAAAACGTGTCAAAAAAAGGTACGTTTTTTTGACGCTTTTTTTTGATGGACGACGTGTGCTTGTAATGAGGTAAAAAAAATATAAAAATCAGATGATTACATTTTTTAGTTGACAAGAGATATTTTGCACAATAATATGGGAAAAATAACGTACCTTTTTTTGACACGTTTTTCGTTGAGAATATATTGATTTTTAAACGTTATTTTTAAATGGGTTATTCTGTTTGTAAGAGCCTTTTTTTATATTTAAATAGAAAATTTAGAAGCATAAAAAACGAATCGTTTTTACGTCTTTCAAATGGTGTTTCAATAGAATATCAGATGTTTCAACAAAACAAAAACAATCCGTTGTTATCACTGTTTTTTACGCTGGTTGCATAGACTGTTATATATAAAAAAACACCCCGTACAAAACGGGGTGCTTTCAAAACAGATTACATTAAAATTGAACTTGAGGGGCTTTTTTTGCTGCTTCTCTTTCACTGTCTTCCAGTTCAAAGAAACGTTCTTCCAAAATACCAAACATTTTTGCAATAAAATTACTCGGGAATACACGAATACGTTGATTTAAATCGGCAACAACAGAGTTGTAACTTTGACGGGCATTTTGTATATATGTTTCCGTTTCTGCAATTTCCGTTTGCAACTGTAAAAACGATTGATTAGCCTTCAAATCCGGATAACTTTCCGTTACGGCAAATAAGGATTTTAAAGCACCTGTCAACATATTTTCATATTGTTCTTTTTGAACGGTCTGAGCCGGAGCGTTCATTGCCATATTTCGGGCCGAAATAACAGCCGTTAATGTTTTTTCTTCATGTTTGGCGTATCCTTTAACGGTTTCAACTAAATTCGGAATTAAATCATACCGCCGTTTTAAGTGTGTTTCGACACCACTCCAAGATTCTTTTGTTCTGACCTGTAAACTGACCAAGGCGTTATACACAGAAATAATGTACAATGCAATCAATAACAATAGACCTAGAAAAATACCTATACCCACCATGTTTATCTCCTTTCTTTTGGGTTCATACGGACATATTAACAGAAAAAAAAAGAAAAACAAATTATTTTTTTGATATTTTCCCAAAAATGCCGTCTTTTGTCTTGACAAAACAAATCCGAATGATAAAGTAAAACATTATACAGTTGAAAGGAAAAACGATATGCATCCTTGGCATCAAGTGCAACATTATTCGGAATTTCCGAATTTAGTTCCGGCCATTATTGAAGTTCCCAAAGGGTCACAAATTAAGTATGAATTAGATAAACGCAGTGGTTTGGTTTGCGTTGATCGTATTTTATATAGTGCTGTTCACTATCCTGCAAATTACGGATTTATTCCTCAAACATATGGGGACGATAATGATCCGCTAGATGTTTTGGTATTGAGCCAGTTTCCGGTTTGTCCGTTGTGTATTATGCGTGCTCGCCCGATTGGCGTTATGAAGATGATTGATGGTGGTGAATCTGATGATAAAATTATTGCTGTTCATGAAGACGATCCATTATATAATTGTTATGATCATATTGAGCAATTGCCGCCTCACATGCTCAAAACACTGCAACGTTTTTTTGAAGATTACAAAGTGTTGGAACAAAAAGAAGTACGTATTGAAAAATTTTTAGGACCACAAGAAGCCCTTAAATTGATTGAAGAGGCTCGTATTTATTATGAGCAAAACAAAACGCAATTAACAGGCTACGAATAAAAACATATGCTGACACAATTAGATACCCTTTTTGATATTCCGAATGTTCAAAATTATTTTTTTGACATGTACGGTGTTTTGTGGAACGGAAAACAACTCTATGACGGGGTTGATGATGTGCTGATGCTCTTGCGTCAGCAGGGAAAAAAGGTCTATATTTTAACAAATCAAACGGCTTTGCGACAAGCATTTGTCGAAACACGGCAAAAGCAAGGATTGATTTGTGGTGTTCATTACGATGACGTGATTACGTCCGGTGATGTATGTCTGCAAGCATTTCAAGATGGCATTTGTGAACAGGTCACACAAAAAAACGATTATCGGTTGTTCGTTTTGGGTTTATCAAATCCGGCATTAACAAATGCTGTTTCATCCCATTTAACGGATAATCCCGATGAAGCCGATATTTTTTACATCAGTTCATTATATGGTGATACGTTTCAAACATTGGAACAGGTTTTTATTCCTGTTATGCAGAAAGGATTAGAAAAAAATTTGACGATTATTTGTGCTAATCCGGATGTTTATGTTATGCACGGGAATGATAAAATTTTGGCACAAGGGGCGGCAGCGAAATGGTATCAGGAACAGGGTGGATGTGTTTATTTCTTTGGTAAGCCGGAAGGGATAACATTTCAATATGCACTTAAACGAACACAATCAACCGTTTCAAACAGTGTCATGGTTGGAGATATGTTGATGACGGATATTTTAGGTGCAAACGGTGTCGGTATGCCGACGGTTTTGGTTACGCAAACGGGGATGACGGATTACGATATGCGTTCTCAACATTTATCACTAACGGATTTTATAACGCAGCAGGCACACCAAGAAAATAAACCTGTCACATTGTTAACGCCGACATATGTATTACCTCAAGTCGGAAAAGCGTTTCAAAATAAATAAAATGAAAGGAACAAGTATGTTTGAATTACATCAGGCACTTCAAAAAAAAGATTTTGTTTGTGATTTGCCGTTTTGTACGGTTTTGTTTGAAGATAATGCTCTTTGTCCGTGGATATTTTTAGTTCCACGTAAAGAAAATGTTCGCAATATGCTTGATTTAACGACACAAGAACGTTTTGACTTGATGCGTGAAATTGAAATGGCTGAGCAAATTATGACAAAGTTGTTTAAACCAACACAAACCAATGTTGCCATGATTGGCAATTTGACACCTCAATTACATGTTCATGTCGTTTGTCGATATGAAACAGATCCGTATTGGCCGGGGACAGTGTGGAACCAACCGGCAAAGCCATACCCATTTAATGCTAAAATAGAAGTTATCAATCGTATTCGAAAGGAATTTGAAGCATGTCAAAAGTAGCCGTTCTAATCCCCACTCGTTTAAAATCAACACGTTTACCAAACAAACCTCTGTCTGTTATTAACGGGAAAACGTTAATACAACATGTTTATGAACATGCCATTGCTGTTCATCCTGAAGAAGATGTGTATATTGCTGCAGGCGATCAAGAGATTGTTGATGTCGCAAAACAATTTGGAGCGAAATGTATTTTAACCGATCCGTCGCTACCGTCAGGAACGGATAGGATTGCTGCTGCTCTAAAAGAAATTGATCCGAATGGCACAAAATATGATATTGCTATCAGTTTTCAAGGTGATGGGATTAACGTTGATCCGAAATTGAATTTACAACTGGTTGACGTTATGGAAAAAACAGGGGCTGATATCGTTACGGTTGGGATGAAAATAACAGATAAAGCTGATATTCAAGACCCTTCACATGTTAAAATCGCAATGGGATTGCGTTCGGATGAGAATTTCGGACGAGCCCTTTATTTTTCCCGTTCTCCGATCCCGTATAATCGAGATAATGTAGCCGATTATGATTTTGCTTATTGGCATATAGGTATTTATGTTTATCGAGCAAAAGCGTTGCAGGAAATCATTTCTTATCCTGTTGGTGTTTTAGAAAATATTGAAAAATTAGAACAATTACGGGCATTGGAAAATGGTATGAGTATTTATGCTCTTGTTGTTGATTCGGTTAAATTGATTGAAGATGCACCGGCTGACATCAACACGCCCGAAGAGTTGGCAGAAGCCCAAAAGTTTTTATTTTAAACTGAATAATGAACCAAAAAAGTCGTGTCGGAAGATGCGACTTTTTGCATTAAAGTCATTTAATTGTGTGAAGTTATATTGTTTTTAAACGTGATAAATTGAAAAATTAATGATGTCTGTATTGAAACGAGAGAAGCAAATACGGGCAGGGTGTGTTGTTATTCATAATTGAAAAAGATGTTCTAGTATATGGGCGAGTTTTTATCCTTGAAAGAATGGGAACTTTTTTAAAGAACGCAAAAAGATGTTTTAAATAAAAATAAGGATAAATGTTTTTGCTTTTGATATTGTTTGAAAATATTATTTTTGTGTTTAAAAAAAGTATTGACATTTGCTTGTTTTTGGCGTATAAAATAACCCTCAATCTGTGTGATTGTTGTGTTGTATTGTATTGAAATGATGGTTTGCTGTTGTTTTAATGCAATAAAAACAATGATTTAGAGGTTGAAAAGTTTAATTGTACTTTGTTGTTGAAGCAACAGATAAAGAGGAACAAATTATGGAAAAGTTTAAAAATTTAATGGCTAAAAGTGATGCTGAATTGTCCGAAATGGAAGTTCAACTCAGAAAAGAAGCCTTGAATTTGCGTTTTCAACAAGCAAGTGGTAGTTTGAAAAACACTGCTCGTCGCCGTCAGGTCAGAAAAGAAATCGCAATGATTAAAACAGCCGTTGCTCAGAAAAAAGCGACGAACTAATGTGCATGAGGAGAAAATAAATGCCTAAAAGAATATTGCAAGGTGTTGTTGTTAGCGACAAAATGGACAAATCAGTTGTTGTCAAAGTTGAACGTCGTGTTATGCACCCTGTTTATAAAAAATACATCAAACGCAGTGCAAAATACACGGCGCATGATGAAAACAATTTGTGCAAAATCGGTGATGTTGTACAAATTATTGAGAGCCGTCCTATTTCCAAGACAAAAACTTGGGTAGTTATGGCAGAAAGTAAATAATTGGATTCAAAGGAAGGAAATACCAATGATTCAAGTAGAAACAAACCTTGATGTTGCTGATAACTCAGGCGCTCTGAAAGTTCAGTGCATTAAAGTTATTGGTGGCTCTAAACGTAAGGTTGCTTCTGTCGGCGATGTGATTATCGTTTCGGTTAAAAAAGCAAAACCACGTGGAAAAGTCAAAAAAGGTGATGTCCAACGCGCTTTAATTGTTCGGACAGCAAAAGAAATTCACAGACAGGATGGTACAGCGATTCGCTTCGATTCTAATGCTGTTGTGTTGGTCAATAAAGATGGTGATCCAATCGGTACACGTATCTTTGGGCCGGTAACGCGTGAATTACGTGCGAAAAACTATACTAAAATTATGTCATTAGCACCGGAGGTATTATAAGATGGCTATGAAAATTAAAAAAGGCGATCAAGTAATCGTTATTACCGGTCGTGATAAAGGTAAAACAGGCGAAGTCGTTAAATCAATGCCGAAAGAAAACAAAGTTGTTGTTCAGGGTATTAATATGGTTAAACGTCATACAAAACCGACACAAGAAACAGCCGGTGGTATCGTTTCCAAAGAAAGCCCGATTCATGTTTCAAATGTTGCATTGATTGATCCGAAATCAGGTAAAGCGACTCGTGTTGGATTTAAAGTTGAAAAAGACGGTCAAAAAGTTCGTGTTGCAAAACGTTCGGGCGAAGTGATCGGTAAATAAGGGAAAACATCATGACAGCAAGATTGAAAAAGAAATATGATGAAGAAATTGTACCGGCTTTGTTGGCACAATTCGGCTATAAAAATAAGATGGAACTCCCAAAATTGGACAAAATCGTTCTGAATATGGGCGTAGGTGAAGCAACAGAAGACCGTAAGGCTCTTGAAGGTGCTTTGAAAGATATGGAAGCAATTGCCGGACAAAAACCGGTTTTGACTCATTCTAAAAAGTCAATTGCTACTTTCAAATTGCGTGAAGGAATGCCGATTGGTTGTAAAGTAACGCTTCGCCGTGACAGAATGTATGAATTTTTGGATCGTTTAATTACAACGGCTTTGCCTCGTGTACGGGACTTCCGTGGCGTTTCCAACAAAAGTTTTGATGGTCATGGCAACTACGCTTTGGGTTTAAAAGAACAAATCGTGTTCTTGGAAATCAATTATGATGCAGTTGATAAAATCCGTGGAATGGATATTGTTATCACAACAACGGCCAAAACAGACGAAGAAGCTAAAGCTTTATTAGCCGGTTTTGGTATGCCGTTCATGAAGTAAGGGAAACGAACATGTCGAAAAAATGTTTAATTAACAGAAATTTAAAACGCCAAGAAATGGCTAAGAAATATGCTTCAAAAAGGGCTGCTTTAAAAGCAATCATCAATGATGCAAATTCAACGCCGGAAGAAGTTTTTGCGGCAACGTTAAAATTGGCTAAATTACCGCGTAACTCGGCACAAGTTCGTGTTCACAATCGTTGTGAGTTAACAGGTCGTTCACACGGTAACTATCGTAAATTAAGAATGAGTCGTATTCAATTACGGAAATTGGCAAACGAAGGTCAAATTCCGGGTATGACAAAATCCAGTTGGTAAGGAGGAAGACACAATGTCTATGACAGATCCTTTGGGCGATATGCTGACACGTATCCGTAACGGTGGCATGGCTCATAAAAGTTTTGTTACGGCTCCTGCTTCAAACTTGCGTGCTAACGTATTAGAAGTTTTGAAACGGGAAGGTTACATCCGTAATTATGAACGCATTCAAGTTCGTGAAGGTGTTCAAGAATTTAAAATTGAATTAAAATACTACGAAAACAAACCGGTTATCAAAGAAATCGAACGTGTTTCAACACCGGGTCGTCGTGTTTATTCTAAAGTTAAAGATTTACCGAAATTTTATAACGGTCTCGGTATTTACGTATTGTCCACACCGTCAGGCGTTATGTCTGATTACGAAGCTCGTCAAGCCAACTTGGGTGGCGAAGTTTTGTGTAAAGTATTTTAGGAGGATAGAACAATGTCTCGTATTGGTAAACATCCTGTTAAATTACCTGCCGGTGTTACGGCAACAATTACAGACAACGAAATCGTTGTTAAAGGTAAATTAGGTGAATTAAAAACACATATCCCTGCCGGTGTAAGTGTTAAAGAAGAAAATGGTGAAATTGTTGTACGTCCGTTATCTGACAGTAAAGAACATCGTATGATGTGGGGTACTGTTCGTGCCAATGTTAACAACTTGGTTACGGGTGTTTCTGACGGTTTCAAAAAGAAATTGGAATTGATTGGTGTTGGTTACAAAGCACAAGCTCAAGGTCAAAATTTGAAATTATCATTAGGTTACAGCCATGATATTGATTACAAATTACCGCAAGGCATTCAATGTGCCACACCGCAACCGACAGTTATTGAATTATCAAGTGCTGATAAACAATTATTAGGTCAGGTTGCCGCTGAAATTCGTTCTTATCGTTCACCTGAACCGTATAAAGGCAAAGGGGTTAAGTATGAAAACGAAACCATTTTGCGTAAAGTCGGTAAGAAGAAATAAGGGATAGTAAAATGAAGAAAATTAGTAATCATGATCGTCGTAAAGCACGTGTACGCTATGCTTTAAAGATGAAATCGGGCAATCGTTTGAGATTATCTGTCAATCGTTCCGAAAAGAACATTTATGCTCAAATTATTGACGATAAAAAAGGAGTCACATTGGTTGCCGCTTCTTCAAAGAATGCGGAAATCACAGCTAAAGGCTCAACGGTTGCTGCAGCAACACAAGTCGGTAAATTAGTTGCCGAACGTGCTTTGGCCGCCGGAATTAAAGAAGTTGTGTTCGATCGCAGTGGTTATTTGTACCATGGTCGGATTAAAGCAATCGCAGAAGCCGCTCGTGAAGCCGGCTTATCATTCTAGGAGAGCAAAATGGCTGAAAATGAAATTCAAGAAAAGAAACAACGTCGTCCACGCAAAGACCGTGACGAAGCCAGAGTTGAAAAATTGAGCGATGAATTTACAGATCGTGTTGTTCATGTTAATCGTGTTTCCAAAACGGTTAAAGGTGGTAAACGGTTTGCATTCGCTGCTTTGGTTGTTGTCGGTGATCAAAAAGGTCGTGTCGGTTTTGCTCACGCAAAAGCTAAGGAAGTTCCTGATGCCATCAAAAAGGCAACAGAACAAGCACGTCGTAATTTAATGCGTGTTCCTTTGCGTGAAGGTAGAACGTTACACCATGATGTTTTAGGACATTTTGGTGCTGGTCGTGTTACTTTGAGAACGGCCCCTGCCGGTACCGGTATCATCGCCGGTGGTCCGATGCGTGCCATCTTTGAAGTAATGGGAATTCAAGATGTTGTTGCAAAATGTACGGGTTCTTCAAACCCACACAACATGGTTCGTGCTACATTTGATGCTTTAACATCATTGAATTCACCACGCATTGTTGCCGCTAAACGTGGTAAGAAAGTCGGAGATATCGTATCTCGTCGTGATGGTACGATTGTAAACAAAGACGCAGAATAAGGGTGAGTAAGATGAAATTAAATCAAATTCGCGATAATAAAGGTGCCCGCAAGCAGTCAATGCGTGTTGCCCGTGGTGTAAGTTCGGGTAAAGGTCGCACAGGCGGTCGTGGTTTCAAGGGACAAAAATCTCGTACAGGCGTTAGCATTAAGGGATTTGAAGGCGGACAAATGCCGGTTTACCGTCGTTTACCAAAACGCGGTTTTAACAACATTTTCCGTTTGTCATATGCTGAAATCAACTTGGATACGATTCAAAAAGCAATTGATGCCAAAGTTTTAGACGTAACACAAGAAATCAACGGTGTTTCTTTGATGGAAGCCGGTTTGATTAAACACGTTAAAGACGGTGTTCGTTTATTAGGTAACGGTTCTTTAACAAGCAAAGCCGTTATCCGTGTTGCCGGTGCAACAAAAACAGCACAAGATGCTGTTGAAAAAGCCGGTGGTCAATTGATTTTGGAACCAAAAAAAGCAACTGTTTTAGTCAAAGGTCAAAAAACATCTAAAAAAGAACCAGCGAAAAAAGCAGTTTCTAAAAAAGCAAAATAATATAATGTAAAGTTAGCAAGGGAGAACAATAATGGCATCTTTATCTGAAAAAATTACATCCGGTATGGATTTTTCTGCTTTTTCGAAAGCAAAGGATTTACAGAAGCGGTTATTGTTCACCTTGTTTGCTTTAATTGTGTTCCGCTTAGGAACATATATTCCTTTCCCAGGTACAAGTCGTGGCTTTTTGAAAGAGTTTTTTTCTGAAAATGCCGGTGGTTTGCTGGGTATGTTTAATGCATTTACGGGTGGTGCATTGGAACGTATGTCTATTATGGCATTAAATATCATGCCGTATATTTCTGCTTCCATTGTTGTTCAATTGGGTGCCAGTATTTTGCCGTCGTTAATGGCTTTGAAAAAAGAAGGCGAATCTGGTATGCGGAAAATCAATCAATACACGCGTTATTTAACAGTTTTAATCACAATTGTTCAAGCCTTTTTCATGGCCAAGGCATTGGAAAGTGCCGGTGTTGTTACGATGTCATCAATGGCTGTGTTTGAGCTATCAACAGTCGTTTCTTTGCTCGGCGGAACAATGTTTGTTGTTTGGTTAGGGGAGCAAATTACTGCACGGGGAGTCGGTAATGGTGCTTCATTGATTATTATGATTGGTATCGTTGCAGGTATTCCGAATGCTTTGGTAACGTTATTGGAAGAAAATAAAACGGGTGCTATGTCAGGTTTAACGTTAATCGCTTTATTGGTTTTGACATTTGCCGTTATTTACTTGGTTGTGTTTGTTGAAATGGCTCAACGTCGCATTCCTGTTCAGTATCCGAAACGTCAAATTGGAAACCGTGTGATGCAGGGTGCAAATTCTCACTTGCCGTTAAAAATTAACCCGACGGGTGTTATGCCTCCGATTTTTGCTAGTGCCATTTTGGCTATTCCGGTTGCCATTGTACAATTTTCATCTAAATCAGAACCGTCTGAATGGGTTTCTCAATTGGCAATTTGGTTGACACCAGGGCAATGGTTATATATTGTTGTTTTCGGATTCTTGATTATGTTCTTTACGTTCTTTTATACAGGACTTCAATCCAATCCAACTGAAACAGCTGAAAATTTGAAAAAACAAGGTGGGTTTATTGCAGGCATTCGTCCAGGAAAAAATACGGCTGATTATTTGGATTATGTTATTTCCCGTTTAACGTTGTTAGGAGCAATTTATCTGGCCGCCTTGTGTATTTTGCCGGAAACGTTGATTGCTGTTTTGGGTGTTCCGTTCTTTTTGGGTGGCACAACATTGTTGATTGTTGTTTCTGTTATTATGGATACAGTATCACAAATTCAATCACATTTAATTGCTCATCAATATGAAGGACTGATTAAAAAAGCGAAATTAAAGGGTCGTTTGTAAAACTGGAACAAGGAAGATAACTATGCCTGAAACAATGAAAAGAAATATTGTTATGATGGGAGCCCCCGGCAGTGGCAAAGGAACACAAAGTGCTATTTTGTCGGAAAAATTGGGTATCAATGCTTTTTCAATGGGTGATATCTTACGGTCAGTTGCCTGTCAGGATAGTGAAGAAGGGCGTTCCGTTAAAGCACTTATTGAAAAAGGGAATATGGTTCCGGACGAATTGGCTATTCGTTTAATGGAAATGGAATTATTTAAGCCGGAAAATGAAAACGGTTATATTTTAGATGGGTTTCCAAGAGAATTATCTCAAGCAGAAGCGTTAGATAACGCATTGAGCAGTGAAAGGTATGCTCAATATCATATGGACATAGATTTGGTCTTGTTATTGCAAGTTCCAGATGATTATGTTATAGATAGAATTATCGGGCGTTATCAATGTGCACATTGTAAAACGCTTTATCATGAAAAGTTTAAGCAACCACAAGTATATGGAATATGTGATGCTTGTGGGGGCAAAGAATTTACACGGCGAGCAGACGATACCTATGAAACGGTTGTATCTAGACTCCGGACGTTCCGTCGTGTAACGGCTCCGGTTATACCTTACTACGAAATGAAGGGGCTCTTGGTGTGCGTTGATGGGACGGGACCCATTGACGTTGTGAGTGAAAAAATAAGAAAAATAGTAGGCTATTAAATTTTGGCTTGACACGAAACGAAAAATAGATTATAATTCCCACTCGTTGAAGTGTCTTGCTTGCATAAGCAGGATTATTAGTCGTTATTTTTTATATTATTTAATGGAGAAAGTACCTTGGCACGTATTGCAGGTGTAAACATTCCGACATCAAAAATCGTCGTTATCGGTTTAACGTACATTTATGGTATTGGTCGGAAAAAAGCTGAAGAAATTTGCAGCAAATTAAACATTGATTCACATAAACGTGTGAATGATTTAACAGACGAAGAAACATTGAAAATCCGTGAATTGATTGATAATTCATATCGGGTTGAAGGTGATTTGCGTCGTGAAGTATCTTTAAACATCAAACGCTTGATGGATTTAGGTTGTTACCGTGGTTTGCGTCACCGTAAGGGTTTGCCTGTACGGGGACAACGGACACATACAAATGCCCGTACACGTAAGGGTAAAGCAGTTGCTATTGCCGGTAAGAAGAAAGTAACGAAGTAAGGAGATACTCATGGCAGATAAAAAAGTTACGCGAACAAGAAATCGCGACAGAAAGAATATTTCCGTGGGTGTTGCTCACGTTAATTCATCATTTAACAATACAATGGTTACAATTACAGATGCACAAGGTAACACAATTTCTTGGTCATCAGCTGGTTTAAAAGGTTTCCGTGGTTCACGTAAATCGACACCATATGCTGCTCAAGTCGCTGCCGATGATGCTGCCCGTAAAGCACAAGAACATGGATTGAAATCTATTGACGTATTGGTCATGGGTCCGGGTTCTGGTCGTGAATCTGCTTTGCGTGCTTTTCAAGCCGCAGGCTTAATTGTAACATCTATTAAAGATATTACATCTATTCCACATAACGGATGTCGCGCACGTAAACGTCGTCGCGTATAATACGCTTGGTTCAGAATGACGCTTTTGCGTCATTCTGTTGTGAAACTGATAAATAAGGGAGCCTTATTATGATACAAAAGAATTGGCAAGACTTGATTAAACCTTCGACATTGTCTGTTGATCAGTCGGTACCCGGTTTCAAAGCAACAATGGTTGTTGAACCACTGGAACGTGGTTTTGGTATGACACTCGGCAATGCTTTGCGTCGTGTGTTATTATCATCTTTGCAAGGTGGTGCAGTTACAGCTATTCGTATTGACGGTGTTTTACATGAATTTTCATCAATTCCGGGCGTTCGTGAGGATGTAACGGAAATTATTTTAAACATCAAAGGATTGGCTTTAAAAGTTGATTCGGAATTACCACAACGCATTTATTTGAATGCAACTGGTCCGGCTGTTGTAACAGCTGGTCAGATTACGACAAATCAGAGTGTTGAAGTAATGAATCCGGATTTGGTCATTTGTACATTAGATGCTGGTGCAACGATTAACATTGAAATGACTGTTTCAACTGGTAAAGGTTATGTAACGGCTGCTGCTAATCGTCCGGAAGATTGTCCGATTGGGTTGATTCCAATTGATGCAATCTATTCTCCGGTTAAATCGGTTGTTTACAAAACGGTTAATGCTCGTGTTGGTCAACAAACTGACTATGATAAGTTATACTTAACTGTTGAAACAGATGGTACGGTTTCTCCGGAAGATGCCGTTGCTTTGGCTGCTCGTATCTTGCAGGAACAATTGAAATCCTTTATTAACTTCGAAGAACCGGAAGAAGCAACATTAGAAGATAAGATTGCTGAATTACCGTTCAACAAAAACTTGTTGTTGAAAGTTGATGAATTAGAATTATCTGTTCGTTCTGCTAACTGCTTGAAGAATGATAATATCATTTACATTGGTGATTTAGTACAAAAAACAGAATCAGAAATGTTGCGGACACCCAACTTCGGTCGTAAATCTTTAAATGAAATTAAAGAATTACTTGGCAATATGGATTTGCATTTAGGTATGCAGGTTGAAGGTTGGCCACCAGAAGATTTAGAAGCATTATCAGCTACGGTTGATAGCGAAAGTTAATAAAAAATCGTCAGAATCGTTCTGGCGTTCGGTCTTTACATTGCTTTGCCGAGGAGTGTGGATGACCGGTAAGTATTATCAGCTTTGCGTGTCAAGGCTTTATTATGAAGAAAGGAAAAGAAAATGCGTCACGGATTTAAGAAAAGAACGCTGAATAAAAAAATTGCTCATCGTCGTTCAATGTTTGCAAATATGGCAGTATCATTGATTAAGCACGAACAAATCAAAACAACATTGCCGAAAGCAAAAGAATTACGTCCGATTATTGAAAAGTTAATTACAAAAGGAAAGACAAATACATTGCACGTTCGTCGTCAATTGATTTCTTTCTTACGTGATGAAGCAATGACTGAAAAATTGTTATCTGTTGTTTCACCACGTTATCAATCACGTCCGGGTGGTTATGTTCGTGTGTTAAAAGCCGGTTTCCGTTATGGTGACTGTGCCCCGATGGCTATCATTGAATTGGTTGATCGTGATGTTACGGCTAAAGGTAAGGATTCAGGTCAAGTTGTAGAAGTTGCAACTGATGCTCCTGTTGCTGAAAAAGTCAAAAAAACGGCTAAAGTAGAAGAAGCAAAAGCTGAATAATAACTTTTTCCATTAAAAGAACCGTCGCTGATGCGGCGGTTTTTTTGTTTATTTGGATATGGTTATGAATTAGTAAGAATACAAAAGAAATATATATTTCTTTTATTCTTGTATTCAGTTTGTAACAAATTCAATGTTTTTAAAACAAGTATTTATTTTTTGATATTTTAGATTTTGAAAAGATATAACGCATATTCTTTGCGTAGATATTTCATGTTTTCATGATGATTCGATAAGATATATGTTTATGATATTTGTGAGATAAGTTTTTTTTTAAATGAGCAGATTTTTTTGGATAAGAAGTACACTATTGAAATGTTCCTGTAACGATAACATGAGTTTTTTTATTGCCTTTGTGAGAAACGGTGTGATAAAGCAATCTTTTATAACGAAAAATAAATGATATTTTTATATCAAAAATATGCAAAAATTGTATTAAAAAAGGCTTTTGCTAAACGATAAAACCTATTTAAAAATAACGGTTAAAAATCAATATATTCTCTTTAAAAAACGTGTCAAAAAAAGGTACGTTATTTTTCCCATACTATGATGCAAAATACCTCTTGTCAACTAAAAAATACAATCATCTGATTTTTATATCTTTTTTACCCCATTACAAACACACGTCGTCCATCAAAAAAAAGCGTCAAAAAAACGTACCTTTTTTTGACGCGTTTTTCGTTGACAAGGTATTGAGAATAAATGTTTATTTTTAAGGAGGTTTTATGATTCGCAAAGTGCCTTTTTTGAAACAATTTTATACACAAAAAACACAAGAATATGGCCGCAGTATGGTTGAAATCTTGGGTGTTTTGGCTGTGATGGGGGTCTTATCAGCCGGTGGGATTTATGGGTATTCTTTTGCTATGGATAAATATCGGGCAAACGATATTGTGTATGAAGTCAATCTGCGTGCCAATGATATCTGG
>JAZTVX010000062.1:0-1511 GCA_045635565.1 Alphaproteobacteria bacterium
CAACGCATTGTACACATTTCGTGCATCAGTGTTCAAAATTTTGGCTATTTTCGCCTTGTCTCCTCTGTTTTTTAATACTAATCTCTTGCTCATATCGTTAAAATTTACTACCTTTGTGCGCTTTTCCTATTTGGAAATGCGTTGCAAAGGTAGTAATAAATTTTGAACCGACAAAATTTTTGAACAGAAAAATCACTAAAAAGTTGAATTTTTATAACTTTTCAGGTAAAAATATTGAACTTTATGGTAAATTTGAAGGAGAAATTATTGTATTGTGCACAATTTTTTGAACTAACAAAGGCTGATTTAGCCCGAAAAATAGGGGTCTCAAAGTCGAATTTTGTGGGCGAAAGTCTAAAATCTGAACTAAATGGAGCGTCATTGATTCGTTTTTGTGAGCAATTCCCTGATGTTTCAGCAGAATGGTTGCTCCGTGATCAAGGACCTATGCTCAAATCAGACATTAAAGACACAGCGGAGCAGAACATCAACAATGGAGTTAATGTAGGGCACATAGGCTCTCAAAAGTCACAGGAACACATCGAATCGTCTAAAGCTGGCACAAACAATGCAGATTTAATCGAAATCATTCGTAAACAACAAGAACAAATAGATAAACTAATAGATACTATCGCAAATACGCATAATAACTAATAAATAAGCCTGATATTTCCCGTTGCTTATATTTTTTTTGTGTTTTTCGCTTAAAATTGCCGTAAATAACTAATATTGTTTAGTTTATAAAAAATTTACTTGTAAAAAAAGGTACATAAGGGGTGTTATTCGTGATATTTTGGGCAAATTATTCGTGCTTTTTTCGTTACGTTCGGGTATTCATAAGCCATATAGAGGGTACAAAGGGGGTGTTTTATCATACCCCTTTTTTCCAAATTCTGTCACTCCATTTGTCACTCCATTTGTCACTCCAATGCGATTTTCTTACAAAACGAAAAGTACGGTTTTATGTACCTTTCGTTTTACGGTTTTATCCCTAAAAATCCACCTATTTAGGCATATTTTCCACCTATTTTCTCTACCTACATAACATCATTTTCGTGACCTCACGAAAATGCTCTTTTTCGTATGCTTATATATGCGTACGCCATTTATATACACCCCTCTGCACCCTTGTTTAAGTATGTAGTTCGCCAACCTCATATATGGGCATAAAAAAAGCGGATAAACATCCGCTAATTTATTGTTTTTGCCCATTTTAGAGCAATTTCCTTACCTCCGTAAGTATTTCCCTATTTAATTATTTTTGTGGCTTCCGAAGGCTTATTTTGCGCCCCTGTGTCGTATGTCCGTCAAGTGATTGTTCGATGCGCTATTGTGGTCGTTTTTGAGCTTGTTTTTGGAGCATTTCGACCCAAATTTCGACCTCTATTCGCCTTCCGTTTGAATGATGTTCAAAAGGTATTAACATCTGTCACTCCATTCGTACAAATAAATTAACACGAAATTAACACCAAATGAACGCCCACCGCACTTTTCGTTTTTCGCTCCACACT
>JAZTVX010000063.1:0-10771 GCA_045635565.1 Alphaproteobacteria bacterium
AACGCCGACAGGTTGCACCAGTTGTTCAACGAGTGCTGTTAAAGTGGAAACGACAGGACAAGATGCTACCTTATTGTGCAATTCCTGTAACCGTCGTATCATGACAACCGTTGATGAAAAACAATACTGTGTTCCAACATGTGATTCGGAAGAATGGCAGGATATCAACGGTGATTGTTGGAGTTCAGATACTGATGTCGGCAATAATGAAATCGGTATTGATGAATTATCGGCTCAATTATGTCGCAATGCCTCACGAACACCAACGAAAGATACCAATACGGGCAGAGTGTATTGTAATCAATCAGGAGGATATTGAAGTGTTTTTGTGTTTTATATGTTCCTCAAAAATAACTATCTATAAAAAAGGCAGTTCAATTGAACTGCCTTTAAAATACATAATCCAATATTTAAGAAGGTAACTTTATATCTTCCGATGGTGCTATTGTATTTTTGCTGGTAATTGAGGCTCCTAAAATCCATGCCAACAACATCGATATAATAAATATATACTTTAATGGAATATAAAAAAGACCACTAACGACACCTACAAGAGAAAGATTCCACATAACTGCCCATGGCCATGCAAATGCCCGACACCATGCATCTGTCGGTAAAGAACGATTAATTAGCAGACCTAATATCATAACCGGTAATAATGCCAATAAGAAAAATAGCGTGCTGACGATAAAAAATATCAATGCTAATGTTATAAAGCATATCCATAACATTGTATTGATGACTGATTGTATCGTATCATGTGTTACAATTCCATTCCAATCAGCAGGAAACGGTATAACACGTTTCGTAAATCGATTGGCAAAATATAATTTTTTCGCTGTAATATAAATATCTGTTTTTTCAGGAATTGAATCAACATCATCAACGGCTGTGTTGGCAATAATACGAAAATTATCCGGTGCTGTTTCGTCCATATCCGATATATCCCAAATTTCATTATCGTATATCGGGGCAATAATTTTTCCGTTTTTAAATTCAATAGTCGGTAATGTTTCAATAAAGGTATTCGATTGTTCTTGAAACAAACTTTTAATAATAAAAACACCACCGATACACATTAAAAAACTGATAAGAAGACTCAACAAAACAACAACTTTCAATCCAATACCACGTCCGTTTTGTACATATCTTTTAAAGGGGTTTTCTTGTGTTAATAAACTCACTTTATTATTCCTTTCAATAATTCAATCTGTCTTTATATACGTTGTATATTATTTTGATTCAAGTAGATAAAATTAGATTTTTAACTGAATTCCCATAATGCCAAACAATGACTTATGATCTCGCTTCTGATTTGAACGAAATTCAACCTGGCCACCGGACAAATACCCTTCAACATATTTGTTAAATTTATATCTGTTCGATAACATAATGTGATTATATTTATCTTTTTCAACAAATTCGGCTTGTGAATGTAACCACGACAATGAAACGGCATATTTATTTAATTCGTAAGCAATCCCCATACTGACAGCACTGGAATCTTTTAATGATACCTTATCTGGGAACATTAAACGACGATAAGACATTCCAACCGTTAATCCCTGATAACCGATTTTACTACCTAAACTATATTCACGATGATTTGCATCAACATGATTGTCTTGCACATAAAAACGATTGTTTTGATAGAATGCTAAACCACCTGATAAAGCAACCCATAAATCTTCATTTAAGTTTTGTTTGTATTGAATACCCCCTAAGATACCCTTTCCATGGTCAACCTTAACCTCTTGTGGAGCAATTGAATCCGCTTTTTTGTCTTCAGATTGCACAACGGTAAGACCTGCTTTAAAACCCCCGATATCCGGTGTTGTGTAGTTGATTTTCGGATCTCGTGAATCTGTATATAAGTAGGTCATCATCGGGGCATAAAAATCTTTTGGTTTTTGATAAAAATAAGAAATATCAGAATCTTCGACATCTAAACAACTGACATCAACAGAACCTTGATGAAGCAAATACGCAACACTACGTAATTTACCGACATCTAATTTACCTGCTTTTTTGGAATCAAGAGTAATAAAGGCATCATAGACCTTTGATGTTTTTCTATCTGCAAACCGATCATTGCGAACAATTCGGTAAGCAAATTTACCTTTTAATGCCAACGTGTCCGTTAACTCGTATTGTGCTGTTATGACAGGCTCAGCCTTGAAAATATTATTGTATTGATAACTTTCCATTTTGCCGGTATAAATACGGGCATAACCACCGACCCCAATTTTTAATTGATGGTTCGGATTTAAAATATATTCTGCTTGTGCTGTTGAAATTAGTCCAGCCGTGCCAAATAAAACCATGGCTAATATTTTATTTTTCATAAAAACTCCTTAAAAACAACTCAATAAAATTATCCTGTGAATAACATTATACGTATATCACAGGATAAATCAAGAAAAAAAGCAGATAAATAAGTGGTTAGCCTTCCGTTGCAATGCGTGTTCGAACAACGCTTAATATCGGTAATTTTTGAATTGTTTGTGTATCAACGGGTATTTCAATGGCTTGCCCTAAACGACCGGAAGACAATGTTTCAACCGTTACCCCTGAAGAAGCATCATAAAATTTATCAACAATCAATCGAATCGGTTCAAATTGATATGGTGATAAAAATTCAAGACACATACCTTTAACAATTTTATGTTTTACCTCCATAATCAGACGATTATCACGCCATCCACGAACAACACCGGCAAACCGCCATTTTCCGGCACTGGCAGATACGTCGTAATTATGTGCTTCAGGACCCGCATTTCCATCTAAAAAGCCGACTGTGTAACCTCGAGATTGTAGAGTTTCAATTTCCTGCATATATTTATCCGGTTGCCATGTATCGGGATTGTTAAACCAATCATCAATAGCTTGGCGATATGTTCTTGCTGTAATGGCGGCATAATATTCAGATTTGTTTCGACCTTCAATTTTGAACGAATCGATACCGATGGGCAATAAATCATTTAATCGGGGTAACCAACATAAATCTCGCGAATTCATGATGTATGTTCCGTGTTCATCTTCATCGATTTGCATCAGTTCATGTGGGCGTGTTTCTTCTTCAATATAATAACGTTCCTGTGACAGAGCATCTTCATCCGTTATTTCAGACGAAACGTATGTTTTATATTTCCAACGACAAGCGTGAGCACAGTTACCTTTATTAGCACTTCGTCCCGTCATAAAATTTGATAGTAAACAACGTCCGGAGTAACTGACGCATAATGCACCATGAACAAATGTTTCCAATTTAATATCCGGACACATTTGACGTATTTCCCGAATCTCATTTAACGGAACTTCCCGTCCCAAAACACATAAAGAAGCCCCTTGATTTTGCCAAAATTGTACCGTTAATGCCGAACAGACGTTTGCTTGTGTCGAAATATGTAACGGAATTTGAGGGGCTAATCTTTTAATTTCGGAAAAAACACCAGGGTCAGCAACAATGACACCATCTGGATTTAAGTCATTTAACAAAAGAATAAAATTTTTAACCCGTTCAATATCATGATTGTGTGTAAATAAATTGACAGTTAAATAAACCTTTTTGCCGATATTGTGAGCATAATCAATTCCTTGTTTTAATTCCTCCGGTGTAAAAGAAATTTTATTACGCAAACAAACACCGGGCATGCCGGCATAAACGGCATCAGCCCCGTATAAAAAAGCCGTTTTTAATCTGTTAAGCGAACCGGCAGGCAAAAGCAATTCAGGTTTGTGAATGTATTCCATCTTATCTGTATCCTTAAATCAATTAAAGTTAACAATCTGGCGACAGATGAATAATTTTTTTTGCTTTTTGTTGCCAAAAATCCATTATCGCCTTTTTTCCATTGTCTTGTATTTTACGATATTCTGTCAAAAAGTCAACTAAATCTTCAAGGAACATGAAACCTCCGATATAACAACCCTGTGCCATATCACAATCAATCATTTGTAGCCATTTTAACGTTTGTACATCGTTAACACCGTCAATTACAGCAGTTGCTTTTAACATATGTGCCATATTGATAACAGATTGAATAATCATTTGAGAACGTGGATTTTGAAAAACATCGATGACATAATTTTTTTCAAGTTTAATTTTATGAAAATGAAATTCCTGCAAATAGGGATATCCCGAATAACCTGAACCGAATTTACCTAATGATAATGCGATACCCTCCTGATGAAATAGCATTAAATTTTGTCGTAATACAGCAGTGTTTTTGACAAATTGACGGTCATTGAGTTGACATTCAATAATGTCGGGAGAAATATTTTCTTTTTTTAAATATTGTAAAATCAATTGTGCTAAATAAGGTGTTTCCAACTGAACAGAAGAAAATTTCAAGATGGTTGAAAACGAATCAATGCCGGTAGAATGTATCTGTTCCCTGTCGGTTAAAATACGCTCAATCAGAATGAGCAATAAATCTTCCGTCAGATGATGTTCTTCAAAAAATGGCAAGAAAAAGTCCGTTCCCATCAATCCTTTAATTGGGTGTTGCCACCTGAAATCTGTTTCAATAGCAATTAAACGTCCTGTTTTAATACACCATTGTGGTTGATATAAGCAAATAAATTCACCTTGTTCCATACTGCAACGCACATCGGTTAACATCAATGAATCGTAAATTCTTTTTTCCGATGATAAATGATGACGTATTGACAATTGTTCCCATAACGGAACAACACCACTTGAACGTAAATGTTTTGTCATATGTGTTGATATAACGTTTTGATTTTCAAATGCCCATAATTCGTCTTGTATATCTTGTGTGGCTTGAAGCAAGTATTGGCGTGTCCAACGTGCCGAAGCATTGTTCCTTTGTTTTTCTTTTTTCTTTGTGACCATCTATCCTCCCATATCGGGAATGGACATTTGTGAGTTTCTCAAACTGCCTGATGGAAATATTAAGTGAATTGTTGTTCCTTCGTTTTCAATGCTTTCCACTTTTAATACACCGTTATGCAATTGCATGATTTTAGCACTTAACGTTAATCCCAAACCTGTTCCTTGATGCGTTTTAGTCATCATATTTTCAATTTGTGTGAACGGTCGGAGAATATAATCTATTTTATCGGTCGGAATACCTATACCGTCATCAGCAATCGTAATATCAATATTTCCCGTATCCATTACATCGGCACGAATAGAAATGTGTCCACCCGCTTGCGTAAATTTAATGGCATTAGACAGAATATTCAAGAGGACTTGACGTATCAATTGTCTATCTACAAATAATTCAATGCCCGATAAGTCATTCAGAATTTCAATTTGTCGTTCGGGGCGTCCCGGATAAGCAATGGTCATTTGTAACGAATCATTGACCAGTTCAATTAAATGTATCCAGTGACAATGTGTTTTCATTTGTCCGGCATTCATTTTGGATAAATCTAAAATATCGTTAATTACGGCTAATAAGTGGGAGCCACTTTGATAAATATATTCGGCATATTCTTTATAAACAGCATTATCAATCGGACCGAATGCTTCCCGAGCCGTTGCCGCAGAAAATCCCATAATTGCATTCAAAGGTGTTCGCAATTCGTGACTCATATGGGCTAAAAATTCGCTTTGCATACGGTGGGCTTCGGCTGTTCGAGCCAATTCTGCCGATAATTCTTTTGTTTTGTGACGCACGGTTTGAGCTAACCCTAGTTGTTTTGCCCGTGCTAAACGATAATCAAAAATAACCAATGGGACAATGGCAAATATCAAAAAAAAGTAGGCAATAATCGGTGGAATGGAGGTCATTTCTCGCAACATGACAACAAGAGTTATCCATACGATATAAACGCAAACCGAAAAAAGCCATTGTTTTTTCGCTTTTGGACGAGAGATCATAGTCAATTCCTTACCATTTTAAGAATAATCATAAGACTATTTTATCTTTTTTTATCAAAAAAGCAAAAAATTATTACACTTTTTATAAAAATTATCCTATAATGTGCCTATCTAAATCATCGGAAGTATTTTTTATTTTACAAACATTTCAAATAATGAAAGGAAATCAACATGACACGACAAAAACCAATTGTTTTATGTATCTTGGATGGTTGGGGTTATCGTCAAGAAAAAAATAATAACGCCATTGAAATGGGGCATACGCCTGTTTGGCATGATTTAATTAAACAATATCCGACAACAATGCTTAAAACATCCGGACTGGATGTTGGTTTGCCGAATGGTCAAATGGGTAATTCGGAAGTCGGGCATACCAATCTGGGGGCTGGTCGTATTGTTATGCAGGATTTGCCGAAAATTGACCAAGCCATTGAAACCAAAACATTGAACACAAATCCTGTTTTATTAAACTTAATTGATAAATTAACACAAACAAAAGGTGTTTGTCATTTAATGGGATTACTCGGAACGGGTGGTGTTCATGCTCAACAAAGTCATATTGTTGCGTTGGCACAAATTTTAAATGATGCCGGTATTGATGTTGCTATTCATGGGTTTATGGACGGTCGTGATACGGCACCGGATTCAGGTAAAAATTTCGTCATTGATTTGGAAAAATCCATTCAGCATATGAAACATGTGAAAATTGCGACGATTTCCGGTCGTTACTATGCTATGGATCGGGATAATCGTTGGGAACGGATTGAATTAGCTTATGAAGCATTGGTTAATGCCAAAGGTATTCGTTATCAAACGGCTGAAGAAGCGATTCAACATTCATATGATGAAAATGTTTTTGATGAATTTATTATTCCATGTGTCATTGGCAATTATGATGGCATGCATGATAATGATGGTTTAATCATGGCTAACTATCGTTCAGATAGGGCTCGTGAAATCACTCGTATTTTATTGCAATCGGATTTCAATTTATCGAATCGTTCTCGCAAAGTTCATTTTGTTGATGCTGTTGCCATGACAGAATATTCCGTTGAACATAATCAATGGTTAAATGTTTTGTTTCCACCGGAAGATTTAGTGAATATCTTTGGTGAAGTGATTTCCAAAGCCGGTTTGAAACAATTACGTATTGCTGAAACGGAAAAATACGCACATGTAACATTCTTTTTTAACGGTGGAAAAGAAACATTATTTGACGGAGAAGAACGCATTTTAATTGCGTCGCCCAAAGTTGCAACATATGATTTAAAACCGGAAATGTCTGCTTACGAAGTAACGGATAAATTGGTTGAAGCCATTAACAGTGATACATTTGATGTTATTATTGTTAATTATGCAAATGGGGATATGGTTGGACATACCGGTATTATGGACGCTGCTGTCAAAGCAGTTGAAGCCGTTGATTCTTGTGTCGGCCGAGTTGTTGATGCTGTCAAAGCCAAAGGTGGATTATTATTCATTACGGCAGACCATGGTAATGCTGAACGCATGGTTGATGATGAAACGGGGGCACCATATACGGCTCATACCAACACACCGGTTCAAGCCGTATTGGTTAACGGTCCTGAACATGTCGGCTTAAAAGAAGGTCGTTTATGTGATGTTGCACCGACGTTATTGGCGTTGTTAGATTTGCCTCAACCGTCGGAGATGACAGGTACGTCGTTACTGACAACAAAAGCATAAGTAAATCCCATGCGTATTTTCGGTATAATTATTTTATGTCTTATTTGTTTAGGTGTCGGTGTTGCTCATGCAACGCCGACCCAAGATGATTTGCGTCGTATTGAAGAACAATTACGTCAGGAACGCAAGACACAACAAGATGCCGAAAGAAAATCATCTAAATTGGCAGGAGAAATTAAAAATGTGCAACAACAAATGGTTCGTTCTGCCAAGGCTGTACAAGAAAAAGAAGATTTGCTTGAAAAACTGAAAACACGTTTAGAAAATTTAAAGCAAAAAGAAGCAGATATTAACAAGCAATTATCCTTAACGGATAAGCAAATGGTCGGAGTTGTGACGGCACTTCAAACATTGGCGTTACGTCCGAGTGAAGTTGTTTTATTAGAACCGCAAACACCGATTATGCACTTACGCAGTCGATTGTTGTTTAACTATGCGTTACCGGTTGTTCAAACCATGAATCAACAGTTTTTAAAAGATTTGGCTGAACTGTCCGAAACGAAAGATAAAATTGAAAAACAAGCCACGAAAGTCAAAACAACACAAGCACAACTCAATGAACGAACAACACAAATGAACAAGTTGATACGGCAAAAATCTCTTTTGCAGGCTCAATATGATGCCACACATCGCAAATCAAAAAAACGGATGGTAACACTTGCTAATCAAGCCAAAGATTTAAAGGAATTATTGGAAAAATTGGAAGCAGAGCGAAAAAAACGGGCCGCAGAGGAAGCCCGTCGGAAAGCAGAAGAAAAAAAACGGTTGGCACAACAGAATAGGTATGAAGAAACACCTGAAAGTGGTGAAGTTTCTTTACCTAAAGGTTCATTTAAAAAAGCAAAAGGGTCATTACCTTATCCGGTTCATGGGAAAATTGTTGAAGAATTTAATGATATTACCAGTGCCGGATTGCATGCCAAAGGATTATCGATTGAAACAAAAGGTGGTAGTGTTGTTATTAACCCATATCATGGCAATGTTTTGTTTTCCGGTCCGTTTAAAAGTTATGGACAATTATTGATTGTTGATAACGGAGATGATTATTTAACGTTATTGGCAGGTATGGAAAATATCAATGTTTCTGAAGGGCAAAATGTTTTAGCCGGAGAGCCGGTCGGTCGATTAAAATCGGGGAAAGGGCGTTTATATATGGAAATACGCCATAAAGGTCAAGCAATCAATCCCAAACCATGGTTTCAAAAGAAGTAAATGATGCAAGATAAAACAAACGTACTTTTTGTGTGTTTAGGTAACATCTGTCGGTCACCTATGGCTGAATTTGTTTTTAAACATTTATTGGAAGAAAAAAAACTTTCCCATTTATTTAGGGTAGATTCTGCAGGAACAGAAGGTTACAATGCTTTATGTCGGGCAGGTATTCACCATGGTACCAAAACAATCCTGCGACAAATGCACATTCCGTTTGAAGAACATATTTCCAGACAATTAACAAGTGCAGATTACAATCGATTTGACTATATTTTGGCAATGGATGATCAAAATATTGCCGATATAAAATCTATTCTGGGGAACGATACGCAAAATAAAATTTATAAATTACTTGATTTTAGTGATAATCCTCGTAACATAAAAGACCCTTGGTACACAGGCAATTTTGATGAAACTTATTGGGATATTTATGAAGGTTGTTGTGCCTTTTTAGATTGTTTTATCAAAGAAAAATATATTTAGTGTGTTTTTTTTGACTTAAAATAAAAAAATATTGACATTTTTGTGCGATGGGTATATAACATAGACTTCAAAAAAAGGAGAAGACATGAAAAATTTGACAAGCAAAATGATTGGCTTGGCATTGGCTTTTTCTTCTGTTTCTTATGCACAGGAAGAACAAAAACAAGCCGAACCACAAAAACAAGAATTAACTTGGGAAGAAAAATACAATCAAGCCGTTGAACAACAAATTAAAGAACGTTCCGAAGCCTTTAAAAACGGTGCACCGGATGAACAGGTTTTGGCAGAATTACTTGAAAGACAACGTAA
Source organism: Alphaproteobacteria bacterium (assembly GCA_045635565.1). Taxonomy (GTDB): domain Bacteria; phylum Pseudomonadota; class Alphaproteobacteria; order CAAHEQ01; family UBA3637; genus RGIG4140. Next base: position 9,563 of record JAZTVX010000063.1, read on the forward strand.
TCGTTTTATTCAATTAGAAAAAGAACGTCAAAAACAATAAATAAAAGAACCGCCATTCGGCGGTTTTCTTTTTATATACCATAAAATATCTTTCGATAAAAAACAATTAAGCACTTTACTTTTTTTTGTTTAACTTCCTGTTTTGATATAAAAAAAAGGCTTTTGCAAAATAGCAAAACCTGCTTAAAAATAATATAAAAAAATCAATATATTCCCTTAAAAAAACGTGTCAAAAAAAGGTACGTTATTTTTCCCATATTACGAGGTATCTATACTATTGTCAACAAAAAAATGCAATCATTTGATTTTTATGTATTTTTCACATTCAAAAAAAACCAATACGTCCATCAAAAAAAAGCGTCAAAAAAACGTACCTTTTTTTGACACGTTTTTTTAAGATAATATATTGATTATAAATATTTATTTTAACGGAGGTTTTATGATTTTCAATGTCCCTTTTTTGAGTTGTTTTTTGCATAAAAGTACACAAAATATTCAACTTTTTTTTAAAAACAAACAAACCAAAAAATCAGCCGAACAAGGTCGCAGTATGGTTGAAATCCTTGGTGTTTTGGCTGTGATAGGGGTTTTATCGGCCGGTGGGATTTACGGTTATATTTATGCCATGAAAAAATATACGGCTAATTTATTGGTCCAAGAAGCCCATCTGGCTTATGCGAATCAACAAGGGCGAGAAAGTGCCGAAGAAACAAACTGGATACCGGTCAATTTTACGCCAAAATGTGGATACGATATGTTCACGGGAAAAGATGAAGACGGAGATACCTTTGTTCTGGTTGCCGATGTTGATAAAGAAATGTGTCAAATGCTCATGCAGTTAGGCAACAATGATGCGTTATCTTTTTATCAACAGGTAGAACTCGAAGAAACCAATGTAACCCTTTTAAGGCAATGTCCTACCGAACCACTTGATATTATTTTTGCGTTTGAAGGAACCCGAGCCCCCGGTAAAGATTGCGAAACGAATGATGATTGTGCCGATTCGACAAGGGGATATTGCCATGCCGAAACGGGCACCTGTTATGATTGTCCTGATGGAAAAGAACCCAATGTCTCTCACACATTTTGCAATCCGATTTGTGATACGGAAACAGAAAGCGAATGTTGGCTAGATGAACGTCGGTGGTGTTGTGGAGGCAATACGATTTGTGGCGAAACGGCTGATGAATGTGTTGAATCAGATGGTTT
>JAZTVX010000064.1:0-2069 GCA_045635565.1 Alphaproteobacteria bacterium
ACATGGTTACAGATGCTGTATCTATACCGATTTCATTATCAATGTCCGATGTACCAACTCGACATTCGCCACCGATTGTTTGCCATTCATCATCACCACATATCAACGCACACGCATACGTTTCATCATTTATTTGCATAACTCGACGATTTCCACAAGACAAACACAATTGTTTTGAATCTGTTTCATTGGCAATTTCAACAGCCGTTTCTATCGTACAGGCTGTACATCGATTATTTGATGCTAAAAACGTGACCGTTTGTTCACAACCGGCTTTCATACAATATGAATCCGTTTCATTATATTGACGCAAATCACCACAAGATTGACATTCTTCTTTTGTTGATTTATAACTGGCATCTGCCGTGCAGGAACGACATTTCCATGCATTATCCCGATATAATTTACCGATACCTGCTGTATAATTTGGGAAATGTTCGGGATCGGGACTATCGCTATTACAAACACCACTTTCCCCCGGTTTATATAAAAGACAAACCCCATTAGCATACATACGATTGGAACAAGCTTGACAATCTTTTTGACTATCTACTTTTGTTGAAAAACCATCCGGACCTGATGTTTCCGAACAACTATTACACCAACCGTTTGCAACTCGGAATGTATTTGTCGGACATGTTGTCAAAGAACAAAACATATTTTTTGAACTGTTTTCAAGAGAATATGTTTTTGTATCCGTACTACATGCTGCACACATGTCAATAAAAGCCTGCGAAAGGGGAATATACTCATATAAAATCTGATATGACGACCCGAGATTGCTGCATTTTTTACATGTTCCATCCGTAACATGTTGCATATATCCTTCACCACAATCATTATAGCAATACAACTTATTATCTCGTGTATCAATCCAGCGTTTTTTTACATCTGTATATCCTTGTGTTTCATCAGCTGTATTGCATCTGGTACAACCGGATGCTGTATCACTTGCAATTTCAACAGGTCCTTTTGTATCACACGGATAACAAATCTTATTCTTGCCCATAAAATAACCAGCCGGACAAACATCCACATCTAATACGCAGTTTCCGGAAGTATATTTTCTGTTTGGTTGTCCCTTTTCATCTTTACAAGCTTTACACCGTTCAATATTTTCAACGGTACCATCGCCACCGTTAATACCCAATGCAACAATTGCCGGAGAATTACACGGATAACATGTACCTTTACCATCAACAAATTCATTTGCATTACATTTTGTTGTACAGATGGGTATCAACGCTCCTGTCCAACTTTTGACATGTTGAACCTCTTTTCTGGGACATCTTGTACATTCTGCTGTCCATATATCTTTGAATTTTTTTGGAGCATAATCATTCATCGTACCATACACATCATAGCAATACGGCCAATTCCCGCTATAACAATCAGCATTGTTAACCTTATTGATTTCACATGTTCGACAAATTCCGTCTGCTTTAAAATAACCACTCGGACAATCATTTAACACACATCTTGAATTATTTTTATACAACATGCGATTGCCACAGGCATTACATAATATACGTGCCTGTTCATCATCCGATATGGTTAATAACGCCCAATTTCCATATGTTTCCAAATCCGTTTGAACGTGAATTGCTCCGTGATTAGCGACTTTATCCGATTTACCCGAACACGGCAAGCAACCATATTGTGTGGTTAAAAATTCCTTCCCTTTGATACATGTCATCGCACAATAGGTAATTTGATCTTCCCCTTCCCCGATTTGTGCAACCCGTTTACCGTTATTACACGCATTACACATATCAATGCCACTACGTGTATCTTTAATTGTTGTACTACCAACCTGTTTTTCAAAAATACCGTCATTATCCGAAGCATTTTGTAAAATCATATTGGATTGAAATGTGCATTGAACACATGACCCGTTCGCTGTTCGATATTCTTTGCCATAGCGGTCACCCTCGCCACAAGTTTCGGGTAAAACAACACATTTGTGTGTTGTCACATCACAAATTTGTTCATTCGGACAATCTTTATTGGCCAAACATTCCACACAAACGCCACCATTATCATCATCAAAACAAAACGGCGTTGATGTT
>JAZTVX010000065.1:0-55401 GCA_045635565.1 Alphaproteobacteria bacterium
ACAAGCGTTACATTGTTCCTGACCCGTGGTATCATCTTCAATGCTTAACGACAAATTACTGTACTTTTCTAAACTGATTTCAACAGCGTTAATATCACTACACGGAATACACGCACCACTTTTCGCACGATATTCCCCTGCAACACATTGCCGAACGGGTTGACACGTATGTTCTGCCGTATTACAAACGTAATTATCCCCATAATCGGCACAATGTTCATTTTTGGTACAAGCAACACATTGTCCGCCTGCTCCATCATCATAGCAATATGGTGTATCATCAAGCCCATAACATTTATCACGACATGTCATATTGTTATCGCAGGTATAAGGGGAACATAAACCAACACAATCTTCTTCTTCAACACAATGTTGATTTTGATTATCATCTGATTTTTCTGTATCCGAATCAATAAACGATGTAAAAACGATTGTATTGTCTGTTTCATCTTCCCCACAGATAGAAGCAGAACCTGTATATTTAACGAAATCCCCGTCCCCTTGGGCAACCTGCACAAATTGTATGCCTTGAATAACACCGTTTAAGTTCATGTTCACAACATTTTTACACACACGGGAAGAAACACCTTCAACATACGTTTTAAAAGCAACATCAGGGTGAGAGGTCATATAAATCGGATAACCCGTTCCCGTTGTATCCGGAAATTCATCGAAATCCGTGCCATCTTCGCTCGGTTCGGGCAAAGGCATTTCCTGATATTTATGCCAGATATCATTCGCACGCAGATTGACTTCATACACAATGTCGTTTGCCCGATACTTATCCATAGCAAAAGAATACCCATAAATCCCACCGGCTGATAAGACCCCCATCACAGCCAAAACACCCAAGATTTCAACCATGCTACGTCCTTGCTCTGCTGATGTTTTGGCATCAAATTGTTTCAAAAAAGGCACTTTGCGAATCATAAAACCTCCGTTAAAATAATCTCAAAAAATCAAAACCTTCTCATTAAAAAACGTGTCAAAAAAAGGTACGGTTTTTTGACGCTTTTTTTTGATGGACGACGTGTGCTTGTAATGAGGTAAAAAAAATATAAAAATCAGATGATTACATTTTTTAGTTGACAAGAGGTATTTCGCATCATAATATGGGAAAAATAACGTACCTTTTTTTGACACGTTTTTTTAAGAGAATATATTGATTTTTAAACGTTATTTTTGAATAGGTTTTAGCGTTTTGCAAAAGTCTTTTTTTATATTTAAATTACTATTCAAAACATCAAAAAACGAATCGTTTTTAGATGTTCAAATTTCAAATATCTACAACAACAAACCAATTATTCCTATTATAAAATTGTCATAACCCAACGAGCAGGATTTGATGTTTTACAATGTAACAACAAAAACAAAGTTAACCGATGATGTAATTTTAATCCATCGTATGAAATTATTCCTTCTGAAAACAATGATTTAACCTGTGTTTGAATGGCATTAAAAAGATGGATTCTTTCTTGTTTGTTTTTTTGCTTGCGAATCGCCTGATTGACCATCATTTTAAATCGACCGTTTAATACTTTGGTGCGAACCAATGGTACTAAATCCGGCCTTAACTTTGCTGTTTCCGTTGCAATATGACGAATTAACTGAACATAACTTTGTATTTTTTGAACAGTAAAAGATGTTCTCATAATCGATGACGGATTAGAATAGTAATAGTATAACGGATAATTTGTTATTGCAATTTTGTGAATAAACATCATTAACATTGTCGTAAATGGAACATCTTCAAAATAAATACGATCGATGAATCTTAATTCCTTCAACGAACTATGGCGATACAATTTAAAACAAACTCCCGTTCGTATTTTTTTACCAGTTAAAAACGTTTCTATCGGATTATTACTGATATCAATTTTTGCATCAAATTGTGATAAATCAGGAAAAAGACCCGTATTTTTTTCATGTGTGGCAACCAGCGAACATGTCACAACATCAGCCTGTGTCTGTGTTATCGTTTCATATAATTTTTTTAAAAAATCAGGATGATAGTAATCGTCCGAATCACAAAAAGCGATATATTCACCTCGAGCCATATCCAATCCAACATTACGAGCAGATGACAATCCTTTGTTTTCCTGATGAACCGTACGAATGCGACTGTCTTTTGACGCATACATTTCAAGAATCGAACCACTTTCATCCGTTGAACCATCATCAATACAAATTATTTCAAAATCCGAAAAATTTTGAGACAAAATGCTTTCAAGACAGCCTGACAAATATTCTTCAACATTATAAATCGGCACAATTACAGAAATCAACGGTGTAGTCATTTTATTTTCCTTTCACTTTATGGTCAGGATATCCGTTCACAATTTCAATTGCAAGCAAAATTTACAAACAAACACCATTTGTATGAACCCGTTGAACAACCGATTTGTCAATTTCAAATATCGTTGTACATGTAACCGGTGTATAATCTCCTTCAATACTGACTGTTTCTGATGGATTAAAGTACGTTTCAGACGTTGCCGGCGTATAATTTTCGTATTGAGTCGTATAAACAAAATACGTCGTACCGTCTTGGGTATAACGTTCATTCGGTTGCCCCAATTTTCGAACAACATCTGTCTGTGTTTTACCTACCATGGCTTGCAATGAAACCTGATCAAATTGTAATTTTGAGGCTGTACATGCACTCAAAATCAGACAGATAATAACCAAAATACTTTTTTTCATAATGCCTCCTCATCATTCAAATAAGGTGCTTTTTTATATCTGCAACATATTCTTAATTATTATGTTGTTTGCGACAAACAAATAAAAGACCTTTTTGGGTGCCATGTCCTTCTTTTCTTAAATCAATTTCAAAGGATTGCGTGGCATTCAGTCCATGGATTGACAACAGTGAACGAACATATGCTTCCCGATACTGGTAACGACCCTGCAAAGAAAGCCATATATCCTCTTTTTCGCTTTTTTCAATACTCAATAAAAAATATCCTGTATCGCTTAATCGATATGAAACGCCTTTTATCAAACGTTCAAGTTCCGGTAAATAATTTGTTAATTCAATCCCAATGATCAAATCAAATATTTCATCCGTTTCTTCTAAATATATGTGTACGTCCTGCTGAACTAACTGTGTATAAACATTGCGTTGACAGGCAATTGCTAACATCTTTTCGGAGATATCAACCCCGACCAATTGTTGTGTCGGTTGATTGAACAACATCCCAAATTTTCCCGTACCACAAGCCAAATCCAAAACATTTTTAAAATCTTGGCGTGGTAAATTATTAATCACATGAATGGCTTCATTCAAAACAGAGGCTTCTAAATGCTCCATTGTATCATCATAAGTTGAAGCAAATGAATCAAATAATGTTTGAACGTATTGGTTCAAAGATGTTTTGTCTGTCCGATTGTGTATTAAAGAATTTAAAACATGTTGTGCTACGCCGTTGTCGGAAAAATGTTTTACCCAACCTTTGGCAAAATTAAGGGCTTCTTTATATCCTTTTTTACCCTGCTCTGCCAGACAAGATAACGTATTGGCAATTCTAAAATCAATCAATTCCGGATGGGCTTTTAACGTTAAAATATTAAAATAAATACCGGCTGCTTCACTATATTCGCCCATTTCTTCTAAAATCATGGCCAAATTATATAAAGATGAAATGTGATGTGGATTGATAAGTAAGACCGACCGATAATGTTCTAAACCTTCGGCCTTTCTGTCTTGCTTGCATAGAGCAATCGCCAAATTATGATGTGCCTGCAAAAAATCTAAATCCAATGCTAACGCCTTTTTATAATATTCTTCTGCTCGACGATAATTTTCCTGTCTTAAATATAAATTGGCCAAATTTGCAAAAGAATCAGGTGCGTATGAATCAAGTTCAATAGCTTCTTCATACGTTTTTTGAGCCGTATCATATAATTCTAAATTTTCTAAAATTAAACCTTTTTCGTTTAAAAATGATGCCGTTTTATACAATTTCAAAGCTTTTGTTATCCAGTTAAGGGCTTCTTTGTCATAACCACACAATCTGTTTTGAACAGCCAATTGATAGTACAACTCCGTGTTATTATGTTCCACTTGATTGACTTGATTTAAAATAGATAAAGCCTGATGATGATTTTCTTTTTGCCGTTCAATCAATGCTAAACCTATTAAAGCGTTCAAACAGGAAGCATCTTGTTTCAATGTTTCTTCAAAAGCACTTTTAGCAAAATCGTTTTGCCCTTTTTGTAAATAAACATAACCGATTTGCGATAAAACCAACGGATTAGTTTTATATTTTTCATAGAAAGAAAGTGCCTCATCTAATCGTCCATCTTTTTGTAATACTCCTGCTAAGGCAAGGGCATATTGTTGTGAATCGGGATACAATTTAACGGCTTCATATAATAATTTTTCCGCCGGTTCTAACGCATTAGACCGATACGCAATTAAACCAAGTAAATATAATGCATCACCATTGGACGGTGAAATTGTCAAAACTTCACGAACCATTTCTTCGGCTGTTTCAAAATCATTTTGATTATAGGCATGAAATGCTGTATCTAATGTTGTATCTATATGTGTCATATCATTTTCCTGTTATTCATCTTCAATTGAACCACGACGACCGATAACCATATCTCGATTGATATAAACGGATTGAATCAAGCCAAACCCCAAAAACAACGTCATCATAGCCGTTCCACCATAAGAAACCAATGGTAACGGCACACCGACAACCGGCAACAACCCCATAACCATACCAATATTTATAAAAACATATAAAGCAAAATTAACCGTTAATCCAATTGCCAATACTTTTCCAAAAAAACTATTACACCGAAAACTAATGTAAAATCCGTATAAAATAATAATAAAATACAAACAAATCAATGAAGTCGAACCAAAAAAGCCAAATTCTTCCGATAATACCGTAAAAATAAAATCCGTTTGTTTTTCTGGCAAGAAATTAAGGCGGCTTTGTGTACTTTCCATAAAACCTTTACCGAATAAACCACCGGAACCTAATGTAATTTTTGATTGCATAATATGATACCCTGCTCCTAATGGATCATTTTCGGGATTTAAAAAAGTCAAGACTCGTTTCTTTTGATATTCATGCAAAAACGTCCATAAAATCGGAATACAACCGGAAACCGTTGCCAAGATAATTAAAAATTTCCACACCTGTACTCCGACAACAAAAAAAACAGCACCCGTAGCAAACACCAACATAAGAGCAGTTCCTAAATCAGGTTGCATCAATATCAATGAAACGGGCAATATCATCATCAAAGCCGGTGGTATCATATATTGAATGGAATGAATGTCCGATAGCGATGAACTATGAAAATATTTTGCCAATGCTAAAATTAAGGCGATTTTCATCACTTCGGACGGTTGTAAGTTAATAATGCCCAAATTTAACCACCGTTGAGCCCCCATACCAACATGTCCGAATAATGAAACACCTATCAATAACACTATACCTATTCCGTATATCCAGTACGCATATTTCATCCATATTCTTAAATTGATAAACGACACAATAATTAAAACGCCTAAACTTAACAAAAAACGTACAAATTGCCGACTGGCCCAAGGTTGCCAATGTCCGTTTGCGGCCGAATACAAAACACCGATACCAATAAAAACAACGCAACATATTAAGAATAAATATTTATAATTAAATCGTTTTATCTTATCAACAATCGATAAATTATAATTTTTTAAATAACAATTTCTTTCTTTGAAAAAACTCATATTATTTATCCCTTCCGATGATATTTTCGGTCGGATATAACCGTAATACTTCCTGCAAAATATCCGATGCAATCGGTGCGGCAGAAATGGAACCACCCCCACCATGTTCAACAACAACAACAATTGCATAACGGGGATTTGAAATCGGTGCAAATGCCCCGAACATGCCATGGTCACGATATTTCCATGGTAATTGTTCTTGTGATATAACCCCAAAATGGCGTTCTTTCATAGAAATACGTCGCACTTGTGTACTGGCTGTTTTCCCGGCCATTTTTTGACCGTTTATGTCAAATCGCACTTTATGAGCCGTTCCACCTTTTTTATTGACAACCATATTCATGCCGTTTTTAATGATTTGAATATGTCTTTTATTAAAACCTAAATCCATGGTCGTTGACTTAATATGGTCATCTTTTAGTAATGTTATCCGTAATTTTTTACCACCATTAGCAATTTGAGCAACGGCTCGTGCCATTTGTAGAGGTGTTGCCATTAAAAACCCCTGTCCGATACTTAAATTAAGTGTATCACCCATACGCCAGTCATCTTTATAACGTGCTTTTTTCCATTCGGCAGACGGAAGCAATCCTGATTTTTCCCCTGTCAGAAATGTTTGCGTTTCTTCACCAAAACCCAATCGCTGTGCCACTTCTAAAATCTTTTCGGCTCCGATTTCCTGTGCGACCTGATAAAAATAAATATCACAAGAGTGCATTAACGCTTCTTCTATCGTTAAATGAGCATGTCCATATCGCTTCCAACAATGAAAATATTGGTTACCAAATTGTAAGCGACCCGAACAAAATATTTTACGGTGTGGTGTAATATGACCACTTTCCAAACCAGCCAACGCTACAACCAACTTAAAAATAGATCCGGGTGAATACATACCGTTGATGGCTTTGTTTTGTAATGGCTTTTTTTCATTATTGATAATGCTCTTCCAAACTTTTGTCGAAATGGGCATCGTAAAAACATTTGAATCAAATGACGGTGTTGATACCATAGTTAAAATTTCACCGGTATGCACATCTAATACGACAACAGCCCCGGCTTCATCTCCCATACGTTCCGTAGCAAATTTTTGTAATCGCGTATCAATCGTTAATGTCAGATTATGACCTTTTTGGGATTTTTCTTCCTCCATTACCCGAACCGACCGACCATATGCATTGATTTCGGTTTTTCGCATCCCCGGCTTACCTTTTAAACGAGATTGAAAAGCTTCTTCAATCCCTATTCGACCAATCCGATACCCAGGTAAATCCAACAACGGATTATTCGGATCTTTTTCCATGTCTTTTTCAGTTAACAAAGATACATAACCAACAACATGTGATACATCTTCTTTAAACGGATACAAACGAGTCGTTTCTTCTTCAATATGAATACCAATTAAAACAGAGGCATTCATTTGCACCAAAGCGGCCTCATTAAACGTCAAGTTATCCTTAATGCGAATAGGCATAAATGCCCGTTTACGTTTCATTTCCTTTTCAATACGATAAAATTCTTCATCATCCAACGATATAAGCCGACGAAAATTATCCAATGTCTTACGATAATTTTTTGTTTCCTCTCGTATCAAAACAGCTTGAAATTTTTTATTGTTTTCAGCTAAACGAACACCGTTTCGGTCATAAATAATCCCTCTTGTCGGTAATGTTAACCGAAGGGAAGTCCTGTTTTTTTCTGCTAATTGGCGATACTTATTGCCTTCAATAATTTGCAAATAAAACAAGCGAATAACCAAAATACTTATCAATAAAGTAAAAATACCGATGAGAGCCAGTACACGTTTGTGTAAAATTCTGATTCGTTCATATTTCCATGGTGTACTCATACTTCATACTTCCCAATCAAACGGTTGACATAACCACAGATACCGGCAATCAACGGATAACAAATAATCAAAGAAACGTATTCTGTTAATAAATAATATAAATGTGGTATATGATTATATAGACCTTTTAAAAGAAGTAATCCGACAACAAACAAGAAACCACTGATAACAGAATATGTTAGCCATTGTTTTTTGAATGATTGAATTATAATTTGCCCTCTGTTTAACTGTCCTATCAAAAAAATTGTACAATATACAACAGGAGACAATCCAAAGGGCACACTTAATAAAAAATCAGCAAACACGCCTAAACAAAATACCATGACAATATTTAACAATTTAGCATTAAAAACAGCAAAATAAAATATAACACCCCACAAATTGCTTAAATATGATTGAGAAAACCCAAACACATCAAATGACAGACTTTTCAGCAAAATAAAGAATAAAGCCAATAAAAAAGGAAGCCGTCTAATGATATTTTTTTTTAACAAAACATACATCAGTTTTTCTCTCCACACTGACACGGCAACTCGCTGGGCAACAAACCACTTAAATTAAAATCAATTGCTCTGACAAATTCAAGATTTTGACTTTTTTCAAATAAATCAACAGAGTATTCGCCATTTTCAACAGACGATACACGCCCGATAGGGATACCCGACGGATACACACCGGCATTACCTGATGTCATAATAAAATCTCCGACTTGGATTTGTGCTTCTTCCGGTAAAGAAATCAATTTTGGATACATAGAATTATCACCTATCAGCATACAAACAACTCGTTTTGTACCAACCAAAACAGGCAAACGTGAATAAAAATCCGTTACCTTCAAAGCACGAGCAGTTGTTGAACCAACTTCAATGACATGTCCCAATAAACCATTATTTGTAACCAAAACATCCCCTTTTTTAACACCAATATTCATACCACCGTTAATAATAACGGATTGTGAAAATGGACTATTATAATCTGCTAAAATACGCACCACATATTCCCGTCCCTGTGCAACCGGTTGATAGTTCAATAAACGTGATAGTTCTTTTTGGTCGACAACCAACTTAAATGCCAATTTTTGCCAGGATTTAAGTTGTTCATTTTCCTTTTTCAGATGTTTATTTTCTTCATAAACACTCAAAAAAGAAGATACCGATTCAATTTTATCCTGTGCAAACTGAACAGGATAAGAAACCACGGAAATAATCGGAGCCATGAATGCCATTAATTTTGTTTTGACAGAAACAATGACAGGTGCATTCATGGCAGTTAAAATAAAAAGTATAAGTCCCCCAATAACAAACGGAACAGGAACTAACCGTTTTAATTGCGTTTTTGTCCGCTGTATTTTGAAAAACTTATGACTCATCAGTAAAAAGTTAATACATGCTGGTTAATACATTTTCAAATTTTGTGATTTTTTCAACGGCTTCACCACAACCCAATGCAACACATTGCAACGCATTTTCGGCAACCGAAACAGGCAAACCCGTTGCATCCCGTAAAACTTCATCTAACCGACGCAACAAGGCTCCGCCACCCGTCAACATGATTCCTTTATCAACAATATCAGCTGCTAATTCCGGATCAATGTGTTCAAGAGCAACCTTAACAGCTTCAACAATTTGATAAACAGGTTCCGTTAATGCTTCGGCAATTTGACGTTCGGAAACACTGATTTCTTTAGGAACACCGTTAAGCAAATCACGACCTTTAACAGGAATGGATAAGCCCTCCCCTTCCAACGGAACGGATGCAGCGGCAATAGCCTTTTTTATCCGTTCAGCCGTTGCTTCACCAATAAGCAAATTATGATTTTTACGAATATAGGAGATAATGGCTTCATCCATCTTATCACCCCCCACTCGAATAGAGCGGGCATAAACGATGCCACCCAAACTGATAACGGCAACCTCTGTCGTCCCCCCACCAATATCAACAACCATACTGCCGGATGGTTCATGAACAGGCAAACCTGCCCCAATAGCAGCAGCCATTGGTTCTTCAATTAAAAAGACCTTTCTTGCCCGAGAATTATCAGCCGCATCTTGAATAGCCCGTCGTTCAACAGCAGTAGAACCGGACGGAACACAAATCACAATAATGGGACGAGAAATGGTTTTATGCCCTAATGCTTTCAAAACCAAACGCTTAATCATTTCATCAGCGACATCAAAATCAGCAATAACACCATCCCTTAATGGACGAATAGCTTGAATCTGCCCTGGCGTTCTGCCAAGCATTTGTTTTGCTTCATTACCGACGGCAATTACCTGTTTCTTTCCCCGTATTTCAGCAATGGCTACAACTGATGGTTCATTTAAAACAATTCCCTTTCCGTGAACATAAACCAACGTATTGGCCGTACCCAAATCGATAGCCATATCCGATGAAAACATATTTAATAATTTTTTGATGCGTTTGATTTCCAACATGAAATGCCCCTTAAAAAAATAAAACAGCTGTTTTCATGTTCTACACGATATTATCAAAAAACACAACTCTTTTTTAACATAAAATTAACTTTTTTATTCTAAACCGATTATCAAAAACAGATAATATTTTTTTATTGACAAATGAATGATGATAAAAAGTATGTTTTTTTGTATAGTCATGGGTAAAATACCTCATTTTTTTTCGTATAAGGCACTCCAAAACAAAAACAATCCACTAAAAGAAAAAAATTTCTTGACAAGGGAGTATTTTTTAGGTAAAAGACACCTATTGCCTCTGTGGCTCAGTGGTAGAGCACTCCCTTGGTAAGGGAGGGGTCGTGAGTCCGATTCTCACCAGAGGCACCATGTATTAAAGCCCTCAATTAAATGAGGGCTTTTACTTTTAACCGCAAGCGTTTTCTCGAGTCCGATAGTTGGACTTTCAAAAATCACTCAAAATCGCAAATTAACAGACTTTTTCTTTGTTTAATGTTGTAATTTTTTAGCATTTAGTACTGCTTGCCGAGTAACTGAAAGAGTATCTTTTGACGTATCCTCTTGTGCCATATTTTTACCATCTTCTGCAAATTTTGAAGGTCGATTTATTAACTCTCCTGAGTTATTAGCTTCTTTCAAAATTCCTGTTCTGACCAATTCCAAGATTGTTTCCAAAGCAGTACCTGCATTTCTAACCCCTTTAACAAAGGTATCATCATTTAATTTTGCTCTAAATTGTTCTAAATTTGAAATTATAAATACTTTGGCCGGTGTTCGTTCTAAAATGTCCTTATTGTTACCTACCCTAACGGAAATAGGTTTTATCACATCATGAGATACCCACTCACCACTAAAAACACCCTTCTCCGAAACAATAGGAGTAAAATTTTCCGATGATACAATGTGTTCATAATATGTATCCTTCATTTTCTCAAAAATAAAAATCCGATTCACTATTCCGTTAGAATCATGATAAGGAATAGAATAATTTATCATTCCTTGCCGTTCATTGCAACGCAAAGCATAAAAATCACTATCTGAACTGGTTGCACAAACAATATCACCCATCTGTTGATGATGTTTATCAACATTCGGATGCGGAACAATTTCTGACAATTCCCTCCATGAGGTATGTGTTAAAGTCGGATATTTTTTTCTTAAAAAAGCAATTCTTTCTTCCCCTGTTAACAGTGGCATATTACCTCCTTTTCCCTGAATGATAACAAAATTTTTGATGAATTACAACTTTTTTTTGAACTTTTTTGCAACAAAACGCTTCTTATTTTCAAAATCCGTTTGTAACAAAATTCACTTTTTATATATTGATTTCTAAAAGTTATTTTTTTACACATCATCCCTTCATCATTTTTTTAAATTTAACTTGACAAAACAATATTTTGGGATACAATATAAATATTGTACAAAAACATAAACATAAAAAGAAGGTCATATGAAATTAAAAAAAGAACTGCTTTTAACAACTGCGTTAAGTCCGATTTTGTTTTCTGCCTGTGATTCAGGGATACAGTATTTAGCAACAGCCAATTCCTTTATTCCGGCCGAAGACGCATACATTGTAAAAAAATCCGAAATGGAAGGTTCAATTGATGATTTATCAGTAACGCAATCTCGCAAAAAACAATTAAGGCAGATACTACACTCCTTCGGCAACACCACACACGGACACCATATTATTACAGGAGCCCAACAGCATACACAATTTACAGTTGCCAATAATATTCCGGGTGTTGCGGCTTACTCAATGGTTACAAACAAAGTAATTATTAAAAACGATAGCCAAGCAGAACGCATGTCAGACAATGATTGGTACTGTTCCGTTTCTCATGAATTATTACACAGCTATCAACGTAATCACGCCTTAGGTTTATTACAGGGCGTTTCTCCACAACAATACATGTTTATTATTAAATTATACGAAGCCGAGGCACATGCTTTGGAAAAATTCAGTGATAATTTATGGAGTGCCGGTAGAAGCATTAAACAAATGATGGCATCGGATTCAGGTGATTTGTTATGGGCTTCATTTTATGAACCAGCGTTAATGGCAGATTTAAGAAGTGTTGCTCAAAAAGGTGTATTAACAACCCATGGAAATCCCATGGCCATTCAACATACACTTGATTATTTTGAACGAGTATATGGTATCACTTTTAATAATGCAGATATTGAAAGAGGGGGTATTTCTTCTTCCCGTCTTGATGAGTTTAATTCTTTATGTCAACAAATAGCATCAAGTGGTGTATTGGAAAAAGGTAATCAGGCATTTGCTGCCAAACAACAAATGGCAAACAAATTTGAACAATATGTAGCACATGCTCCATCAATCCAATCCATCATCAATTACTTCTATAATTTTAGTGGTATCAAACCAACCCACGTAACAGAAGCACAAATTTTATTGGATTCAGATAACCCATATGCTTTGGCAGCCCTAAAAACTCTTGTTTCAAACGGACAGATTAAGGGCAATTTAAACACATTAAAAACAAAAACAGAATTAAAAGAAGTTGAATTAAGTTTAGTAAAACAAAGCGTTTTAGAAGCATGGCAATTAAAACGTATTCAAACACAGCATACAAAATAAACAATCGTTATTTACAGTATTAAGCCGATAAAACAAATATTTTATCGGCTTTTTGTAATCAAAAAATCACCGGCTAGAGCGGTAGATTACCTTTTTTAATCTACCATATATATAAAACGTTTTACAATAATAATCATTATACTATTAAAGTATTATTGATATTTTATTTATCCTAAAAACATTTAACTAAAACAATCAGTATTAAGGCGATAAAATAGGCATTTTATCGCCTTAAAATCACAAATTATCACCATCCAATTCTGAAGAAATAACTTCCTCAACAAATTCATTTACAATCCAATTCTGTCTTTTACAATAAGTTTCTATCTCAAACCTTTGATTAGCACAATTTTGCTGTTCCGTACTAACTCTGATATATCCAATTATTTTCATCAATAAACTCCTTAATATGTATATTTATTTAGAAGTTAATTATATAAAATAATGGGGTATTATCTCTCTTTTTTGATTTATGTTATAAGAACATTTCTCAAATCAAAAAAAGCACTTTTAAAAAAGTGCTTTTTTTTGATAATAAATTGAAATATAAGTTATTATCTATTTATAGTGTGTCTTAACGGCGAAACCGATACTTCATCAACATCACATAAATTGACAGGTTCTCCCAAATTTCTTTTCGAAGGAGTTGATGTGCTTGAACTTTTTTGATCCTGATGATGCTGTTGAAGACGTTCAAAAGCTTCTTTATTTTTCGAAAAATATTCATGACAATCTTGCTGAAATTCTTTATTGCCTGATTTGAACCCATCTTCTAACACAGCTAAAATAACTTCCAGATCTTTTTCTTCACGACTATTTCCAGATAGCATCAGCAGGGCAGATAGATAACTTTTATTCCACTCCGGAGATTGACCAGTTATATCTAAACCATGTTCTTTTAACCATTCATAACCGGCTTTATTCCCAGGCCGTATATTTTGAACATCACATTGAAGACGACCGGACTTCCATTCTTTATCTAAAATTTCAATTGCTTTCGGTGAACCATGCCACAACAAATTTTGCACTTTTTCTGCATCAGTATAACCATCATTTTCCAAAATGAGAGCCGGATTTTGATTTTCTTTCCATTTTGTTGTTGCAGCATCCATAAGTATTTTAGCAACTCTTTCACCCTCTGTTTGCGGTTCACGCTCAACAAATTCTGCTGTTTCTTTTAGTGTCGCATTACCATTTGGCATACTTTCTGTTTTCTTTGAACTCATGTTGTACTCCTTTTATTATACTTTCAAAATGTAACATTGTTAGTTTAACATAATCTTACAAAAAAACAAGTTTTTTTTCATATACGAATAAATTTATTACAATTGATTTTATTTGAAAACAAGACTAAATTTTATTTTTCCAAATGAGAGCCTGATGAAGAAAACACTTATTCTCTCATTGCTACTTCAACATCAACCAGTGCATATTTTTTCTTATTTCAAGCACTCGTCTTTTCTTCCTATCACTGTTATTTTAGAAGACTGTAGTATAATACGCCATTTTTCTTAAAAGCAGTAAAAAACTTATCATCTTTGTCTTGATTTAACTTCTCATACTGATGTATAATAAACCAACTTTCTTTTAAACCGGTAAATGGCATGCTTGAACATATTCTTTTTCGCTTAAGACAAAAAATTAAAAAGATACTATTTGTTTTTGTATTTACAACATTCTGTATTTTAGGATACACATCAACTGAATATATTTTCAAATTAAAACATCCTGTTGTCATTGCTTTTTCCGTTGACAATAATTATGCTTTATTTATACCTATAACTATTAAATCCATTGAAAAACACAGTAACCCGAACCGTATTTCCAAAATTGTCATTTTAGGAAATAAAATATCACATAAAAACACACAAGCCATTTTAGCTTTATAATCTAAAAGCATTAAAACTTGCCAAAAAAGAAAATTTTATATTTTTAGATCAAGATGTTCTTAATTCTATGTTTTCAGAAGATGTCGTCTATATCTCGGACAGTTGGAATACAGAAATATTTATCCTGCTTCAAAAACCACAACTCAGATCACCCAAATTGATTCATTTCACTGCTAATTATAAACCATGGAATGAAAGCAAACCCCATCAAAATTCTTTTCCATATAGTGACTTATTTTGGGAATACGCCCGTCAAACGGATTCTTATACAGAGATTGTCAATCTGATGTCTCAAAAATAAAGTGCATTTAACCGCATGATTGTTTCATTCCAACCTTTTGTGTTATTGATGACAACATCGCATTTATTGAATATAAAAACACAATTATTATCTATTTCTATGATACGGATATATACTGACACTCATTAAACATATATTATTCTCACGAAACAGAGATTTTTTCACTCTGTCATATGATACAAAATGATTTGAGCAACGTTTTTATAATGATTAGGGTGACTTTCCGGCTCTGCCATAAAACCTCTAATACAATCCAAATAATCATTATATGTATCATCCGACATATTAACCAAAAAATCATATAGTTCTTCATGCGATTGAAATGCATGAAAATCGATAAAGCATGACTGTGGCACATACTCTGTAATATTGGGGGCGCCGGAATAAATAGGAACTGAACCGGCTGCCATAACATCATATATCTTTTCTGTTACATAATCGTCAAATCTAAAATTCTCATATGCCAAAACAAATTTAGATTTTGAAATTTCTGCAATTTTATCAGGGATATATCCACCGTATTGTGTTTTAAATTTTTCTTGTTCAGAAACAGACAGGTATTTTAAAACACCCTGCCAATCATGTCCGAAAAAGCGAATATCCTCCGGATGATTTTTCAAAAACCATACAATACTGGTTTGACGCAACTTGTAGTGATGTAATTCACTGTATTTGCCCACTAAAGAAACAAGATATTCTTTCGATTTTAAATCATAATTTTTTAATACACGTCTATAATCATATGAAAGCGGAACATGTATAATGTTTTTTCCGTTTGCTGATGCTTTATGATACGTAAAAATTTTATTAAAATGTTCTTTCTCTGCTTTTGACGGAGGAACAGCAATTGAAATCGGACTTTCCATCTGCCACAGATATGATTGTTCCTTCATACATACATCAGGTAATCTGTATCTTTTCCATATCACAATATTCAAATCATGTTCATTGACACATCTCTCTTGATATCTAGGGGCACGCCCCACAACCTCATATGTCCCATGTCCGATATAATCTAAACCATTTAATAATTCTCGAAATAAAAAACTAGTTTTTAAAATCTGATTATCCCAAACAGTAATGTATGCTTTCGGTTGCATTTTAGACGATTGAGTAAATATACATTGAAATATCAGCAAGAAACCCAATAAAAAAAATGTATAAACAACTAATCCGACAATAACATACTTTAATTTCATATCGCTATCCTTTAACATCGAAAAACGTACCATATCCGTATATGATTTGTCAATAATCTTATTGTTCAACAATCATCAAAGATACATGTTCTTGAAAATTCAAATTAACGACCTATTTTAAATACATGAAAAAATATATCGTTTTAATCGTTTTTCTTTTAAACAACTTTGCATTTGCTCAACCTCTCAGCGAATGTATTCCATACGATATACTATACGGGAACGAATTGATTTTTGACCTAAATCAAGAACCGATTTTAAAAACACTTAAACAAGATTTGGCACAGTCAAATTTACTGGGAAATATACCTTCTTTTTCTCTTTTCAAACAAAGTTTTAATCAAGTTTTTTATCCCAACGGACGAATCAAGGTTTCTTTTGGTTCTACACCAAACATCAATCAGGGAACACAATTTGTTTTTTACGAAAATGGCAATATCTTTACATCAATTCCCTATGCTAGTTCAGTTAGAAACGGTCTTCAAAAAATCTATTATCCAAATGGTGTCACAATGGCTGAAATACCTTATTCATCGGATAAAATTGACGGTGAATTAAAAACATATTACCCGAATACAAATATAAAAATGAAACAATCATTTTCAAATGGCGTTCCCGTTAATACTGGTCAAATGTTTCACCAAAACGGGAACTTGCAACTATCGCAAGCATATTTAAACGGCTTTGCCGACGGAATACAAACACAATATTATCACGATGGTATGACAATTCAATCAGTCATTCCGTATCAAGAAGGCATTATAAATGGAACAGCCTATTTTTATTATCCAAACACAACATTATTGGCAAAAGTAACTTACAATAATGGCTCTGTAATTGAAAACACATGTTATACGCAGTTGGGACAAATATCTCAATTAAACCAAATTGATTTATACAAAATCAAAAATGGTATTCGCCCTATCGAATGCCATTATCAAAATGAAAATATCGTCAATAACGTAGATACATTCCCATAACAAAATCTATTGACAATTATACCGTAATATTTTATCCTTTCTGGAAGAAGGGATTAAAATGGTTAAAGGTGCTATCTGTTTTGTATTAAGTGTCAGTTTATTATCATCTGTTTTTGCATATGCTCAAAATGTCCAAATTACCTCTTTCTCAAAGGCAAAACAATTCTTACTCAAAGATGTTTACACCGATTATTTTAAAACGGTTTATTGTGATGCAACCTATCACCCCAAAAACAAAAAAATTTTAACGTATCCTTTGTTTTTTGATAGAACAATTATGCAGAATCGTTCTGACCGTATTGAATATGAACATATTGTGCCGGCAGAAAATTTTGGCAGCATGTTATCCGAATGGACAAACGGTCATGATTTATGCAAGACCAAAGGGAAACCGTACAAAGGTCGCCGATGTGCCGAAAAAACAAATCGTTCATTTAAATTGATGCAGGCTGACATGTACAACCTTTATCCGGCTATCGGCTCTGTAAATGGAGTTCGTTCTAACAAACAATTTGTACAATTACCCCGATTTGTACCGTCATCTTTCGGCACATGTCATTTTAAAATTTCCGATGATAAAGCCGAACCTCCCAATCGTTCAAAAGGTATTGTAGCAAGAACACATTTATATTTTGATGAGGTATATTTCCCTCAATTTAAGTTAAGCAACAAACAAACATTGCTTATGATAGAATGGCACCTCAAATATCCGGTAACACAATGGGAATGTATCAGAACTTATCGTATTGAACAAATCCAAAAATCAGAAAATTTAATTACTAAGCAAGCCTGTCAAAAAGCAAATCTATGGCCAAAGGAAAACAAACAACCCAAATAAATTTACAACGCAATAAAAGAGGATAACATGTTAAAAATCGGCGCACATCTTTCAGCATCAAAAGGATATACAGCCATGATACAGGAAATGGTTGATATGCAAGCAAATACATTCCAATTTTTCACACGCAATCCTCGGGGTGGAAAAGCCAAAGAATTAGATATGAATGATATTCAAAATTTCTTGTCAGCTATGCCAACGCATCAGGTAGAATCTGTTTTAGCACATGCTTCTTATACCATCAATCCATGTTCCAAAGATCCTCAAACGCGTGAATTTGCATTAAATACTATTATAGATGATTTAAAACGACTAGCATACACACCCAACCAATTTTACAACATGCATCCTGGTTCACATGTCGGGCAAGGTATTGAAACAGGCATTCAATATATCGCTGATACGTTAAATCAGGTCCTTTCACCTGATATGAAAACGAATTTTTTGCTGGAAACCATGTCCGGCAAAGGAAGTGAAATCGGTTCTTCTTTTAGTGAATTGAAAGAAATCATCAAACGATGCAAATACGGTCATTTAGTCGGTGTTTGTTTAGATACCTGCCATGTTTATTCAGCAGGTTACGATATCGTCAATCGATTAGATGATGTACTGGAAGAATTTGATCGCATTTTAGGATTACATCGACTCAAAATGATTCATTTGAACGATAGTATGCTCCCGTTTAACTGCAAAAATGACCGCCATGCCCGTATCGGTGAAGGAACTATCGGATCCGAAGCATTAGTTCGTTTGGTTAATCACCCCAAATTAAAACATTTATCTTTTATTTTAGAAACACCAAATGAATTTGAGGGATACAAACAGGAAATTGCTTTTTTCAGAGCCAACTATTCAAACTAAAATATAACCGTTTAGGTATAATGCAAACAAACCCCATAAAAATTGAGGAACCAAAAGTGCCGCTGATACCAAACTGGTTTTATAAAACTCACGAATAGTTAAGAATAAGAAAACCAGCATCAAAACAATAACAATCAATCCACCAATCACACTATGCAAATAGAAAAACACAAACGGCCACAGCCCTGTACAAATTAACTGAAAGGCAAAATATCTGGGCGTGGCTTTATCCCAAGCAATAAATGCCGAAATGGCCATCAATAAATATAACAAACTCCATACTATACTGAAAACGGCATCCGGTGGTGTCAAGGGTGATAATGGTAACGAACGATACCAATTCAATCTGTCAACCGTCACAAAACTACCACCAATCCAACCAACGGCATAAACAAACACTAAAATAAAAAACAAACGCCCTGCTCTAATCCATATATTTTCTTTTTGAGATATATTCCTATTTTTTCTCATGCTGCATTTCTTTCTATCAATGATTGAATATTATTTTCCAATGGATATGTCCGTAAAGAATGATTATCCCCCTTAACTATATGGACACAAACATCTTGTGATTCAAGAGCATCTTTAATTTTAAACGAATTTTCGAAAGGAATAATTTCATCTTTATCCCCATGAGCCAAAATAACCGGACCATTATATTGAATCTTACGATTTAATAACAAAAACGGTTCTGCTTCAACAAACATCGGATATGAAAAACAATGCCCGTGTGTTTCCTCATTCGGTCCGATAACCGCCCCGTTTTTCAATAAGTCACGAATTTTATCATTAAACATATGATGCCAAACCATCGGTAAAAAATCCACACCGGCAGCACATGTTAAAATACCTTTAACTTGCTGTGGAAATTGTTCTGCTAGTAAAAAAGATATCCATCCCCCCAATGAACTACCAACTAAATACAATGGTTCCCGTATATTATGGAAACGAATAACATTCACAACATCTTCTAAACATTGATGTATTCTGAAATCATCTGGCTTTCCTTCCGACTCGCCATGCCCCGTATAATCAACAGATAAAAAAGAATAATTATTCTGCAAACAAAATTGTCGTATGCGTTTCCCTTTTTCACTGTTTCGTGATGAACGTAATCCATGCAAATAAACAATACAAGGCTGATTTTCATATTTTAGATAAGTGTAAGCAATGACATATTTTTTTGAATTTTTAATTTTTTGGGGTTCCATCATGTAATATCCTTGATTTTATATTTGCTTTAAGGTAGGTTATTTTTATGAAAAATACAAGTTCTTTCATCTGTTTTATCCAAAAATATCTATCAAAGGCATTGAATTTTGTTTTTCCGCCCCAATGCCCTTATTGTGATAAAATCATTCATCACACTCAAATGATGTGTGATAATTGTTTCAACCAAATTCATTTCATTACCGGTTCAAAATGTTATCGGTGTGGACGCCCTCTGCCTTTGATACAAAATGAAGAAAAATTACTGTGTCCTAACTGCATCAATAAACGCAAAAACTATGATTTGTCCCGTTCGGCATTTATTTACGATTCATTCTCCCGAAATGCTATTTTACGGCTTAAACACGCTGACCGAACGGATTTAAGACATTTGTTTGTACAATACATGTTACGTGCCGGTACTGACCTGTTTGAAAAAACAGATTTAGTCGTTTCTGTCCCATTACATTGGAAACGCAGGTTCAAAAGAAAATATAATCAATCAGCTGTTTTAGCAGAATTATTGGCAAAAAAAATCAACAAACCTTATTCCACAACATTGTTGACACGCTGTCGCTATACACATTCACAAGCGGGTAAAGATAGTCAAAAACGAAAAGAAAACGTCAAAAACGCTTTTAAAGTCAATCCATCACACAACATCGAAGGGTTGTCTATTCTTCTGATAGATGACGTTTTAACAACCGGTGCGACAGCCGAATCTTGTGCCAAAATACTTAAACAAAACGGAGCCAAAGCTGTTTATGTCCTTACGATAGCTCAGGTTTTACAACATTAAATTACTGAACCAAAAACCGAATCCGTTCAATCATGGCAAAAAAGCCGTTTCGTCTGGTCGGAGATAAATTTTCCGATAAATCCAATTGTTCAAAAACAGACTCAATATCAATGGATTGAATTTCATCAGCTGTTTTATCATTTACTAAAATCAACAACACGGCTATCAAACCCCGAACAATATGAGCATCGCTGGTTGCTGAAAAATGATATTTTTTACCCATCATCTGAGACGTCAGCCATACCTGAGACATACAACCATCAACTTTATTTTCGGGAATTTTATCATTTTCAGAAAAATCCGGTAACGTATCACCCAATTCAATTAAATAGCGATATTTGTCTTCCCAATCCGTTAAAAAAGAAAAATTATCAATCAATTCTTGTTGTGTCATCGATTATCCTTAATCATGTTCTGCTGCTTCGGGCGATAAATCTTCCATATCACTTTCCGAAATAATATCCGGAAATTGTTGTTCATGTTCCATGACAGGCTGTTCAACTTCAGGTAATGTTACCCGAACAGGTGTTGTTTGTTCTTTTTGAGTAGGTTTCCAAAGAAACACTATCGACAAAAAAACAATCACCCCAATCAATAAAAGAAGAATTTTGTTCATGTTTATCCCTTTTTGTATCACTTTCACGCTTAATATATCTCTTTAATTTTAGCAAAATCAAGGTTTTTCTTTTCATTTACAAAAAAATATGCTATACAGCGTTCCAATGAATTGGAAAATACATCATTTTCACCGTGTCGAATCAACAAACGATACGGCCCGTTTTTATCCTGTCGGTTCGGTCATTTCGGCCAATATTCAAACGAACGGACGGGGGCGTCATGGTCGTACATGGATCAGTCAGAAAGGTAATTTGTTTGTCAGTTTTGTTTTACCCGAATTCGGATATCAAACTTCTCTTTTATCCTTTGTTGCAGCTGTTGCCGTGACTGAAACATTGCATGATCTCGGATTTACCTGTCAAATAAAATGGCCGAATGATATTTTATTTAATCACAAAAAAACAGCCGGTATTTTGTTAGAGTTGTCTGATAATAAACTGATAATAGGTATCGGAATCAACTTACGACATGCACCGACCGATAAAGACGTTATTTACCCGACGACATCCCTGAACATAGGAATGGACAGACAAGAAATATTGTCTATTTTAAGCAAAAAAATCACGGAAAACCTGACTATTTTCACGCAAGAAGGATTCGATAAAATTCGTGAAAAATGGTTGCGTTCTGCTGTTGGTCTCAATGAACGCATTTACGTACGTTTACCTCATGAAACAATATCTGGCATTTTTACAGAGTTTACGCCACAGGGGGCGATTTCCCTGAAATTAGATAATGGTACCGCTCGTATAATTACGGCCGGTGATATTTTTTTTAAATGAGAAGGAAATAATATGAATGAAATAACAGAAAATCAAACAATCACTATTCCTCATGACAAACTTGTATTCATACCGTTAGGTGGAGCAACGGGAATTGGTATGAATTGCTTTGCTTACGGTTATCAAAACAAATGGTTATTGGTTGATTGCGGGGTCGGTTTCCCCGGTGACGGATTACCAGGCGTTGATGTATTGTTGCCTGATCCGATGTTCTTGACAGACAAGAAAAAAGACATCGTAGGTTTGGTATTAACACACGGACATGAAGATCACTTGGGAGCGGTCGGTTATTTATGGCATCAACTACAATGTCCGATTTATGCAACCCCTTTTACAAATGAATTACTGGAATCAAAATTAACTGAAACAGGATTACTGGGGCGTGTTGATGTAACCGTCATTAGACAGGGAGAATGTTTAGACTTAAATCCGTTTGAAATTGAATTTATTGCCATGAGCCATTCTATTCCCGAATCATCGGCGTTGGCAATTCGAACCGAACAAGGTCTTATTTTGCATACAGGTGATTGGAAATGGGATGCTGATCCGATTTTAAATCAGGAAACGGATAAAAAACGATTAAAAGAATTAGGAAAAGAAGGCGTTTTAGCTCTTGTATGCGATTCGACGAACGTTTTTGGCGAAAAACAAATGCATACAGAACAAGATGTACAAAATTCCTTAATTGACTTGGTACGACAATATGATGGGCGACAAATTGCCATCGGTTGTTTTGCTTCAAATGTCAGCCGAATTAAAAGCATTTATCAGGCAGCCGTTCAAAATAATCGGGAAGTTTGCCTAATGGGGCGTAGTCTTTGGCGTATTGACGCAGCAGCCCGTTCAACAGGCTATTTCAAAGACATGCCTGAATTTTTATCAGAACAGGAGGCTTTGGAACGTCCCATTGGCAGTGTTTTATATATTTGTACCGGTAGTCAAGGTGAGCCCCATTCGGCATTGAGTAATCTATCAACGTTAACTCCTCAAAAAAACAGTGTTTATTTTGGACCGAATGATGTGGTCATTTTTTCGTCACGAATTATTCCCGGGAATGAAAAAGCCATCGCCTTGTTGCAAAAACGATTTAAAACTAAAGATGTTCAAATCATAACCAATCGGGAGGCTCTTGTACATGTATCAGGTCACTATGCAGGACCGGATTTAGTTGAAATTTATAAATTAGTCAACCCACGTATTGCCTTACCCGTTCATGGTGAAGCACGTGAATTAAATGAACATGCTGCATTAGCAAAACAATGGGGGGTACCTTATTCTTTTGCTTTAGAAGACGGTGAAATTTTAACCATTGAACAAGAACCAAGTATTATCGGACAAACACAAATAGGTATTTTAGCTGTTGACGGTAAAAAAATCCTACCGTTAGATGCAGAAGTGATCCGTAAAAGACGCAAGATGATTGAGGATGGCACATTGGTCGTTACGGTTGTTTTGGACAAAAATAATCATATTTTAGGTAATTTACACTTATCCACATTCGGTTTATTGGAAACAGGAAGTGATGACGAAAATGCCCTCAAAGAAAAAATCATTCACAATATTAACGAATTAGATGAAGACAACAAAGAACGGAATGATTTAATTGAAAACGTCATTCGTGCCGGCATTCGTCAATTTTTAAAAGAGTTTTATGGCAAAAAACCATTGATTGAAGTTCATCTTGTACGTGTATAGAGAGTACTTGACTTGTTTAAAATTTTATGTGATAAAATATTGATGTAACTTTGTAAAGGGGATTGTACCATGCAAAAATATAACGTTATTTGCATCAAATGGGGAACGGCATATAAAGCTGATGATGTCAACAAATTGTGTTCCATGATTAAACGAAACACAAATTTTGATATTGACTTTTACTGTTTTACGGATAACACTATCGGATTAGCAGATGATGTTATTGTTAAACCGTTACCACAATTTGAAAATATAAAAAAGGGGGAAGAAGAATACACCCAAAAATACGCTTATCGTAAGGAAGCCGCCTTATGTGATGATAAATTAGGTGGATTGACAGGACAACGTGTCTTTTTCTTTGATTTAGATTCGTTAATTGTCGGCAATTTGGATGAATTTTTTGAATATCCGCAAGGTGATAAATTTTACATTATCAATGATTGGCATACAAAAGGAAATCATGTCGGTCAAGCCAGTTGTTATTCATTTGTGGTCGGAACATTGGGATACATCAAACGCTATTTTGAAGAAAATCCCAAACAAACAGTAGAACGTTTTTATACGGCTTCACAAGAGTACTTATCTTATAAAGTCATTGAAAAAGAAGGAGCGTTAAATTTTTGGCCAGACAACTGGTTTAAAAGTTTTCGTTTTCACTGTTTGCCGAAATGGTATTTGCGTTCATTTGTAACGCCTAAAATTCCACAGGTTGAAGGTTTAAAAATGATTGCTTTTCATGGATTACCGGGCTTAGAAGATGCACAAAAAGGAATTTGGTGTTCTGACAAGACCGACAAGAAATATCCTCGTGGATTTAAAAAATTATATAAACATCTTTTGCCTGTTCCTTGGATTAAAGATTATTGGAAATAATGATATTATATATAAAACAAAAATACCCTTGAAAACATAAAACATTTCAAGGGTATTTTCATGAAAAACAAATTTATTATTTTCAGCCTCTCACATCAATCTTTCCGACAAAATACCAAAACACGAATAATACCGGATAAATCTTTTACCTGTTTCACACAAATAAATTCATTGACAGCCATCAAATCAATGACATCCTGTTCCTGATTTTGTCCGATTTCAAAAAATATTGTTCCATCTTGTTTAAGCATACGAGATAATGAAACTGATAATGCGCGATATGCGTCTAATCCATCCTCTCCACCATCAAGTGCCAACAAGGGATCAAATTGACGAACACCTACATCTAACATAGCAACATCAGCCGTTTTGATATAAGGTGGATTTGAAATAATAATATCAAACATCGGATAATCATGCCCGAAATGAGGAGTTGTAAAATCTTCTTCCTGAAATATTGCACGATTACATACATCATTTTGACGAGCAATACAAAGGGCTTCTTTGGATTTATCAACCCCGATACCCGTTGCCTGTGGATATTCATCCAGTAATGTCAACAACAAACATCCACTACCCGTTCCGATATCCAAAATAGATAATGCTTGATTTTTATCCGAATAAAAACGCAAAACTGTTTCAATAATCGTTTCTGAATCAGGACGAGGATCTAACACATCTTTGGAAACAATAAAATCACGTTTCCAAAATCCCCGCTGACCCAAAATTTTTGAAACAGGTTCACCTTGTTTGCGTCGTTGAATAAAATCAGCAAGTTGCCAAGTTGTCGGCTTCATCTGATAATGCTCGCAAAAAAAACGAGCATCCAAAAAAGGCGTATCCGAACAATCAGATATCTGTTTCGCCACGGTGTTAATCATATCGGATTTATACATCGATTTCAGCCAACCGAGCCATTTGGTCTTCTGTTATTAACGTTTCAATGAAATCATCTAAACCAACACCATCCATAACTTCCGTCAATTGATATGATGTTTTATTGATACGATGATCCGTTACACGTCCTTGTGGAAAATTATAGGTACGAATACGTTCCGAACGATCACCGGAACCAACCTGATTTTTACGATTCTGGGAACGTTCACTATCCAACGCCTGCCGTTGCATATCGTATAATGCCGTTCTCAAACGCATTAAGGCCTTATCCTTATTTTTAAATTGGGAACGTTCTTCCTGACATTCAACAGCGATACCTGTCGGTTTATGTACAATACGAATAGCACTATCCGTTTTATTAACGTGTTGCCCACCTGCACCTGATGCACGGCATGTGGTAATTTCTAAATCAGCTTCATTGATTTGAACGTCAACTTCCTGTGCTTCAGGCAAAACAGCAACCGTGGCGGCTGATGTATGCACACGTCCACCCGATTCGGTTTCAGGAACACGTTGAACACGATGAGCTCCCGATTCAAACTTTAAACGAGCAAATACCGACTTACCACTAATTTGGGCGACGGCTTCCTTATATCCTCCTAATCCCGTTTCATTCAAAGATAACACTTCAAACTGCCAATGTTTCAAAGCGGCATACCGTTCATACATGCGAAACAATTCGGCACCAAACAATGCTGCTTCTTCACCACCTGTTCCGGCCCGTACTTCTAGAATAACATTGCGATCATCAGCTTCATCTTTAGGCAATAATAAAATTTGTATTTCCCGTTCCATTAACGGCAAACGTTCTTTTAATTCATACAATTCTTCATTTGCCATTTGACGAAATTCATCGTCTGTTGCATCATCAGCCAGCAATGCTTCAGCATCCTTCATATCAGATAGCATCTTTTTATAGGCCAATCCTTGAGTATGAATTTCTTCTAACGAACTTAATTCTTTAGATAACTTAACAAACTCATCTCCCGTTGCTCCTTGTGCCAACAAGGCCGTTAATTCATCATAACGGGCAATAATCGGGTCTAATTTTTGCTCAAAATTCATTAAAATACTCCTGTATTCTTTCTTAACACTATTTACAAAAAAGTAATATTACTTGAATGCTTCCGGTTTTAAAATAATATTGTTTTTAACGGTCTCTGTTTGAGATAACAAGCCCTTAGATTCACCATCAACATACACTTCCAATCCACGGGCATTACCAGTACGCATAATCAAATTTCCTTTATCATGAGGGACAAAATATCCGTCCCCTTTGGACATAATTTGATTAAAAACAAGGGTTTTCCCGTCTTTAACATCAAACCAAACACGTTCCTTGGCAATTAACACAAGACGAGCCCCATCTTGCTGACCATATACATGTCCCGTTAAATCTTTATAAATCGGTTCTTTTTTAATTTCATCAACCACGTCAGACAATTGTTCAGAGGACGTATCTGCTGAAGCATCAGATACCGGTTCAATAACATCTTTCGTCGCTTCCAACGGGAGAACAGCATTCAATTCTTCCGTTAATAATGTTGTTTCTTTGAGTATGGTATCCACTTCAATAGGGGCTTTTTCAATTGCATGAACCTGTGATACAATCTCCATTGGTTCAGGAGATAATACAGCACCTGTTTTCTGTTCTGCATATGACCAAACATACCATCCTAAACACAAACAAAACAACAAAATAAGACACGATACAATAATACGTTTTGAAGGTAAAACATTGTATTTTTCAGGAATAGGTGTTTGTGTTTCAGAAGAAACAAGTGATTGTGTTTCCTGCTTAATACGTTCAACGAGTGTCGATGGTTCCAATCCCAAATAGGAAGCATATGCTCTTAAAAAACCAATACCATAAACCAAAGCCGGAAAGACTGTATAATCATTTGTTTCCAGAGCAACAACAAAACTTTCCCGAATACGCAAGTGATTAGCAACTGTCTTCACATCCAATTTTTTGGATATTCTGGCACGTTGCAACTCATCACCGACCGTGTCAAATAGTGTTTTTTCCATTTGTTCCATATTTTACACCTTCATTCAAAATTTTTCAAATGTCTTTATACACTATTTTTATAACATTGTCCACCACAATTTCGTGTAAATTAAAAAGAAAACAATGATGCCAGCCGAACCCAATGCCGGTCCGAAGGCATCGGCACGAACTCGTTTCAAAAAAGCACAACATGCAAAAAAAACAAATGACAAAACAAGTACAACACTCAATCCCATAATACCAAACCATGCTCCCAATGCTGTCAACATTTTAACATCACCGGCACCAAATTCCCCCTTTTTGAAAAAAAACATGATAAAAACAGAAACGGTTGACAACAAATATCCGAACCATGCTCCGCATAACCGTTCTCCCATCGTCAAACCGTCAAGCGGTGCAAAATAAGCCGCTGTTACTCCCAATACCAACAACGGAATCGTAAAAAAATCAGGCAATAGGTAATATTGTTGATCAACAACCATCAGCAAAGCCGTCATATATATAAAAATATAACCGTAAATATGTATATCCGGCTGAACAAACGAATAAACACATCCAAACAACCCCATCAAAACAACTCCCCACGCCACAGAACATGCAATCAACTGTTTCCATTTTGATTTCAACAGGTTAACACGTTTCAGATTTGTTGATTTTGGGAAGTGAGGTTTATGCCACAACATCGCACAAATTAAACCGGGATCAGCCGGTAAAATCTTCCCGAAACGGCTAGCAATTGCCGGAACAGTTAATCCTAAAATAAATCCGATTATAAGTAAAAAAACCATTGATAAATCCTTTCCTTTATATTTTGTTTCAACCTATCTTATATTTAGAAAAAAAGCAATCTTTTTTCCAAAAAGGACGTTATTTTGTCTTGATAAAATATTTTTACTTGCCAAAACAAAGAAATTGATATACGTTCATGGGGAACGTTTAATAAAAAATGGAGAAAAAAAATGATTCGTGAACAATTAAAAAAAGCCCTTATTGATGCTTTAAAAAACAAAGAAGACAAAAAGACGGCAACTATTCGGCTTATTAACGCCGCTATTAAAGATAAAGATATTGAAGCCCGTCCCAAAGGCATAACAGACGGCATTGATGATAACGCCATTTTATCTTTATTACAAAGCATGGTCAAGCAACGCAAAGAAAGTATTGAAATGTACAAACAGGGCAATCGCTTAGATTTGGTTGAAGCCGAACAAACTGAAATAGATATCATCAATCAATTTTTACCACAACAAATGTCCGAAGAAGAAACAAAAGTCGCTATTTCATCCGTTATCCAAGCCGTTGGAGCGACATCCATTAAAGACATGGGCAAAGTGATGGCTACCATCAAAGCACAATATGCCGGCAAAATGGATTTCGGCACCGCCTCACAACAAATTAAGGAACTGCTTTCGTAAATGGCTTTTCCTCCTCGTTTTTTGGATGAATTACGTGAACGTATCACGCTCTCTCAATTGATTGGTAAAAAAGTTAAACTGATGAAGCGAGGGCGTGAGTACACCGGTTTATGCCCATTTCATCATGAGAAAACACCATCTTTTACCATTAACGACGATAAAGGATTTTATCATTGTTTTGGGTGTGGGGCACATGGTGATGTTATCCGATATTTAACTGATTGTGAAAAAATGCCATTCATGGAAGCCATTGAATATTTGGCTCAATTGGCTGGTATGGAAATACCCAAAACAACAACTGTTTCTCCCGAACGCAAAGCGGAATATCAAACCGAACTGCAAATCATGGAAGAAGCCTGTTTATTTTTTCAAAAGTCATTATTTTCCGAACGAGGCAAAAAAGCCCGTGACTATTTAAAAAGTCGTGGTATAACTGCCGATGTGGCAAAATCGTTTCGTCTCGGCTATGCACCGTCAGGTTCGGCATTATTGGCCTATTTCAACGAAAAAAAACTATCTGTTTCTAAAGGCATTCAGTTAGGGTTAATCGTTCAGTCGCAGGAACGTAAAACACAACACGATTATTTTTACGACCGCATTATGTTTCCTATTTTAAACCGTCGCAGACAGGTCATTGCTTTTGGTGGTCGTTTAATGGAAAAAGGGGAACCTAAATACTTAAATTCACCGGAAACATCTCTATTCCATAAAGGGGAACAATTATACGCCCTTCCCCAAGCCATTGAAACAATACGCAAAAAAAATCAAGCCATTTTAGTAGAAGGTTATATGGATGTCATTGCGTTACACAGTGCAGGCTTCACCAATGCCGTTGCACCGTTAGGAACGGCATTTACCGAAAACCAGATAAAATTACTTTGGCAATCATGTGATGAACCACTTATTTGCTTTGATGGCGACACTGCCGGACGCAAAGCAACAATCCGAGCCATGAATCGGGCCATTCCCATTCTAGTACCCGGAAAATCAATGCAATTTGTTTTTTTACCGGACACATTTGATCCAGATGATATGATTCGAAAAAAATCTCCACAAGCCTTTCGAGAAGCCATTAACGGAGCAAAATCACTTTCTTACACTTTATGGAATTCGCTCATTGACGGCCGTTCATTGGATACACCGGAACGACGGGCAAAATTGGAAAAAGATGCAACAGAACTGATTGAAAAAATCCAACATGAAAAGGTACGTTCATACTACCTCAAAGATTTAAAACAAAAATTATGGCAATTGGAACATCAACGCAAATCCAACAAACAATCATTATCATTCAAAGAAGCACAAATCATTACAAAACCCAAAGCCGACATGCTTGAGGGACGTATGTTATTAGCCTATTTAATTTGTTATCCGCATATTGCACAAAATTTTATTGAAGATATTGGGGATTTAAATTTGTCAGAAAATGCTTTACAGGAAATGTTTTTAAAAGCAATCAATCTGCTGATTGAAAATCCGGATATTACACCCGAACAGATTCAAACCGATGTATTAGAAGGCAAACCGGAAACACTTCCTGAAATTGAAATGTTACAAAAATCGAACCGAAATCCTATTGACGTACAAAATGAATTAGAAAAATGGATACAAGCATTCCGATTTAAGGCTTTACAAAACGAAAAAGAAGCAAAATTACAGGAATTCACCCAAAATCCAACATCTGAATTATGGAATCAGATTGTCAATTTAAAAAAAGAAATTGAAAAATTGTCAACCTCCGAATAAAAATGATTGACAATGTTTATAAAAGTGTATATAATAGGGAAAATTTTATTTTCATTTTTCCGTGATTGGTGTGCACATGAATTTTTACTCAGAAAACGGTTCTATCTCCGGCAAACACTCTAATGCAACGGCTGATGCCAAATTATCAATGAAAAAACTGATTGAAAAAGGCAAAGAACGTGGTTTTATATCCATAACGGAACTGCGTAAGAATCTGCCGACTGAATCGCAGAATGAAGAAACGTTTGAATTAATCCTATCATCTTTTACGGATATGGGCATCAACGTCGTTGATGCCGGTGATGATTTGGCTGATTTAACGGAAAGTTTATCAAATAAATCAGCGTTAACAACAACAGATAACGACGATGAAGTGATTGCCGATGTTGATGTGAACAGTCGTGTCAACGACCCTGTTCGGTTATACTTACGAGAAATGGGTGCTGTCGAATTGCTCTCACGTGAAGGAGAAGTCGCCATTGCCAAACGTATCAGCGCCGGTTTTGACGTAATGATGAGCGGATTATCCGAAAGTGCTTTAACGATGAAGGCTCTTTCTTTGTGGAATCAACGATTACATAATGGAACTATGTTTTTACGTGAGATTATTGATTTGGAAGCAACATTTGAATCAAATCCCAACAAAGATGAGTTAGACAAGGCTGAACAGATTCGTCAAACGGCTAGTTTAGAATTAGCTAAATTGGAAAAATCGGTTGGTATAACCAATAAACAACCAATTGAAACGACACAACACCCGATTGATGATGATTTCGAAGTTATTGAGGAAGAAACAGAAGAAGAAATTGATGATTCAGATGATATGTCAACAGAGACATTATCCGATGACGATTCGGATATATCGGATGATGATTTAACAGAAATCGATGAAGAAGACACAGATGAATCGGGTGAAGATTCAACTGATTCAGACGAAGATGAAGACGATGAATATGCAGATAATTCATTATCTATTGGTCAAATGGAAGAATCTTTATTACCTCAAATTTTAGTTTCTTTCCAAGAAATTGAAAATCTTTACAAAGATTTTGTTGTTGCACAGCAAGAACGTTTAACTTTTATTTTAGCAAACAAACCTGTTTCAAAATCTATTGAAACAAAATACAATGATTTGAAAAATGATTTAACGCTTAAACTAAAAGATATTCACTTAAACCCTAATCGAATTGAAGAATTGATTGAGCAAATCAATGAAGTTAATCAACGCTTAATTGTTTTGGAAGGTCGGTTATTACGTCTGGCAACGGCATCTAAAATTGATCGTGAAGACTTTTTAGCATTTTACCAAAACAGTGAAATGGATATGGATTGGATTAAAAAGGCCGAAAAGAAAAACAGCAAAAACTGGAAAACATTTATTGAACGCAATTTTGATGAAATTCAAGAAATCAGAACAGCTATTCAACATATTGTCGAAGAAGTTAAAATGCCGATTTCCGAATATCGTCGATTAGTTACAACAGTTAAAAAAGGGCGACAAGAAACCAACAAAGCCAAACAAGAAATGATTGAAGCCAATTTGCGATTAGTTATTTCTATTTCTAAAAAATACACCAATCGTGGTTTGCAATTCTTGGACTTAATTCAAGAAGGAAACATCGGTTTAATGAAAGCCGTTGATAAATTTGAATATCAACGAGGATATAAATTTTCAACTTACGCAACTTGGTGGATTCGTCAATCCATCACACGTGCTATCGCTGATCAAGCACGCACCATTCGAATTCCTGTTCATATGATTGAAACAATCAACAAAATGCTCAAAACAGGGCGTCAAATGATGCTGGAAACGGGTCATGAGCCAACACCGGAAGAATTAGCCCCACGTATCAATTTATCCGTGGACAAAATCAAAAAAGTTATGAAAATTGCTAAAGAACCGATTTCATTAGAAACACCGGTCGGTGATGAAGAAGATTCACACTTGGGCGACTTTATTGAAGACAAAAACACAATTCAACCACTTGAGGCAGCCATTCAAACAAATCTGCGTCAATCGTGTACAGCGGTTTTATCAACATTATCACCTCGTGAAGAACGGGTCTTACGTATGCGTTTCGGAATCGGTATGAATTCCGATCATACGTTAGAAGAAGTCGGCTTGCAATTTGCAGTTACGCGCGAACGGATTCGTCAAATTGAAGCAAAAGCCTTACGCAAATTGAAGCATCCTACTCGTTCCAGAAAATTACGTAGTTTTCTTGAAGAAGGATAAACAGAAAAATGGTAAAAGGCAATCAAAAATAGATTGCCTTTTTTATTATCAAATTGCCCTTCCTGAGTAAGCACAGATACATCTCCAATCTCACAATCAAATCAGCAAATTATTGAGACAAACATTACTTGAAATATTATACACGACTTACCAATATCACATACATTACTAAGAAAAATCAACTATATCTTTTCGACGGAACAAGTAAACAGGGACACCGATACCCGTTTTAAATTGTTGTATTTCTTCTAATTGAGGCAAAGTAAATAATTCCGAAATAACCAAACAATCCGATTTAATTTCATTGGCTAATTTTCGCCCAACTCTGTTTTGGGCTGTTTTTAAAATATAACAAAAAATCACATCCGCTTCCCGACAAGAATATGTCATAAAGTTTTCGCAATGCCATTGAATGTTTTTTAAATCACGCGATTTATATCGTGCAAATAAATATGGAATTCTATCCCATTCCAATCCAATAAATCGGTGTTGTGGAAATTCTTTTGCCAATGGAATTAACAATGTTCCCGTACCACTTCCCATATCAACAACTGTCATTGATGAATGAGCCTGTTTCAATTTTTCACGTGCACATGATAACATACACTCTTTGGCTTTGCCAACACTGGGAACATATGGTGCAAACTGTCCACAACCACACTTACAAAAGGAATATAGTGCATGTACAACAAAAAAAATGCCCGCATAACCGATAAGCAAAATAAATATCAAGAAAAATAATTTCATTATAATATCTCTTTGATAACAAATTACTATATCATTTTGGTGTTCAAATGTCAACTGATAAAAAAAACAAAAAAATGACTTGAAAAATACAACAAAATTCTATATAATTGTTGTTCACTTTAAGAGGACATACATGAAAAAAGAACATACACAATCAAAAAAACCAACCATTCAATTGATTCAATCTATTTTATCTAGTGATTTTGCAGGAGTTCAAAAAGCACTTGAATTAGGTGCATATCAACGCATTCACATCACATCTCGCCCTCAGTTATTACATAAAAGCCACAAAGAAACAACATATATAACCATTCAAACAACACCTGTCTTGGCGGCATTGCGAGAATGGAACATCAAAAAAACAAAAGACGCTGCAGATATTTTACGTTTAATGTTAACATCCAATTACGCACCCAGTAAAAACTTTATCACGGTTACATTTGATACTGTTTATCGTGAAAACGGTGTAGCAAAAAAAGAAAAAACGGAAGAAAACTACTCTGTTTCTGATTTTATACGCTTCAATCAAAACCTATTACAAAATAAAATGGAATATCCACCTTTTTTAAGAGAGTATTTGACCTCATCACATATTATTATGGAAATGTTAATTGAACATATTCGTCGAGCCAGACAACACTTTCATAAAATTATGTCACATCAAAAGAGTACTCCTCAAATCTCACATCAACACCTAAAATAATTATCTCGCCCCGTTGACAAACTGATATATTTTGATATGATAATCCCACAAGAAACCAAAAAAGGGAGAGTCATATGGTTAAATTAGTTAAATCAAGTGTTGATTTGTATCACTTAACGAATATAGAGATGATAACACATCATATCGAAAAGTGTGGTCGTACCTGTTACAAATCAGAAGCTCATATTACACCCCAATCAGCTGACAGATTCATCACCGGTATATTAAAATCAGGTCATGAATCTGTCATTGAACATGCTCATTTAATATTTGAACTAGAGCGAACCAATCAAAATAAGATGGCTCTTTTTAACTGTTTAGGTGTCGTTCAAGGATTAAATATTACAGAAGATAATCAACAAAATATTTTTATTATTTCTGGCAATATGCGTACATTTCGAGATATTTTCAGAAGAACAGGTATTATTGATTTTAACAACATTTTTCAAACCAATCAATCATTATCTATTTTCACACAAGAAACTAATAATACAGAACCAACATTTCAAAATTTAAAGTTAATCAACGTTCAAAATTCTTCTTACGGAGATGAACACAATTATGCAACAGCACATATTGTCTGTGATATTTCCTTGTATAAAGACATTACCCGTCATCGTTTGTGTTCCTTTTCTATTGAGTCAACACGTTACTGTAATTATTCAAAGGACCGTTTCGGTAGCGAACTGGTCATGCTTCAACCCGTTAATATTCAGGAAGGAACACCGGAATTTAATCTATGGTTTTCATGCATGCAAGAAATTGAGAAAAATTACATGACAATGGCTTCTTTGCCTGAAATCAAGGCAGATCAATTACGCATGATGTTACCCCATTCAACGAAAGCCGATGTTATTATGACTTGCAGTTTTAAAGAATGGAAACATATTTTTTCATTGCGTTGTGCAAAACAGGCACATCCATCTGTCCGTCAGGGAATGTTGCAGGTACTGAATTTATTATATCAAGCATACCCTAATTCATTTGAAGAAGCATACAACCAATTCAAAGAAGATATTGAATTATTCAAGCAATTAAGTTAAAAACGAAAAACAAACGATACATTAAAAGAATTCATAATCATCTTTATTTGTGCGTTCATTTTTCATATATTCTTTTACACTTCTTTTAGGCTGGAATCGAAGGAATTGACGTTTCTTTGTAACTTCAAAATCATACTTTTCATTAAAGTCTTCATATGTTTCATATTGAACTTTTGTTTCTTCTTTCCAGTCTGTCACAGGATTAAAGTCATCATCATATACGGCTAAATCACCATTATTCTCCGGATTATTTTTAGAACGCCGTTTCCGACGAGATGTGACCTCTTTTTGTTTCATCTTATTTTCATATGATATCAACATTTTCGTTAAATGTTCCCCAATACTTGTTTCATAAAAATCGAAATCAGACCATTTCGAATCTGATGAAAATACATTGACAACTTCAGGATGATTATAATAAGTCATAAAATCAACTAAATGTGCGTCAAAGTCATCAACATTCTGAAAAGGACCTTCATCTTGTAGACTTACCGATAAAACTTTTTGAAATTTCGTTAAAAATGTCGATTGCGAACGTCGAATACCATGAGAGATATCCATTTCATTTAGCAAACGTTCAAATGGATGCCTTGACTTATGTCGTCTAACATAAAATTCTTTTTTGAGATATGTGACAACATGTTGGATAGACATTTGATGAATATCAGAATATGCCTGAAACGATCTGATAGCAGAAAACATAATTGTCAACGGTTGAATGTTGGGCATCCGATCCATCCAAACCAATTTACGACCTGTATTCAAAACAATCAGCAGATAAAGTTCTTTTTTCGGCTCATTTGCAATCAAACCGGCATTTAACTTAATCCAATCGACATAAACCGTCTTTAAATTTCCAGACATATGTACAAAAAACTATATATATTCAGATAAATAGTGTTTTAATTCTTCTAAATCGGCACAAACCTTATCAACATCAACACCGATAGTCACATCTGTAGTAACTTGACTTAAAGATGTTTCAGTTTCTTTTGATTGCGGCATTTTAAGCCGTTTTTGAACACCTTTAATCGTAAAACCTTCTTTGTAGAGAAAGTCACGAATGCGAGCCAATAAAACAACATCTTCAGCTTGGTAATAACGCCGCCCCATGCGTTTAATCGGCTTAATTTGATGAAATTGAGTTTCCCAAAAACGTAAAACGGACGCCGGAACTTGCAGTAAATCCGCAACTTCCGTAATCGTCCGATAAGCGTTTTCAGCTTTTAACATTATTCGTCAGAACCCTTTAAAGCATCTTTTAACGTATTAGAAGCCTTAAATGAAACAACCGTACGAGGTGTAATCGCATGCGTTTCCCCCGTCTTCGGATTACGACCGATACGTTCTCTTTTAGCGTGAGGAATGAATGTTGCAAATTTTGAAATTTTGACCGTTTCGCCCTTTTCAAGTGCTGAAACGACATTTGACAAAACTTGTTCAATTAATTTAAAGGATTCTGCATGTGAAAATCCAAGTTCCGTGTAAATCGAATCTGCAATATCTGCTCTGGTTACTGTTTGTGTCATAGTATTTTCCTCTTTTTTGTCTTCAATAATTATATCCCATATTTTTTAATTAACATCAAGTGTTTTTTTTACAATCTTATCAGGCCACCTGCCCATGTAAAACCACCACCCATAGCATCAAGTAAAATCAGTTGTCCTTTTCTCAAACGACCACTCTTAATACCCTCATACAATGCTAATGGGATTGATGCCGCTGACGTATTACCCTGATAAGGCAATGTCAACATAACCTTTTCCATATCAAATCCGAGTTTTTTTGCTGTTCCTTCAATAATACGAACATTGGCTTGATGAGGCACAAGATAATCAACCTCAGATACAGAAACACCCGTCTTAGCCAAAACTTCCTCGGCAACATCCGATAAATTCGTAACAGCATGACGAAAGACTTCCCGTCCTTCCATTAAAACATAACCGGCATTCTGCGTACGGGAAACCCCTCCCGTTGTCGTCAACAATTGACGATAACGTCCGTCAGAATGAATAATAATATCTAATATCCCTGTATTTGTTTCATCTTCTTCAGGCGTAGAAGCACCGTACACAACGGCCCCAGCACCATCACCAAACAACACACAAGTATTCCTGTCTTTCCAATCAACGATTCGTGATAATGTCTCTGCCCCAATAACCAATACATGTCGAACCTGTCCGGAGCAAATAAATTGA
This sequence comes from Alphaproteobacteria bacterium, assembly GCA_045635565.1. Classification (GTDB taxonomy): domain Bacteria; phylum Pseudomonadota; class Alphaproteobacteria; order CAAHEQ01; family UBA3637; genus RGIG4140. Next base: position 37,658 of record JAZTVX010000065.1, read on the forward strand.
TTAGCAATACTGGACGCATACATAAATCCGGAACATGCAGCCTGCACATCAAACGCACAACCTTGTGTCATTCCAATGGCTTCTTGCACTTTAACAGCCGTCGCAGGTGTTGTATCATCGGGCGTCGTCGTTGCCAAAATAACCATATCAATATCAGCCCCGGTTAAACCGGCATTAGCAAGTGCCTCCTGTGCTGCCCGAATGGCTAATGTTGAGGTAAATTCATCCGTAGAGGCAATATGACGCGTTTCAATACCAGTCCGTTCACGAATCCACGCATCGCTGGTTTCAACCATTTTTTCTAAATCAGCATTCGTTAAAACCTTTTCAGGCAAGTAACCACCAACACCACGAACAACAGATCTCATAATACCCCCCGTTGATTATTGTTCAATCGACATATCCGGAACATCAACATCCATAACGTGTTTCAGTTCTTCTTTAATTTTTTCACATAAATCATTTCTTGCCATACGAATAGCGGCTTCAACAGCATAAGAAAATGCCATAGCATCTGCACCGCCGTGACTTTTAACCGAAATCCCCTTTAACCCCAAAAACATGGCTCCGTTATAACGTCGCGGATCCATCTTGGCTTTTAATTTATTCAATGCTGAACGAGCAATCAAAAAACCAAGAGATGATAATAGAGAACTTCTAACCGTTTGTTTCAAACTGGTTGTAATAAATTTTGCTGTTCCCTCAATTGTTTTTAAAGCAACATTACCAGAAAAACCATCAGCAACAACAACATCAGATTTTCCCAAACAAATATCGTTTCCTTCGACAAAGCCGATAAAATTTACTTTACCATTTAAATCTTTTAAAATACTTGCCGCCTCACGAATTTCGTCACGTCCTTTCGTTTCTTCCGAACCGATATTTAGCAGACCGATAGATGGTTGTGTTGACTGAAACAAAACACGATGCAAAACGTGACCCATAATTGAAAACTCAACCAAATTTTGAGAATTACATTCAGCATTAGCACCTAAGTCCAATGCAACGACAGGTCCATTCAACGTCGGCAATACACCGGCTATAGCAGGTCTGTCAATACCGGAAAGCGTACCCAAACAAATTTTGCTCATAGCCATTAACGCACCGGTATTACCCGCTGAAACAACAGCCTTTGCATACCCATTACGTACAGACATAATAGCCTTCCACATGCTACTTTCCCGCCCTGAACGAACAGCAACGGATGGTTTAGCATCCCCCTTAATCACGTCAGTCGTGTGATGTATTTTATAACGATCATCTGGCAAACAATACTTATCTGCCAACTCCTTTATCCGAGGTTCATCACCGTACAAGAAAAAGAATACATCTTTATCTGTTGACGCCACACGGCTGACACCATCAATAACCGACTCCGGAGCATTATCGCCCCCCATCGTATCAATCGAAATGACTAAGGTATTACTCAAACACTTATTCCTTATTTAGTTTCTTTATCTGCCGAAACAATAATTTCTTTTTTATTGTATGTACCACATGATTCACAAACATGATGTGGACGTACTAATTCGCCGCACTTCGGACATTCATTAACAGCATTTGTGCTCAATGCCAAATGTGAACGACGCATATTCTTTTTTGATTTAGATGTTTTTTTCTTAGGTACTGCCATTTTTAACTCTCTCTTACAAAATTACCGGAACACCAACCATTGATGTCCCCTTTTACACAAATAGGACTACTTTATACATAAAATTTATTTGTTTTGCAAGTGTTTTTTTGATATTTCATAAAAAAAACACTCCTTTCACTTTCTAAAAAATTTTTTAATAGCCTTCAAACGTTCATCAATTGACAACGGAACACTGCCTTGCGATGTTGTATTCAAGATATCTTCCAATGTTATTTGAAGTGTATCCGTATATGTCGTCTTAATTTGATCAGGTAACATACGTCCTTCAAAACTTAAATAAGCATTCAACTGATTAGAATTTGCCTGTGTCAACAATATATTACCTGTACGCAACATATATTCATCACTCTTCCTAAACAAAGCACTGCGAATTTGAGGATTGTCACCCGTATATTTTAAACCGACATTAGATGCTCGTATTTCACCGTTAACCACAGAGAATGTATTATCTTTAATTTCAATCGGCAAACTGATACTAACCTGACCTTCCGCTGTCAAACCATCAATTTTCCACTGTTTATCCAATAATGACACATCTACATCCGTATTTTTCAAATAAACAGTTGTACCATTTGACCGATAAGGAATCATCAGATTATCTACACCCAAAGATACCCCGTTCAATTCCGTATTTAAACGAGCAATTCGCATCATCTGATTATCAAACTTCAAAGTGGCTATTGTGTTTCTAAATGGCAAAGAACCATTTATCTCTCCAATATAAACTTCTTGTGCTCCAGCCGTTATAAAAGGAACCAGCGACTGAACCGTTAACACTGTATTCAAATCTTTTATTTGGATGTTACCCGCTTTAAAACCAACATTTTCCATCATAAGATAGAATGGACCGCCAACTTGTTTTTCGCTTTTCCAGTTAATCTTTCCGTATAACGCCATACGTCCTTTTGGCGTCGTTGCAAAACCAGGAAACACATCTGAAATAGATTTTAAATTTTCCTTAACATCAGATAATTCAAACGGCATAACAACAACATTTCCTTGGAAAACACCAGAAAGCAAATTCGCTGTTCCGACATATTGTGCCTTAATTTTATTATCTAACATACCTATAACAGCACCCATAACCCCCTTATCACGACGCATATCCATCGCAAAAGGAATTTTCATCAACCGATTATTCAGCAATGTCACTTTGGGAGATGTAAAACGAACAGGCGTATCAGTATCCCATATATTATCAATTAAAACATCAGCCTTTTCGAAACGTACATCCGTCGAACCATATGACGCATCATCCATTTGAACGCGCAAGTGTGATTCCTGATTTTTAGAACTGGCCAGACCAACCAAATTCAAATCTTTTGCCTCAATGTCAATTTTGTTATTATTGCCATTTTTAGTACCGGCATATGAAAGATTGGACATAGCCACATCGAACAAAAATCCTTTTTCATCTACTTTAAAACTCGTTTTCTTATTCGGTTTTAATGTAAATGTTGTACGTTCCGTCGAAATATATGTATTGCCGTAATGTGTCAAACGACTGTTTTGCACCGAAACAGGTACATTTGATTTAATTTCATATGAACAGGTAAAATCTTTGCAATTCAAATCACCTCTAAACGTACCCGTTGCATTTGCCAAACTAAAATCCTGTGTATAGAATGATTGCATATTAAAACGAATCGGTTTTGTACTGCTCAAATTAGAAAAATGTTTAATATCCAAACCTTCGAACACCATTTGAATTTCAGTTTTCGTTTCATCTGCTTTATCACGTACTTCTTGGTTAATCAAAGATAAACCGACTGTGCCACGATACACTTTTTTATTTTTCTTCAAATCAACTTTAATTTTTTTGGTATTTTTACCATATGCCATATCAAGCGTACCGTTAATGGCCGAAAGAGAAGTTTTATCTGTTTTAATTTTAAATTTTCCCGAAATGTTTTCCGGCTGACGATTGGGAAAAGACAATGTACCGGACATAATTTCCAAATTCCAATCCAGATTATTACCGGAACCACCCATCGTCAACAATGCACTAATATTCATATAATCTTGTTTGATAGTAATCGGAATACTCACATTCGGACTTTTTTCATAAACCCCATTAACCGACAACAAGACGGGCAATTTATACTTTTTACCTTCAATATTCAAAATTGCCCCTGGAACAGAGATAGAACCAATACGATATCTCATCTTGCCGGACTGATTCAACTTCATCAAAACTTCAATCAATTTTCCTGTTTCAAGTTTATCATCTTTTTCTTTAATTTTGATAATTGCCCCTTCAAGGCTGACAGCTTTAATTCGCCCCTTTAGAAAATCAGAAAAATCCGAGCGAATCAAAACACGTCGAATACTATATGTACCATCTTTACTTTTTAAATTCTTCAATTCAATACGGGACAAAGAATATTCATTCATATCCCAAGTGGCTTCAATACCGCTATTCTTCAAATAATCAGCAACATATTTGGGATAATTCATGTATGAATAAATTAAAATAAACAAAGAAGCAATACCCCCGATATATACAAGGGCAACAAACAAACACCAAACCATCTTCAATGCCGAAAAAACAGCTGAATACCGATGTTGAATTTCAGCCCACTTAATCGTGGCACGCATCATAAAAACAGTGAACAATTTTGAAAAAGAAATTTCTTTGCGAACTTTTTTCTTTTGTTCTTTTTCATTTTTTTTATCTTCGGCAGATATGATAGTTAACAAATCGACCGGCTTTTCGTCGGTTTCATCTGCTCTGTTGTTTGATGATTGAGAAGTCATACCGGATTGTGATACAGATTGCTGTTTTAAATATGCTTCCAGTTCTTCTTCCATGCTTTGTGTGGTATCATTTTGTATTTGTTTTGAATCAACCATGTTGCTCCCCTTATCATATCAATCAGTTAAGCATACTTTTTTTTTTATCACTCGTCAAGCATTTGCTTAAATTCTTTTTCATTTATTTGTTTAACACCCCATTTTTCTGCTTGTGACAACTTCGAACCTGCGTCGGCACCGACAACCACATAATCTGTTTTAGCCGATACAGAACTAACAACCTTCGCCCCAACCGATTGAGCTTTGGCTTTGGCTTCCTGACGTGTCATCGTTTCCAGCGTACCAGTAAAAACAATACTTTTACCCGTTAATAACGTCATGATTTCTTGCGGTTTTTGATAGTCCGTCACATGAATACGTCGTTCTAATTCCGTCAACAAATATTGATTGTGTTCTTCTTGAAAAAAATCAACAATGTGTTGAGCCATAATTGTACCAATACCTTCAATATGAGTCAATTGTTCAATAGCATCTTTCGCTTCCATTTCTTGTCTAAAATATTTCCACGAATGGTATCTATCAGCCAATATGCGTGCCGTTGCCTCACCGATTTCACGTATTCCAATAGCATAAATAAAACGATTCAACGAAGTATCCTGACAAACTTTTTCAATAGCATTAAACAAATTATGTGCCGATTTCAAACCCCAACCATCTAATGTAATTAAATCCAATTCATGATTTTGTCTGATATCCAGTAAATCTACTATATTTTTAATCCAACCCAAATTGAAAAACGTTTCAATGTTTTTTTGTCCCAATCCGTCAATATCCATCGCATCTTTCGAAACAAAATGTTTTAACGATTCAATTTGTTGTGCGGAACAATACAGCCCCCCCGTACAATATATAACAGCATCATTTTCTTCCCGAACCGCTCGTGAACCGCAAATCGGACAAACATTCGGAAAAACATAGGGCTGAACATTCACACCTCGTTTATCCAAAACGACTGACACAACTTGAGGGATAACATCCCCTGCCCGTTGAATAACAACCATATCATTTTCACGAATATCTTTTCGGGCAATTTCATCGGCATTATGCAATGTGGCATGACGAACAATTACCCCACCGACATTGATCGGTTCTAAATCGGCTACCGGTGTCAATGCCCCTGTACGACCGACCTGGATACGAATTTTTTTCAAACGGGTAACTGCCTGCTCTGCCGGAAATTTATGAGCAATTGCCCAACGGGGGGAACGGGCAATAAATCCTAATCGACGTTGTAATTCTAAATCATTTACCTTATAAACAACACCATCGATATCATATGGTAACAAAGCCCTTTTTTCAGCCATTTCACGAAAAAATACAATCAGTTCTTGAGCATTACGACATAATTTGATTTCAGGATTAACAGGGAAACCCCATTTTTTCAACTGTTCTAAATAAGCATAATGTGTCGGCCATGTTGAACCTTTAACCTGACCACACGCATAAGCAAACAGGCTCAATTTCCGTTCTGCCGTAATCGATGAATCCAACTGCCGTAATGAACCGGCTGCCGCATTCCGAGGATTAGCAAAAACCTTTTTATGGTTTTCTTCCTGTATTTTATTTAAATCAAAAAAGTCTTGTTTTGCCATATAGACTTCACCCCGAATATCAATCGATTCGGGAACACTGTCAAACAAATCCGTTCCGGCATTTAACGACAACGGCAATTGACGAATTGTCTTTAAATTGGCAGTAATATCCTCACCAATCGACCCATCCCCCCGTGTTGCACCGGTTAAAAATTTACCTTTTTCGTAAACAGCCGAAAAAGATAAGCCATCAATTTTCGGTTCAGCAACCATTTCTATATCGGTATCTTCCGACAACCCTAAAAAACGACGTATTTTATCAACGAAAGTATAAACGTCTTCTTCCGTAAAAATATCCCCCAATGACAACATGGGAACGGTATGTGCGACCTTATTAAATTCATCGGCAACGGGTGATCCCACCCTCAAAGATGGACTATCTTCCCGAATCAATTCAGGAAAAAATGTTTCAATTTGTTCATTTCTTAATTTTAATAAATCATATTCGGCATCAGTTACCTTCGGTTCATCATCCCGATAGTAGGCGACATCCAATTCAGCAATACGGCCAGCCAAAAAAGCTAATTCTGATTTTGCTTCTTCTAGGGTCAATTGAGCAACATCTTTTTGCATTGTGTAATACTTTTCCTTTAATGATGAGCAGTTGCTTTATCTAATAATTCCTGTGCCATAACTCGAGCCGTTTGCGTTGTTTGAGCCCCCGAAAGCATACGGGCAATTTCAATCAATCGTTCCTCATTATTAAGCACTCGAACATGCGTTACTGTTTTCGAGCCCGTCACATTTTTAACAACCGTACAATGTTGCACACCGAATGCCGCCACTTGTGGCGAATGCGTGATGACCAACACCTGACAATCCTGCCCCAAACGACCCAATCTTTCACCGACAGCCGCTGCAGTTGCACCGCCGACACCACTGTCCACCTCATCAAAAATCAGTGTATCAGTTATTTCGGCTTGTGCCAAATTTACTTTCAGAGCCAGCATAAAACGGGCTAATTCTCCTCCTGATGCAACCTTATGCAATAAAGCCGGCGGGGTTCCAACATTTGTTGATACCATAAAAGCAACGACATCAACTCCTTCCGGTGAAACCTGATTATCATCAGAAACAATATGTGTGTAAAAAGTTGCTTTTTCCAGTTTTAAAGCCGGCAATTCATTTGCCACTGCCTTATCCAATTTTTGAGCCGATTTACGACGATTATCTGATAAAATATGGGCTTCAGCCAAATATTGCTGACGAGCTTCTGCAACTTTTTGCCGACACTGCCGAACATAATCCTCACCTTTTTCCAATTGTTCCAATTGTATACGGCATTTGTCCAAAAAAATTGGTAATTCCGAAACAGAAACCTGATAACGACGTGCTATATCTTTTAATAAAAACAATCGATTATCAATTTGACTCAATTCAGAAACATCACCCGTTTCTTCACCGATATTTTCCAATTCACCCGAAACGTCAACCATGATTTCTTGTGCTTCGTGAACAGAACGTACCAACATTTCAAATCGCTCCGGTAAATATTGCGATACTTTTTCTAATTGTCTGGATACCAACGACATTTGTCGCAATAATCCCTGTTCTTCCGAATTGATAATTTGATATGCCGTATCAACACCAGTAATAATTTTTTCACTATTCATCAATTGAGTACGTCGAACCGTCAATGTTTCTTCTTCATCAGGCTGAATATTTAACATATCCAAATCTCGTATAGCGTTTTTTAAAAATTCTTCTTCCTTAGCACTGTCAGACAGACGTTTTTCAACATTTATCAATTCTTCTTGACAATCCTGATACCGTTGGTATAAATCTGAAACATTCCGTTTTATTTGACCTAATCCTGCATAAGTATCCAAAATACCCAAATGTGTCGATGGATTCAATAAACCGTGTGTCGCAAATTGCCCGTGAATTTCAACCAGCATTTCACCGATTTTTTTCAAAAATGAAACACTGACCGGTTCGTCATTGATAAAAGCCTTACTCTTGCCATCATGGGTTACCACACGACGCAGAAACAACTCATTCCCATCAATAGTAATTCCCTGTTCATCAATTAAATGCCATACAACATGTTGTGACGGCAATGTAAATGTTGCACTAACACTTAACTGTGTTTCCCCGTGTCGAACAAGTCCGGCTTCCGCTCTCGCACCCAATACCAATGACAAAGAATCCAACAAAATTGATTTACCGGCGCCTGTTTCACCGGTAAAAACACATAATCCTTTATCAAAACTTAAATCAAGTTTATCAATGATAACAACATTTCGAATCGATAAAGATGACAGCATTATTTTCCCTTATAAAGTTATTTTCTTGTTTTCGGTTGATATTTTTGTGTCAATTTAATGGCTTTTTGTGTCCAATCATTCTGACTATAATATGTTTTTAATATCCGAACCATTTCCAACGCCTGGGCGTGCATACCTAACGATTCATAACACACAACCAACCGATACAATGCTTCCGGCGTCTGATTGGTATGAGGGTGTTCCAATAAAACTGTTTGAAACCGATTCATGGCCGGTATAAATTCAGCATGCTTTAAATAATACCGGCCAACAGCCATTTCTTTACCGGCCAAATGGGCTTCAATTTCCTTTAACTTTACCTGAATGTCGGCAACATATATCGAGTTCGGGAAACGAGCCAAAATTTCCTGAAATGTCAGTAACGCATCTTGCGTCATTTTTTGTTCACGGGACACATCTGACATTTGTTCATAATAACAAAGTCCTTTTAAATAATAAGCGTACGCAATATTCCGATTCCCCGGGTGAAGTTGAATAAATCTGTCTAATGTCAAAATAGCATCATCATACTTATTAGCAGAATAATACGCATATGCTGCCATAATTTGAGCCCGTGGTGCCCACACAGAATACGGATGCTGACGTTCTATTTCATCAAAGTACTGAGCTGATGTATCATACTCTTTGGCTTTAAAATCATTATACCCTCGCATATACAATTGTTCAACCGGCATATCCGGTATAACACCGTTATCGGCAGCACAACCTGTCAATATACCACTCAATACCATAGCACTCATCCAACTCATATATCTTTTTTTCATATACAACCTCATTTTGATGTTTTTTGTATCCTAACAAGAAACAAAAATTTATTCAAGTATTTTATAACTGTTTTTTTGGGTTTATATATAATCATGCTTCCAATGAAAGAAAAGATAAAAAAACAAAACCTTTCCTGTTGACTTTTCAAAAAGAGGATTTTAAGATAAATCTATTATAACAAACAAGGGAGAAGAATATGTCAACACAAAAAATACCAACTACAAATCCCAAAGTCATCGATTGGGTTAATGAGATTGCCGATTTAACGGAACCGGATGCTGTTTATTGGTGCGACGGTTCACAAAAAGAAAGCGATGCCATCAACAATTTATTGATTGAAAATGGTACATTTATCCCTCTTAATCCCAAAAAACGCCCTAACAGTTTTTTGGCTCGTTCAAATCCGAAAGATGTTGCACGGGTTGAATCCCGTACGTTTATTTGTTCAAAAAGCGAAAAAGATGCCGGTCCGACAAATAACTGGGCAAACCCCAAAAAAATGAAAAAGACCTTAAACAAACTACTCAAAGGTTGTATGAAAGGTCGAACAATGTACGTTATTCCCTTTTCAATGGGTCCGTTAGGTTCTGACATCGCTCAAATAGGCATCGAAATTACTGATTCGCCTTATGTGGTTGCGAATATGCGTATTATGACCCGTATGGGACAAAAAGTTTGGAAAATACTGGGCGACAACGACTTCGTTAAATGTCTTCATTCCGTGGGGGTTCCTCTCAAAAAAGGGGAAAAAGATGTTTCTTGGCCCTGTAATCCCGAAAACACTTACATTACGCATTTTCCTGAAACACGTGAAATTATTTCTTTCGGTAGTGGTTACGGTGGCAATGCTTTATTAGGTAAAAAATGTTTAGCCTTGCGTATTGCCAGCACAATGGCTCGTGATGACGGTTGGTTAGCCGAACATATGTTAATCGTCGGTTTGGAAAACAAAAAACTAAAAATCAAATCATATGTCACGGCTGCATTCCCCAGTGCCTGTGGCAAAACAAACATGGCAATGTTAATTCCACCAAAAGAAATGAAAGATTGGAAAGTATCAACTATCGGTGATGACATTGCTTGGATAAAACCGAAAAAAGACGGGCGCTTGTACGCTATCAATCCCGAAGCCGGTTTTTTTGGTGTCGCTCCGGGAACGTCACCAAAGACAAATAAAAACGCCATTGAATCATGTCGAGCCAATACAATTTTTACAAATGTTGCCTTAACGGATGATGGTGATGTTTGGTGGGAAGGGTTAACGGATGAACCACCGCATCACTTAATTGACTGGCAAGGTAACGATTGGACACCTGATTTAAAAACGCCGGCAGCACACCCCAACTCTCGTTTTACAGCACCGGCAGGACAATGCCCGATTATCGATAAAAATTGGGAAAATCCGGCAGGTGTTCCAATTGATGCGTTCATTGTCGGTGGCCGTTTGGCAACAAATGCACCATTAGTTTATCAGGCATTCAACTGGCAACACGGTGTTTATCTGGCAAGCACAATGGGTTCTGAAAAAACAGCGGCTGCCGAAGGCAAAACAGGGGAAATTCGTCGTGATCCCATGGCAATGTTACCCTTCTGCGGGTACAACATGGGTCGTTACTGGGAACACTGGTTAGAAGTTGGAGCAAAAATCAAACATAAACCTCTTGTTTTTCGTGTCAACTGGTTTAGAAAAAATGCTGACGGACAATTTATGTGGCCCGGTTTTGGTGACAACATGCGTGTATTGGAATGGATTGTCAAACGTACACAAGGCATGGCAAATGCCCAAGAAACTGTTTTAGGTTGGTCACCTGATTATCAAGATTTGACGTGGAAAGGTTTAACCATGACAGAAGACCAATTCAATGAACTCATGACAGTTGATATTTCGACAGCATTACGAGAAGTTGAATCGCAAAAAGAACATTATAAACCGTTTAAAAAACAAAAAACGTTACCGATTGAACTGGAAGCAGAAATCACATTACAAGAAGAACGTTTAAAAAAAGCACAATTATAAAAAAAAGTTTCAAACCCCCTGTACACAAAAAGACAGGGGGTTTTTGATAATCATACATATGCATAAATGATTTTCATTGACAAAAAACAAAAATAGTTGTAAACTAGACATAAAATCATCATTTTTCATAAAAAAACAGCCTAAAAATAAATAAAGGTTACAGCATGATACAAGGCAAAACATTCCAAAAACTATCTCGTCGGCTCGGTATTCGCGCCGAAACGTTGGAACGTGATTATGTAATGAATTTAATTTTAGATGCCTTTGCTCATTGTCCATCAACACAAAATTCATTTTTCTTTAAGGGTGGTTGCTGTGTCCATAAGTGTTTTTCTCAACACACCTTTGATGCTAAAAACCCACAACTTTCATATTTCTTAAACGGTCGTTTTTCATCCGATATTGATTTAACAGTAACACCGAATATGATGTCCACTGAAAAATTGATGCAGGCCTTTAATGAAGTAAAAGAATATGTTTATCATCGGCATGGATTAGTTATTAACCAATTTTCATTTCCCATTCATGCCAACAACAAACAACAAATTGAAAATCGTCAAAAATGCAATAGTCGAGGCATTATTCATTTTGAAGGTCCGATGTATAACAATCGTTTCAATTCACCCGCAATGAAATTTGATATCACAGCAGATGAACGGGTCGTTTTCGCGCCTTACAAACGATTGATTTATCACCCTTATTCCAACGAAGAAGAAGAAATGGTTTTAGTAGCAAAAACATACACATTACGTGATATTTTTGCCGAAAAAATACGTGCTCTATTTGAACGGTGTTCACCTCGTGATTTGTATGATTTGGTTATTTTGCAATCACATCCGGATTTAGACGAAATACGCCGAACAGGCATTGGCCTATCTATCATTGAAAAATTCATGCTCAAAAAAATGGATTACAATTTGTCAGGTAATCGATTGGAAACGACACAACGGCATGGCACACCTTTGCTTGAACATTGTCGGACATCATGGGAAAATGCATTAACCAGACAAGTTGCATCTATGCCTGATTACGAAGAATATATCACTCAATTACCGAATATAATTTCTTTTGCTCAACAATGTATTCGAATGGCACAAAAAGAAATTTTACACCATCATAGGAAAACATCAGAACCACTATCGACCACTGTCCAATATTTATTGATCGAAGAAACCTCAAAAATGTCCGAGTTTCAAAAACAAATAAACCAAGTACTTGCCGAAGAAAAAAATACGAGGCTCAAATGATTGATGGAAAAGTTTTGCAAAATATATCTCGTCGAACCGGTATTCGAGCTGAATTGCTTGAAAAAGATTACGTAATGAATCTGCTTTTAGATGCGATTGCCAATTGTCCCTCGGCACGTAATAAAATCTTCCTCAAAGGAGGAGCGGCCATATACAAATGCTATAATTTTCATGACAACACGCCACAAAATAAAAAAACACCCTCACCATTATTATTGAATATGCGGTTTACTGATGATTTAGACTTTACCGTCACACCAGATTTAATGTCAGAAGAAAAACTGCACACCGTTTTCAATGAAATCGCACAATACTTATTGGAACGGCACGGATTGGTTATCAATCAATTTTCGTTTCCCATTCATAGCAACAAAAAACAAATATTTGATGGCCATGAAAAACGTAATTGTCGAGGATTTATTCACTTTGAAGGACCAATGTTTAACCCACGTTTTAATTCGCCAACATTAAAAATGGATATAACATCGGATGAACATATTGCTTTTTTGCCTTATTTATTACCAATAAAACACCCGTATCCGACACGATCGGTTGATCAACCGTTGTTTGCACAAACATACACATTCCGTGATATTTTAGCCGAAAAAATTCGGGCATTATTCGAACGTATTTCAGCCAAAGATTTATATGATTGTCTTTTTTTGCTGTCACACCCTCAAATGGATGAATTACGAAAAACAGGTATTGGTATTGCTTTAATTGACAAGCTAAAAGCACGTAATTTGTCACCCCAAGTATCATGGACACTTTTCACACAACGGGTTGATGAAAATGAAACCCCTATTGATGCCAGAAATGAATTTCAATCACAATGGGAATCAACATTAAGCCGTCACTTTGTTCAATTACCACCGTTTGACTTTGCTTGGGAAAAATCCGTTGAGGTTATTGAATTTGCACGCAGTTGTTTGACATTAGCCCGAGCACGTATTGCTGAATTACAACGCAAAAATCCAGATCAGGATATTCATGTTGTCATTGATAATTTGATTATTGAACAACGCAACAATGAAGTTAAAGCCATTAACCGACAAGTTAATCAAACATTGAATAATATACAAAACAGACTTGTAGACAGTCAAAAAAGTTAATATATCAATAGGTTGCAAACTTTTTAATTGGACACACTTTTCCATGTTTATTTGCTGAATTTGATAACAAAAAAGGGCTTTCACAAGCCACCGAACAAACATACACTTTTAATCAAAACATCAAACAGATTAATTTTTTGACCGATTAAGCAAATTCAACATGCTGGTTATACCACCGGATGTTGCCCGTTGTCGATTCACAAAATAACTCTGACGATTATTCATGGCCCGAGCATACCGTTTCAAAAACGATTGTTCGTACTCCCGAACTTCCGGAGTTTCGGAAATCTTTACCAATGCCTGTAATAAATGTCTTCGTTTTTCAATGACCATTTATCGACTCCGTTACCATGTGAATAAACTCACTTTTTGCCATCATATCATAAAATTCCAAACCTGTCAAATGAATATTTTGAGAAAAACACCATAAAAATTATTATTGAAAATGTTTCTTTTTTGTTTCTTTTTAAACAAGAATATGCTATACATCGTCTATCTTTAATTGATAACGAATAGGAAAGAAAAATGGAACAACAAATTAAAGAAATGAAACCGACACTCATTCAAGCCATTCAACAAGCAGAAAATCTTGTTGCACTTGATGAAATTCGTGTCAAATCGCTTGGTAAAAACGGTTCTATAACCGGTTTAATGAAATCTATCGGCAAATTAAGTGCCGAAGAACGTAAATCTGCCGGTCAGATTTTAAATGTATTCAAAGATGAAATATCTTCTTTGATTGATGAAAAAAAACAAGCCCTTGAATTGCAGGAAATGAATGAACGATTAGCTTCGCAAACTGTTGATATAACATTGCCTGTTCGTCCAAATACCAATGTCGGACGCATTCATCCGGTATCACAAGTGACAGAAGAAATGCTGACTATCTTTGCTCAAATGGGATTTGAAGTTGCCGAAGGTCCTGATATTGAAGATGATTTTCACAATTTCGAAGCCTTAAACATTCCCTCGGCACACCCTGCTCGTCAAATGCAGGCAACATTTTTCATGGAAAACACAACGGATAAAGTATTACGCACACAAACATCCGGTGTTCAAATTCGTACAATGGAAAACAAAAAACCACCCATTAAAATTGTTGCCCCCGGTCGAACATATCGTCGTGATTATGATATGACCCACACACCGATGTTTCACCAAATTGAAGGCCTGGTTATTGATACTGAAACAAATTTAGCCCACTTAAAATCAACATTGGTTGAATTTATGAAATTGTTTTTTGAAACGGATGATGTTGCATTACGGTTCCGCCCATCATACTTTCCGTTCACAGAACCCTCATACGAAGCCGATGTCGGCTGTTCTCGCGAAAACGGTGAATTTAAAATCAAATCCGGTGCTGGTTGGTGTGAGTTATTGGGGTGTGGCATGGTACATCCGAATGTTTTACGCAATTGCGGTTTAGATCCGAATGTCTATCAAGGCTTTGCATTCGGCTGTGGAATAGACAGGTTTGCCATGTTAAAATACGGCATTCCGGATTTACGCAGTTTCTTTGATGCCGATATGCGTTGGATTAGACATTACGGTTTCTTGCCATTAGATTTGCCGACAATTACCAGTGGATTAAGTTTAAACGGAGGATTAAAACGATGAAAATTTCTTTAAGAGCACTCAAAAAATATTTGGATACGACAGCCTCCACACAGGAAATTGCCGACACATTGACTTCTATCGGCTTGGAAGTGGAAGAAGTGATTGACAATGCATCATCACTTACACCTTTTCGCATTGCTGAAATCAAGACGGTTGAAAGCCATCCAAATGCTGACAAATTACATGTTTTAGGTGTATTTACGGGTCAGGAAATGATTCAAATCGTTTGTGGGGCTCCCAATGTTCGTATTGGCATGAAATCCGTTCTAGCCCGTGAAGGTGATTTAATTCCACTTTACAACGAACGGCTGAAAAAAGGGATGATTCGGGGTATAGAAAGCATGGGTATGCTTTGTTCGGAAAAAGAATTAGGCATCAGTGATAACCATGAAGGCATTATCGACTTAATAACAGACTTACCGGCAGGAACACCGGCAAGCGATGTTTTGGCAAGTGATATCATTCTAGATGTTAATGTAACACCCAATCGGGGGGATTGCTTCGGAGTCAAAGGAATTGCTCGAGATTTATCGGCCACAGGTATCGGAACATATATTTCTCATGATGTTACCGAAATTGACGGACATTTTACATCACCCATACAAGTTCAAATTCATGATGAAGATTGTCCTCAATTTGTCGGTCGATACATTCGCAATGTTAAAAACGGCGAAAGTCCTAAATGGTTACAGGAATTTCTGATTTCAATGGGCATGCGTCCAATTTCGGCATTGGTTGACATCACAAATTACCTCAACGTTGCAGAATGTCGTCCGCTCCATGTATTTGATGCCGATAAATTAAATGGTCATCTTACTGTTCGCAAAGCCCGAGAAGGAGAAAAGATTCTCGCTTTAAATGAAAAAGAATACGAATTGACGGATAAAATGACAGTTATTGCCGATGATAACGGTGTATTAAGTATTGCCGGTGTTATGGGAGGTGAAGCAACCGGTTGTACAAAAGATACTGTCAATGTCTTTTTAGAATCAGCTTATTTTACACCGATTTCAATTGCACACACCGGTCGAACATTAAATGCCGAATCAGATTCCCGCACACGGTTTGAACGAGGGATTGATCCTGCCTCACAAATCATGGGTAACAACATTGCAACACAATTGATTTTGGATATCTGTGGTGGTGAAGTATCAGATATCGTCATTGCCGGTCATGAACCAAACTGGCACCATGAAATTGATTTTGATTTCGGATTGGTCAAACGGTTGTGTGGATTAGATATTCCACATCAAAAAATGGTTGATATCTTGGAAAAACTGGGTTTCACAGTGAACGAAACAAAAATCAGCGTTCCGTCATGGCGAACAAATGATGTCAAAGAAGGAGCTGATTTAGTTGAAGAAATTGTTCGCATTAACGGATTGGATGATTTACCGACCCTCCCATTACGTCCGACAGAATTGCCGTTAGGGATTTTAATGCCTCATCAAAAAAGAGAAAGTGCTATCAGACGGGCATTGGCAGCCCGTGGATTGAATCAAGCCATTACCTGGTCTTTTATGGATTCAAAATTGGCTCAATATTTCAATTCAAAAGGGATTCGAATTGCTAATCCTATTGCTTCTGATTTGGATGAAATGCGTCCATCACTCGTTCCAAATCTGTTATCGGCTGTTCAACGCAATCAAGACAGAGGAATGAGTGATGTTCAATTATTTGAAGTCGGACCGGAATTTTATTCCACAACGCCCAAAGAACAACGCATGGTAGCCTGTGGTGTTCGATCCGGTCACTTTACACCACGTCACTTCCTTGAAAAAATGCGAGATGTTGATGTATTCGATGCAAAAGCCGATGCATTAGATGCTTTGGCCTCCATCGATGCACCTCAAAATTTACAGGTTGTGCGTAAGGCTCCGTCTTGGTACCATCCGGGTCGTTCTGGGGCTTTAACACTCGGAAAAAATGTTGTTGCTTATTTCGGTGAAATTCATCCGATGATATTAAAGGTTTTTGATATCAAAACACCTGTTGTTGCTTTTGAAATTTATATGGATAACGTACCACAAGCACGGGCAAAATCAAAATCTCAAAAACTGCTTAAAATGTCAAATTTAATGCCATTGACACGAGATTTTGCCTTTGTTGCCGATAAAACAATCGAAGCAAGTAAGTTAATCGTAGCCATTCAAAACGTTGATAAAGAAAAAATCACAAATGTTTCATTGTTCGACGTTTATGAAGGTGATAAATTACCCCAAGGTAAAAAATCGATTGCCGTACAGGTAACAATTTGGCCATCTGAAAAAACAATGACGGACAAGGAAATTGAAATATTAAGCACGCAAATTATAAATGCTGTCCACAAATCAACCGGGGCTGAATTACGTTCTTAATGAGTCAGTATTCATTCAAAAGGCAGTTCAATTGAACTGCCTTTTTTGTTGGACCAATAAACTATCGTTGACAATAAACCTTTCCTGTTTCATTGTCTTTCGTTGGTGTTCGTGACGCATTCCGACATAATTGTGCCGATAATTCATCTATGCCGATTTCGTTACTGCCGACATCAATTTCAGAACCCCAACAATCACCGTTGATATCTTGCCATTCTCCGGCATCACATGTTTGAACACAATATTTTAACTCGTCAACCTTCATCATTATCCGACGGTTA
>JAZTVX010000066.1:0-1916 GCA_045635565.1 Alphaproteobacteria bacterium
TTGAATATGAAAAAGAATACTTTTGAACAAGCCACACAACAGATAGAATCACGCACGTTTTATCATGGTTCTGCAACAAAAATAGATGGCGACTTTTTAGAACCCAAAGAACAATTTAACAGCGTTCAAAACAAACGTGTCGTCGGCGCATTTGTTACATCAGATGCAGATTATGCAAAATTTTTTGCCTTGGTAAAATGCATATCGGGGCGCGGTCAATGTAATTTACATGGAAAAAAAATATTTTTTGAGAGAATATCCGACAGTATAAAGCCAGAATTCAATTTGTATACAGTTGTCGAAAACCCAGGCGAAAAATTTATTCACGACAAAGGCACAGAATATTATTCGCCCACACCAATCAAGATATCTAAAAGGCAAACATGTAATACGGTTGAAGAAATAGAAAAGTTGGGGTATGAAATATACGTGCTGAACGAACCGTTAAAAAATAAAACAAGCAAACAAGCCAGTGACAATTCACACGTTCAATCTGAAATGCACCAAGCAATCGCAGATGGCGCATATCATCGCGTAGATATTGCAAATTTAATTAGGCAGCAAAAAACAAAAAGTATATTCCACAAACTATTTAATTGGCAAAAAGATTAGGCATAAATATGACAGACGAACAGATAATAAAAGCCTTACAAACCGTTCTTGATAAAATACACAATCCTGAAAATGGTATTTTTCAGGAATTGAATTTGGAACAAAAACGTATATTAGAACAAGAATTGGCCAATAAACGCAATATTGATATTCGTGATGTAAGATTTGCTTTATCGGGTCGGGAAATTTTTGAACAAAGACTTGGCGACCTGATTTCTTGCACAGGAATGACCAAAGTATTTTTACACATGGCAAAAGATTCAGGGCTTGATTTGCGTGCCGCGATAACAACAGAGGTGGACTGCCTGAACAACGGACACAGCAACAATGGACACGTGGTACCAGCGGTAAAAATGTCAGATGATCAATATCATATTTTTGAACCACGTGCCAAAAATGCCACGGGGCAAAACTTTCAACGGATGTTATCACAACCTGTTGCAGTTGGAAAAAATGTTTTCCACATATTGAATTCTATCAAAGATAAACAATATGAGGTTGTTGACATTATTACCACAGAACAACTGGAACAAATCAAAACAATGGACGATATAATAAAACAAAGTCGCCGTAAGCAATAATAGGGATTTTAATATGAAACTGCACTGGCAAAAAAAAGATTTTGAATCGGATATAGATTTTATTCTGTTTCATCAGACAGACGATACGCCAACATGGTGGAAATCGGAACTATATCGGGCGCATCCGTCACTGGATTTTGACTATGCGCAATCGCTGTCCCAGGAAGAACGATTTGGATACCTGACCGATAACCTGCGCAAAATCAGAAACGACAAACAGGCAGATATCGAAAATTCAATTCATATGTTTGAAAACGCATGGTCGCCAATCGCCAGTAAATTAAACGATGCGTATTCGTCTGCGTTTGATATGGACTGTTCGGAAATATTAAACGATATGGTGGGTCTGGTTGGATTGAACCCAATTTGTCCACGTGATTTGTCCGATAACAGTTTTTCCGTCTATTATTACTTTGACCCGAATTACGCAGTGGCAACGGCATTACATGAAATAACACATTTTGTATGGTTTTATGTATGGCAACAACATTTCCATGACGATGAAGAAGAATATAATTTTCCACACCTGAAATGGCTGTTATCTGAATTGGTGGTTGAAACAATTATCAGAAATTCCGACATCGCAAAACTTACACCACCACCGGAATATATCGCATATAAATATTTTTATAATATGGATATAGATGGGAAACCGATTTTTGACACGCTACGTGAAATGTATATAAACCGCAAATCATTCCCCGACTTTATGGAAACGGCATA
>JAZTVX010000067.1:0-27297 GCA_045635565.1 Alphaproteobacteria bacterium
AACGTACCTTTTTTTGACACGTTTTTTTAAGAGAGTATATTGATTTTTTGAGATTATTTTAACGGAGGTTTTATGATTTTCAAAGTGCCTTTTTTGAAACAATTTAATGCTAAAACATCAGCCGAGCAAGGACGAAGCATGGTTGAAATCTTGGGTGTTTTGGCTGTGATTGGTGTCTTATCAGCCGGTGGGATTTATGGGTATTCTTTTGCTATGGATAAATATCGGGCAAACGACATTGTGTATGAAGTGAACCTGCGTGCGAATGATATCTGGCATAAATATCAGGAAATGCCTTTGCCCGAACCGAGTGAAGATGGCACTGATTTTGATGAATTTCCGGATACAACGGGAACGGGTTATCCGATTTACATGACCTCTCACCCCGATGTGGCTTTTAAAACATATGTTGAAGGTGTTTCTTCCCGTGTATGTAAAAATGTTGTGAACATGAATTTAAACGGTGTTATTCAAGGCATTCAATTTGTGCAAGTGAACGGCGAAAAATATGTTGGTAGTTCTTCCATTTGTGGAGAAGATGAAACAGATAATACAATCGTTTTTACATCATTTTTGGATACGGAAAATAATGGAGCCGGTGAAGGACAAAGTGGTGACCCCTGCGTTGAAGATGCTGATTGTACCAGCCTTTGTGGAACGGCAACATGTGATATTGATAAATTAGTTTGTACAAATAATTGTACGGGAACGGATACGCCACATTGTTTAGATGATGGTGAAGGCGGTCAGTGTGTAGAATGTTTGGTGAATGACGATTGTAAATCTCAAGGTCGTAATTACATTTGTAATGAAGCAACCCATGAATGTAGTGCGTTACAAAATACATGTCCTGATGGAACGTTTCGCAGTCAAAACGGGGCGTGTATTTTGTGTGATAACGGTAATAATTTCTTTGTGTTGAAAGACGGTAAAGGTTTTCCCGATACCAGTGATGAAGTTGACGGATATACCATGTGTGGAGAATGTGAATCTGCCGGCTCAAAACGTTGGTATGGTGAGATAACAGATGATAGTTCTCGGGGATATTGTTCATTCATGTGTACGGAAGGATATTCCTATCAATCATTGGCCGATGGGTGTATTTCTTGTGATGTTGTTGAACCATATAAAATTTCAAATGAATCCATTTCAAAGGCTCAATGTTTAGCCTGTTCTTCCAGTCATCACTGGTACAGCATAAACGGTGTTGAAAGTTATTGTCAAAAAGATTTTCAATGTACTTCAGATGAATGGATTATGACACCATTTGGTGGCGGTTTTCGAAAATGTGTTAAGTGTTCTGATAAAAGAAATGGCTATGAATATATTGGGGGTACGTCATCAATTCAAGATTTTGATAATGTCACAATGAGAGCATGTAACTCTTGTCCTGAAAAAGATAGTTCCGGTAATTATTCTGCCCGCTATGTTGCACAAGGTACATATGGAAAAGGCTGTTTTGCTAAATGTGAACAACCCGAAAGCGGAAGTGAAGCAGATACAATCTGTAAAACCAATCCTAAAAGTGATAAATGTAAGCGTCAATGGCAAAATTCAAGCGGAAAATGTTTTCCGTGTGATGCTTTGGTAGAGGCTAATGGAAAAAATATTAACAATGAAATATTAACCAATGAACCGGTTCGGATAGAACTCTGCGAGGCTTGCGGTCGAGTTGTTGAAGGTAATTTTTGTATATTAAAACAAACAAAAGATGATTGTGGGTTAGGGAAATTTTTAGGAGAAGACGGTTTTTGTTATGAATGTGATATAAAAAAAGCGGCCAGATTGATTTCGTCGGATGAATTATCGGGGTGTACACAAAATTGCCGTAAAAATGCCGATGGTGAATATGATATCAATGGAAGTATAGCAACCCGAGAAACATATGAACATCCTAACGGATTGATTTGTAAACCGATTTGTGAAACAAATTATATATATCCGTACGGTTCTGTAAATGGTACATGTGAGGCTTGTGGTAATTCACAATCAACAAATGCCTTTCGGTTGGATTGGGGAAATCCGGTACCGGACAAAGTTAAAGATGAATGTCGAAAATGTGACAACAGAGATGTATATGAAGCACATGGAACACATTGTTCTCCCAGTCCGTGTCCTACGGGTTATTTTAAAAACAGATTAGGCACTTGTGTCAGTTGCGACAGAGCCAATAATGGTGATGATGATGGACAATACGGAACAGACGGATTGGTAAAAGGCGTGGAAATTTGTCATGCCTGTGGTAATCGAATCGCTCGTCCATTTTATGGTGCTTCAACACAAAATTCGTCTTTGGCATGTGTTTTGGCTAATCCCGGAGTCAGTGGTATTTGTAACAGTGTGCCCAAACTAACTCTGCCCGAGGGACTCAAATCCGATATTGTTCAAAGAGCACAAGCCTATTTGAATGGCAGTAAAGATGGTGAAAAATTTACTGATAGCAATAATTATTGTCGTAGTTGTTCAGACGAAGCAACGTATCAAGCTTATCAAGAACAATGTGCCATGTGTCGCAATCGTCGTTGGGAAGGGAAGACCGGCGGATTAGGTTCTTGTTCATTGGGTCTTTGTGAAGAAGGAAAACAGTTTTTAAATACAAATGCAACCTGCGTTGCGTGTACAAATAAAAATGTAGCCGTTCATCCGGATGTTACCAATTTGTGCAGTAGTTGTGATAATCGTCGTGTGTTAACAACCGGCTTTAAAGAACAAAATAACCAGACGGGTTTATGTGTTGAAGAATGTGTTGGTGACTTATTTCAAAAGACGAATGGAGAATGTATTGCCTGTTCAACAAATGGCACGTTTGAAATAGGAACAGATGCCGAATCAATTCGTTTATGTAATGATTGTGAGAACAGAACAGCCGTTCCAATTATGGCAGAAGATGTAATTGTGTCATACCAATGCGTTGTTGAATAATATTATTCGGGCATCTTAAAAAAGACGATGTTTCAAAACATCGTCTTTTTTATATTTTGATTTCGAATTAAAAAAGAGTTTTTATTTTTTTAGCAATAACATGTGCCGGATTAAAATTGCCCTTAACCGGCTGAATTTCAGAACCTGCCGGTAAAGCAAACCCGTCAGAATAGAGAGATTGATGAAAACGTTTGTGTTTTTCGCTCATCATTTTATCAGGTGCAAAAATAAAAACAGGAACGGTTGTTGCACAACATTCCGAACACATAGACATTGAATCACCGGTGACCATAATCATATCAGCACAAGCAATTAAGCCAAAATACGGGTTTTTATCCGGACAACCGAACGTGTAAAAATAAGTTGTTTCATTTGGCAAATTGTCTTGTAGAAAAGTAATAATTTCAGGAGGAGTTCTACGAGATGTTGTTACCAAAACAGATGCTGGTTCTAATTTTTGAATGGCAGATAACAAGTGTTGAGCCATTTCAAGTGTGAACGGGTTATTTTTAGTTGCACCCCCGACAATAAGCGAAAGCCGTTTGTGTGGATATTTTTCAAAAAACGGTTCCCAATTCAATCGTTCTTTTTGTAGTTTTTCCGGTGTTAACTGATGAGGAGTTCCCGTAACAACCAATACATTTTTATCATGTTTTTGATATTGATCGTGCGTTGGCAATACAATTAAATCCGTTGCATGAAATCCTTTACGCCCCGGATTCATCAATTGGACGATTTTCGTTTTATTACCGGATTTTTTTTGTATCCAGCGGGCAACAGGAAATGACCGACGACCGGCACTTAATACAACATCGGGAAAGGTTGTTTGTTGTTTTATACGTGAACGACTTTCCTGTGTCAGACCGATAAGTGTTTTATCACGCAACAGATTGGGTAGTTTTACAAAATCCGTATAGCGAATATCGATTCGTTTCGTATCCCAATCTAATGCTGAAGCAACTCCTAATAATTGATTGACGTTACCGGCACGGTCATCTGCTAAAATCCAAACAGTTTTTGACATGGTTCACCTATTTTGCTTGATACAGTTCTTTGTATATCGATTCGTACCCTTTGTTATGTGTTGCTTTGGGAACAATAATGACAGTGGATGCATCGGATACAAATTGTTGTGTTAGTTGAGGGGGGACAATATCATCTTTACCACCGACATAATGCGTTTGTTTGATTTTATCAAAGGCGTTTTTATAATCACGCAAATTTAATGACTCAGATAAGGGTGTGTCATGATGATAAGAAGCCCATTCATCAATGTCTAATACACCGGCAACAGTAATAACTTCAACCACTCGGGGGTTTTGAACAGCAATTAAACCGGCAATTTGAGCCCCGCCGGAGTAACCGATGAGAATGGCTTTATTTGTTTGTGCTTTTTTCATTAACGCATTGATGGCTTGATTCATACTTTTGACAATTTGTGGTGAAAAACGACCCGTTGTCCAATCTTTAACAGAACAATCGCCTGCGAGCATGTATTGACAGGGTCTGCCTAAATAAGCAACATTGGGGTTCGGGTCATTTGCGGCTATTTGACGTAAAAAAGCACTGTTTGGTGTGGGATTATCTGTCGGATATCCGTGAGCATCAAAAGCGTTTCCGTCCCCTTCGATATAAATGCGAATGGGTTCGCCTGTTTGGTTGATTTGATGCCAACTAGCCAAAATGTAAGGTGGAACAGTTTGTGTTTGAAAACGAAAATCCGTTAACGGATTGGAGGTTGCACAGCCCGTTAACAGAAAAGCAAGAAGAAGATATATATATTTTTTCATGGTTTGCATCATAACAAATCTTACATAGGTTGACAAGTGCTATTTTGCAAATTACATAATCTTTGTGAGATACGATTGCACTGCGAAAGGAGGGGGATATTTATGCCGGGTTGTGGTTGCGGAACAAAAAAATAGTTCTTTGAATAAAAGAAATACGGACGGATGTCTGTTTTTTTGAAAATAATCCCTGTTGCGAAACAGGGGTTATTTTTTTTATATATGAATGAATGATGAAAATGTCGGGAAAAAATATTTAATCTCCTTGACAAAAAGACGTGTTTCGTGTTACCGTATGCCCATCTTTGAAATTGTTATATTAAAGGAGAAAAAAATGACAATAGAAAGAACTTTTTCGATTATTAAACCAGATGCAACGGCTCGTAATTTAACGGGTGCTATCAATGCAAAAATTGAAGGGGCTGGTTTGCGTATCGTTGCACAAAAACGCGTCAGAATGACACGTGAACAGGCCGAACGTTTTTATGCTGAACATATGGGTAAACCGTTTTTTGACGGATTGGTTGAATTTATGACATCTGCTCCGGTTGTTGTGCAGGTATTGGAAGGGGAAAATGCCATTTCAGCTTATCGTCAGGTTATGGGAAAAACAGATCCGGCCGAAGCAGATGCCGGTACGATTCGTGCTGAATTTGCCGAAAGTAAAGGTTGTAATTCCGTCCATGGTTCGGATTCACCGGAATCGGCCGCTCGTGAAATTGCTCAATGGTTCAGTGTTAATGAAATTGTCGGTTAGATAACGGCTTTTCATACAATACAAAAAGCCGTGCTGTTCATACACGGCTTTTTGTGGTAGAAAGGGATAGTTGTCTTATCTATTATATAACCCGAAAGAAGAACGCCATCATGCAAGAAAAAACACCGCACATTCCTGTTTTGTTACAACCTGTTTTGACATATTTATCTTGTCAAAACGGGGGTTCTTTCGTAGATGGGACATTTGGTGCCGGTGGATATACCCGTGCGATTTTAACGGCTCATCCGAATAATCGGGTTTTTGCTTTTGACCGTGACCCGACTGTTTTGCCAACGGCACAACGGTTTCAACGGGAATTTGGTGACCGTTTCGTGTTTATTCCGGATTGTTTCGGCACAATGGAAACACATTTAACACAACAAGTTGATGGGATTGTGTTGGATTTGGGTGTGTCTTCTATGCAGATTGACCAACCTGACAGGGGGTTTTCATTTCGGTTTGACGGTCCGTTAGATATGCGTATGTCATGTAATGGGCAAACGGCTAAAGATGTTGTTAATACGTTCTCCGAAAAACAATTAGCCGATATTTTGTTTTTGTACGGTGAGGAACGAGCCTCCCGTCGGATTGCACGGGCGATTTGTCAATATCGGGTTCAAAAAAGTATTGAAACAACGACCCAATTGGCTGATATCATCCATCGGGTTATGCCTAAACCCAAAGACGGGTCGGATAGTGCCATGCGTTCTTTTCAGGCGTTGCGGATTTATGTCAACGATGAATTGGGTGAATTGGAACGCGTGCTTGATTCATCAAAACGGTTGTTATTATCTGACGGGCGTTTGGTTGTTGTTACCTTTCATTCATTGGAAGACAGAATTGTTAAAAATTTTATGATTCAAAATTCAGCATTGCGACCGAATGAAAACAGATATTGTATATCCAATCACTCTGATGTCAAAAAAGATGTCTTTCAGGTGATGACCCGAAAACCGGTTGTGGCTGATGAAACGGAATTGACTGTCAATCCCCGTTCACATTCGGCAAAATTAAGATGTGCCGTACGGTTGGAGGGTGAATGAAAAAAATTATCGTTAATGCATTTTTTTTGTTGGTGGCTTTATTATCCGGTATTTCATTGTTTGTGTTGAAATATCAAGTCAAAGCCGAAGAACGTCATTTGCATCAAATTCATCGGGAAATTTTGCAAAATAACCGTGAAATACACATGTTGGAAGCCGAATGGGCTTATTTGAATTCGCCCAGCCGTTTAAAAGAATTGGTTAAAACGCAAACGGATTGGGAAATGATTGAACCGGAACAATTGGTAACGTTGACCGATATACCTATGCGTCCCCGTGACGATGAACAAACGGTGGAAATTATTGAAACAGAAGACGAAAAGTTAAGTAAAGAAAAGGAAAAAAATAAACCGAAGCCGACTCAAAAAGAATTTTTGTCTGTTTCAAAGCAGACAATTTCTCACCATAAACAAACATTGTCATCATTAGCACAAAGTGCCAAGTCGGTTTCACACAAAAAACATGAAACGCTTAGTCGTTTAAAGGGAACTTCGCAGTCGGATTATGTGTGGAGTAATAAAGATAAGACAAAAGGAAGGATGAATCCCTGATGTTTTTTAAGAAAAAAAAGGAAGTTTTTTATTATGTCGGTATGGAAGTTCCTCAAACGTCCATGGACAGATATAAATGTTTAGATGCGACAACACGGGGTGTTTTGGAACAGGCACGCAATCGTATTACGTTTGTCATGATGTGTTTTGCCGTGTGTTTTTTGATTATTACGGCTCGTTTGTTTCAATTAAGTGTTATGAATTATCATGCTCGTCAATTTATCCCATCTGTTTTGAAAACGGATGTTGATTTTACCCGATATAATATTTTGGATAGGAATGGTATGATTTTGGCAACCAGTGTGCCGACAAAAGATTTGTCTGTCAACCCTAAAAAAGTCAAACCCGAAGACAGAACAACAGTTGCCCATGAATTAGCCAAAGTTTTACCTGACGTGACTGAAAAAGAAATTTTACATAAACTCAATGGAAATACGAATTTTCGTTATATCAAAAGAAACATTACGCCGACGGAACAAAATGCCGTTAATTGGCTCGGTTATTATTTTTTGCAGGAAACTGATGGGGAAAAACGTGTTTATCCACAGGGTCATTTATTTTCACATTTGTTAGGACGTGTTGATATTGATAATCATGGTACGGCAGGTTTGGAAAAAGCATATGAAAAAACGCTTTCTCAACAGAATTTAACTTTGTCGCTGGATATGTCTGTTCAGGAAATTGTGCGTAAAATATTATCTGAGGAAATTAAACATTTTAAAGCAGATGGTGGATTGAGCATCGTGATGGATGTGAATACAGGTGAGGTTTTGGCTAGTGTATCACTACCTGATTATAATCCTAATTTGCCGTTGGAAGAAAAAGATAAAGATAAATTGTTTAATAAAGTAACGTTAGGCGCATACGAGTTTGGTTCCGTTTTTAAGTTATTTAATACGGCTATGGGGTTGGACTTGGGGGTTATTAAACCGACAGATAGTTATGATGCCAGTCAAGCCATTCAAATCGGCCGTAAAAAACTGACGGACTGGCGTGGACAAAACAGGCCGTTACTTGTGCCGGAAATTTTAATTCATTCATCGAATTTGGGTTCTGTCCGTATTGCCTTGAAAGCGGGCTATCAAAAGCAACGTGAATTTTTGAAACGATTCGGTTTTTATGAACCGTTACCGATTTTGTTGCCGGAACGGACTCGGACACAGTATCCTCGTTCAGCGAAATGGGCCGAAATTACATCAGCCAATATTTCGTTCGGATATGGGATATCTGTTTCACCGTTGCATTTAATTAGTGCTGTTTCGGCTTTGGTAAACGGGGGATATTATCGGGTGCCGACGTTTGTGAAAGACGGAAATAAGGGACAACCGGAATATCAGGTTATTTCTGAAAAAACATCGGACATCATGCGTCATATGATGTGGGGTGTTATCAATTGGCGAATTAAACCCAAAGATTTAGGATATGGATATGCTGTCGGTGGTAAAACGGGAACGGCAAACTTAATTCAAAACGGTAAATATGTGGAAGGAAAATCTCGTACGACATTTGTTGCGGCTTTTCCGATGAGTGATCCGAAGTATGCTGTTTTGGTAACATTGGAAAATCCGAAAAAATTAAAAGAAACATTTAATTTTAATACAGCCGGTTGGAATGCTAAGCCGACAGGATTAAAAATCATTGAACAAATTGCACCGTATTTAGGGATTGCTCCGGAAGAACCGTGGGCTCAACCGGCATATATGCAACGGGCAATAGATGCGTCTTTACAAGCAAATAAAAGAGGGTGGTAACATGCGTTTTGAAACGTTTATGGAACAATTAGGTCTTCATCGGGAAAATATTTTCCTGCCGTCGGGTGAAACATGGGAAAACTGTTTCAACAAGGAAGTGACGGGCATTTGTCTGCGTGCCGAACAAATTCAGACCGGACAAGTGTTTCCGATTGTGAAAGGTGAAAAATTTGACGGTCTTGACTTTCTGCAAATGGCTCTTGACAATCAAGCTGGTTTTGTGTTGGCTGACAGGGTAATTCAAGCGACCGTTCCGGTTATTGTGGTGTCTGATGTGCGTCAAATGATTGCCAAAGCCGCTGATGTTTTGTATCCGTCTTCTCATATGACGAAAATAGCCGTTACAGGAACAAATGGGAAAACAAGCGTTACCTATTTTGTGCAACAAATTTTAAATATGGTTGGAAAATCAGCAGCCAGTATGGGAACAATCGGGATACAATCTCCCGTTTATCAGCAAGACGGTTCTTTAACGACACCGGACAGCGTGACATTACATCAATCGTTGGCACGGTTGGAACAATTGGGTATTACACATGTTGCGTTAGAAGCATCAAGTCATGGGTTAGACCAAAATCGAGTCGGAGCAATTGATTTTCAGGCAACCGGCTTTACGAATTTAACCCGTGACCATTTGGATTATCACAAAACGATGGATGCTTATTTGACGGCTAAAATGAAATTGTTTTTGGAGCAAACAGCCTCAAATGGTATTGTTGTTTTAAATGCGGATATTCCCGAATTTCATGACATGGAACATGTCATAGCACAAAAAGGGTTGCGTGTCTATACATATGGAGCAAACGGAACGACATTAAAATTGATTTCCCGTATTCCATCGGCAACCGGTCAGGATGTTATTGTTCAAACAAGAGATGAAACGTACGCTTTCCATTTGAATCTATATGGTGATTTTCAAGTGATGAATGTGTTATGTGCTGTCGGTTTATGTTTGGCTGTTGGTACAAATATATCTGATATCATGGCTGTTTTACCAAAGTTGAAAGCCCCTGACGGTCGTATGGAACGGGTTGACGTGTTTAACGGGGCATCTGTTTTTGTGGATTATGCACATACACCGGATGCGTTGGAACGTGTATTGATTTCGTTAAGACCACACGCAACCCGTCGGTTAATTTGTGTGTTTGGTTGTGGTGGTAACAGAGATACGGGCAAACGGTCGCAAATGGGGGAAATTGCTAATCGTTTGGCAGATGTTGTTTATATTACGGACGATAATCCCCGTATGGAAGACGCATCACTTATTCGCCATGCTATTAAGGAGGCTTGTCCGAAAGGAATTGATATTGACGGTCGGGCAGAAGCATTATATGAGGCTTTGAGTGAATTGGAAGATGGTGATGTTTTGGTTGTGTGCGGGAAAGGGCATGAAACAGGGCAAACCATCGGCACAACGGTATATCGGTTTAATGATAAAACGGAAATTTTATCTTTAACGTCAATGTTTAAAAAAGATATTTTATGGCGTAGTACGGAATTAAGTATGGCGTTGAACACGACGGTTTCACCGTATGTTTCGGCAACAGGTGTATCAATTGATACACGTACTTTAACGTATGGAGATTTGTTTATTGCGTTAAAAGGGGGTAGAGTTGACGGTCATGATTATGTCTTGCAAGCTATTGATAAGGGGGCTTGTGCTTGTATTGTTGATCATGTAATGGTCGGTATTCCGGTGGGCAAACAGATTATTGTTTCGGATACATTGGTCGCATTGGAATCATTGGCACGATTTGCCCGTATGCGAAGTGAAGCCGTATTTATCGGTGTAACGGGTAGTTCAGGTAAAACGACGACCAAAGAAATGTTGCGTACCGTTTTATCACAAC
Source organism: Alphaproteobacteria bacterium (assembly GCA_045635565.1). Taxonomy (GTDB): domain Bacteria; phylum Pseudomonadota; class Alphaproteobacteria; order CAAHEQ01; family UBA3637; genus RGIG4140. The sequence continues at coordinate 10,662 of JAZTVX010000067.1, forward strand.
AAGGACGTGTTTTTGCTACATCAGGTAATTTTAACAATCAAATCGGTGTACCGTTGATGTTGTCTCAAATGCCATTAGATACGGAATATGCCGTTATCGAAATGGGTATGAATCATTTTGGTGAAATGGCGTTTTTATCCGAATTGGTTCGTCCGAATCATACGTTGATTACAATGACGGGAGCGGCTCATCGGGCTTATTTTAAAAGTGATGAAGATATTGCTGTTGCTAAAGGCGAAATTTTTGAATATGCCGATAAATTGGGGACAGCCGTTTTAAACAGACAATCTCCTCAATTTGATTATTTGTCGGCCGAAGCCCGTCGCTGTGGAATTCGTCATGTTGTAACATTTGGAGAACAAAAAGAGGCTGATTTTGAATTGATTTCGTGCTTTGTTGAACCGACAAAAACCGTTGTTAATATGCGTTGGCATGGTACAAATTATCATTATGAAATCGGGTTTGCCGGTCGTCATTTTGCGTTTAATTCATTGGCTGTTTTGGCTATGGTTGATGCCGTTGGAGCCAGTGTTGATTTGGCGTTAAAAACATTAGCCGATACAAAACCGGTTCAAGGGCGGGGATTACCATCGGATATAACGTTACCGAACGGAGAACATATAACACTTATTGACGATGCGTATAATGCCAATCCGAAATCCGTTGAAGCATCATTAAACACATTAGGGGCTTATCAACATCATCGTCGGATTGCTGTTTTGGGTGATATGTTGGAATTGGGCGAGTATGGTGCCGTTTATCATCGAGACTTATTCAAAGCAATTGAAATGAATCAAATTGATGTTGTATTTTGTGTCGGAACATTGATGCAAAATCTGTATGATGTTTTACCGAGCGAGAAACAAGGGGGATATGCTGTATCGGTTGAAGATATTATTCCTCAATTAACGTCTGTTTTGCGTCAGGGTGACGTTGTATTGGTTAAAGCATCGAACAGTATGAATTTAAAAAAGGTTGTTACCGTATTGAAAGGAGAAAAATAAATGTTGTATTGGATGTCATTGCTTTCATCGGAGGTTAGTTTTCTGAACATCTTTAAATATTTAACGTTTAGAAGCGGTGGTGCTTTGGTAACGGCTTTTTTCATTATGATGATATTTGGGCCCGGCTTTATTGCATGGCTCAAAAGCAAACAAGGGGAAGGACAACCCATTCGACAGGAAGGACCTGAAACACATTTTGCCAAAAAGGGAACACCGTGTATGGGGGGTGTTTTGATTTTAACGGCTGTTTTTGTTTCGACGATGCTATGGGCTCAATTGTCTAATCCGTACGTATGGGTGATGATTTTTGTTATGATCGGTTTTGGATTAGCTGGGTTATTTGATGATTACAAAAAATTAACGCAACACAGTTCCAAGGGGATTTCCGGTCGTCAAAAACTGTTTTTACAGTTTTTGATTAGTTTGATTGCCTGTTTATGGTTGATTTGTTTGGAAGGTGGTTCGATGGGAACAACATTGACTATTCCATTTTTTAAAGATGTTTTTATTGATTTAAGTTATTTTTATATTCCATTTGTTTTGCTTGTTATGGTTGGCAGTTCCAATGCTGTCAATTTAACGGACGGATTGGACGGATTGGTCAGTATGCCGGTCATTACATGTTGTTTTGTGTTTGCCATTGTGTCATATCTTGTCGGACGGGTTGATTATACGGATTACTTAAATATTCATTATGTTGCCGGTGCCGGAGAAATGGCTGTTTTTTGTTGTGCTGTTATTGGAGCGATGTTAGGATTTTTATGGTTTAATGCTCACCCTGCACAGGTATTTATGGGGGATACCGGTTCGCTGGCATTAGGGGGTATTTTAGGGGCTTTGTCCGTTGCGACAAAACAGGAATTTTTATTGGCTATTGCCGGTGGTGTTTTTGTTGTGGAAGCATTGAGTGATATCATTCAGGTCGGTTCATATAAATTAAGGGGAAAACGTGTTTTTTTAATGGCACCCATTCATCATCATTTTGAAAAAAAAGGCTGGAATGAAACAACGATTGTCGTTCGGTTTTGGATTGTTTCAATTTTATTGGCAATGTTAGCATTATCAACGTTAAAAATACGATAAAAGGGCAACTTAATGGCTAAATTGATTCAAAAAACGCAAAATTTTATTATTGATAATTATCGCAGTTTGGATAGAGGGCTGTTATACGGGGCTTTTATTCTCATTCTGTACGGTATTTTTTTGATTTTTGCTGCTGGTCCGGGTGTTGCCGAACGGACGCATCGTGAAACATTTTATTTTATTTACAGACAGTTGATATTTTTAATTCCGGCTATCGGTGTTTTGTTTATGATATCATTTTTATCGTTCCAACAAATCCGTCGTATCAGTGGTTTAGTTTTAATTGGGGCAATCATTTGTATGGTTTGGGTTGTTTTGTTCGGAACGGAAATTCAAGGGGCAAAACGTTGGATGTATTTTTTAGGGATTGGTTTGCAACCGTCCGAATTTGTTAAGCCGGCATTTGCTGTGGTGTGTGCCTGGTTATTGGCATCGGGTCGTTTAATTAAACAATTTCCAGGTTATTTATTGGCTGTTTGTTTGTATGTTATTATTGCAGGTTTGTTATTGTTGCAGCCTGATGTGGGTATGTTTTTGACGGTATCCAGTATTTTTTCTTTGGAGTTATTTTTATCGGGTATTCCGATTCTTTTGGTCGGAGGCGTTGTTATCTTTTTTGTTGGTATGGGCTTTATGTCGTATTTTGTGTTTGACCACGTCCATCAACGAGTTAATCGCTTTTTGTTTCCGGAACACGGAACGGCTTATCAAGTTGAAAAATCTTTAGAAACACTGAAAAATGCCGGTTGGTTTGGTAAGGGTCCGGGGGAAGGTATTGTTAAATATGAATTGCCTGATGCTCATACGGATTTTATTATGGCTGTTTCTGCCGAAGAATTCGGATTTATTCTGACTGTTTTTCTGATAGTTGTTTTTGCCTATATCGTCCTGCGAGGATTTTTCCTGATGCGACAGGAAAATAACCATTTTTGTCAAATTGCCGTCTGCGGATTGTTGACACAGATTGCTTTTCAGGCTATTGTCAATATGGGTTCAACGTTGAACATCTTGCCAACCAAAGGGATGACTTTGCCGTTTATTTCATATGGTGGTTCGTCGCTGGTATCGATAGGGTTTGCCTTTGGTATTATATTGGGTTTAACCAAACGGCATACGCTGAGTCGGGGATTGGAATAGGAAGGAGTTATTACATGAAACAAACAAAACGAATTAAAACACAAAAACAAGACAGGGATATGCCTTTAATCATTGTGACGACAGGAGGTAGTGGTGGGCACATCTTTCCGGCTGAAGCCATTACGGGAGCCTTGCTTAAAAAAGGGTATCGTGTTGCCTTTGTTACAGATAAAAGAGGGAGTGCGTTTCGTTCGTTAAATAATGTTCCGACATATCGATTATCAGCAGAATCGGTTGCTCGTCGTACCGTTTTTCAAAAAATAACGGCTGGTGTTAAATTGATTTTTGGAGCCGTACAAGCCATGTGGTTGTTGATGCGTTTAAAACCGGCATTGGTTATCGGTGTTGGTGGGTATGCGTCTTTTCCGACTGTTATGGCGGCACAGGTCTGTCGTATTCCGACAGTATTGCATGAACAAAATGCCGTTTTGGGTCGTGCTAACAGAACATTGGCAAGCGGGGCCCGTTTGATTGCAACGTCATTTGAACCGACATACATGATTCCGAACGGTGTTGAACAGATACGGGTTGGTATGCCGGCACGTCCGGCTGTTTTGGCATTAGAAAAATCCCCATTTCCGACAGATAAGAAGAATTTTCATTTGTTGATTTTTGGGGGTAGTCAGGGAGCAACGTTTTTTAGTCATCGGTTTCCGGAAGTTTTGGCAAAATTGCCGTCGGAATATCAGCGTAAATTGATTATTACACAACAGGCACGGCCGGAAGATAAAGAAAGTTTAATTCATTTTTATCAACAGCATGGTTTTGAAAATGTTACCGTTAGTTCATTTTTTGATAATATGCCTGAATTGATAAAACAGGCACATTTAGTCATTGCACGGGGGGGGGCTTCAACAATTACAGAATTGGAAGTCATCGGACGACCGGCTGTTTTGGTGCCATTACCGACGGCTGCTGATAATCATCAAATGGAAAATGCTCGTCAATTTTGTGATTCGGGGGCCGGTTGGCTTGTGAATGAAAAAGAATTTGATGCTGAACAAGTGGCCCAACGGTTGTTAGAGTTAATGAAAACACCTGATGAACTTAAAACGGCAGCGGAAAGAGCCTATCAACGGGCTTGTCCGAAAGCCGCATTGGAAGTTGTTGCTCGTGTTACACAAATCTTAAAAGGAAAATAGAATGATATTGACTTGTCCGCTTCAAAAAATACATTTTATCGGTATCGGTGGTATTGGTATGAGTGCTATTGCAGAAATGTTATTGGATTTGGGCTTTGCCGTTCAAGGGTCTGATGCCAAAGAAAGTGCCAATACGCAACGGTTGCGTCAAAACGGTATTCCTGTTTTTATCGGACATGATGCCACTCATCTTGCTGACGTTGATGCCGTTGTTATTTCCAGTGCCATTGCCGATAAAAATCCGGAATTGGCAGAAGCCCGACGTCGTCGCTTGCCGATAGGTCATCGTTCTGAAATGTTGGCAGAAATTTTACATTACAAACAAAGTATTTGTGTATCTGGAACGCATGGTAAGACAACAACATCTTCTTTGATTGCACACGTATTGATGACGGCGGGATTGGATCCGAGTTTTGTTATTGGTGGGATACTTAATTCGGAACGTTCTAATGCCCGATTGGGAAAGGGAGATTATGTTGTTGTTGAAGCCGATGAATCAGATGGGTCTTTTTTGAAATTGCCGACGAGTATTTCTGTTGTGACCAATATTGAACCGGAACACATGGATTTTTACAAAACATTTGAGACGGTCAAAAATGCTTATACGCATTTTATGAAAAGCACGGCATTTTATGGTGTTTGTATTGCCTGTATTGATCATGATGTTGTGGCGGAAGTTGTTCAACGGATTGACAATCGGCGTTGTATCACGTTCGGGACAAAGGATAAAGCCGATGTTCAGGCTGTTAACATTCGTTTAATTCCGTCAGCACAAGTATTTGATATTCGTATTAAGACAGATGATTGTGTTCGTTATATTCGGGATGTGCGATTATCTATGATTGGACGTCATAATATTTTAAATGCGTTGGGGGCTGTTTGTGTCGGATTGTATTTAGGTATTGCCGATGATGTAATTCAAAAAGCCTTGTCTTCGTTTGAAGGAATCCAACGTCGTTTAACCTATCGGGGAACATTAAACGGTGTTCCCGTGTATGATGATTACGGTCATCATCCAACGGAAATTAAAGCCACGTTACAAGGTGTTCGAGAACATGTAAAAGGAAAGGTCATTGCTGTTTTTCAACCACATCGATATTCTCGATTGCAGGATTTATGGGATGGGTTTTTAACTTGTTTTGATGATGCCGATGAGGTTTATGTTTGTGATGTGTATAGTGCCGGTGAAGAACCGTTAGAAGGGATTACTGCTCCGGCATTTGCTCGTGTTTTGGGATTGACGCATTCAAAAGCCGTGTATTTGCCGACGTTATCGGATTTGGTAACTATAACACATGGATTAACATCGGCAGATGCTGTTGTTTGCTTGGGTGCAGGTACTATTTCGGCACAAACGATTGCGTTATTGGAACAGGTAAAGGAGAAATAGGCAGATGACTTTTTCACAGGGTAAATGGCGTTGTTTTTTACGTTTTCCTTTTTCGAAAAAGGATAATTTAATGAAATTATTGCCGATTGTTCGGGGACGTTTGTGTGCAAATGAACCATTATCTAAAAAAAATTGGTTTGGTGTTGGTGGGGCAGCTCAAATTTACTTTGAACCGGCTGATGTGGAAGATTTAGCATTGTTATTGCGTGAAATGCCTCCCGTTCCGTTGACAATATTGGGAGCAGGGAGTAACGTGCTTATTCGTGATGGCGGTATCCCCGGTATAACCGTTCATTTGGGGAAACAGTTTAGTGATATTGTTGTCGAAGCCGATAAAATCATTTGTGGTGCTGGGGCAAAGTTAATGGAAGTATCCCGAACGGCAGAAAAAAGCAGTTTATCAGGTTTTGAATTTTTGTGTGGTATTCCCGGTTCTGTCGGGGGAGGCATTCGTATGAATGCCGGTGCTTACGGTTCGCAAATTAGTGATATTTTAACGGAATTGACCGTTATTACACCGGATGGGGCTATTCAAACGTTGGCACAAGAGGAATTAAAAGAAGCGTTTATTTACCGTAAATGTTTATTCCCACCGGAATGGATTTTTGTTCGGGCTGTTTTTCAAGGACAAATGACGGCTGATAAATCGGTCATATCGGAACGTATGGCTCAAAATCGTTTGAAACGGGAAAACGGTCAGCCGATGGGGGTTCGTACGGCTGGTTCGACATTTAAAAATCCGGATGGTACGCCGGCATGGCAGTTAATTGACAAAGTAGGTATGCGTGGCGTAACCAAGGGAGGGGCCGTCGTATCTGAAAAACATTCTAATTTTTTGATTAACAAAGGTCATGCAACAGCCAAAGACATTGAAGAACTGGGAGAAGAAATTCGCGCCAAAGTTTTGGAAAAAGAAGGTATTCGTTTAGAATGGGAAGTGAAAAAACTGGGGGTTGATAAATGAAAAAAGTTGTTGTTCTGATGGGAGGTATGTCTTCCGAAAGGGCGGTATCTTTTAATAGTGGAAAATGTGTCTTAAAGGCGTTGTTATCACGAGGATACAATGCCGTAGCACTGGATGTGCAACAGCCGATATCCGGTTTAGTACGGGCTTTGGAAGAAATAAAACCCGATGTTGTTTTTAATGCATTGCATGGTCGATATGGCGAAGACGGATGTATTCAGGGATTGCTCAATCTGATGCAGATTCCTTATACGCATTCGGGAGTATTAGCCTCGGCTGTATCGATGGATAAACAACAAACAAAACGGATTGCATCTTTATTGGGAATTGATGTTCCTCATGGTCGATTGGTAACTCCGGCAGATATTAAACAGGGGAATACCTTACCAAAACCGTATGTTTTAAAGCCAAATGATGAAGGTTCATCTGTTGGTGTTGCTATTATTCGCACAAAAGAAGATGAAATGTCATTTTTATTCGAAAGAGATATTGACAAAATTTGGTTAATGGAGGAATATATAGACGGACGGGAAATGTCTGTCGTTGTGACGGATACAGGTGTTGCTGGTATTATTGAAATAATGCCTCATGATGGTTTTTATGATTATGAACATAAATACACGCAAGGGACGGCAACACATATTGTGCCGGCACAATTGACGAAACCGTACTCAGACAAATTGGGTCAGGACGCATTAGCTATTCATCAGGCGTTGGGCTGTCGTCAGGTATCCAGATCTGATTTTCGGTTGGATGAAAAAACGGGACGGTGTGTCTTTTTGGAATTAAATGCCAATCCTGGAATGACATCATTATCTCTTGTTCCAGAAGTGTTGGAGGTTGTTCAAGGCATATCGTACACAGATTTTGTTGTTCAATTGGTGGAAAACGCAGGAAGTAACAAAGGGTAAAGAAAGAATCGGACGCATGAAAAAACAAACAAAAAAGAAAATGAAAAAAGGGTTTTGGACATTAAAACGGCGTATTATCGTAACCGTTTTAATGTTTTTTGTTGTTTGTTGTGCGTTGTTTTTTGTTACGCCTCAAGGGAAACGTGTTTTGGCAGAAATTGAAAAGACAACATTGTTTTTGCAACAAAAGGCCCATTTGGAATTGAGTGATGTTCCAATACAAGGACATAACCGAACGGCTGCTTCGGATATCAATGCCTTGCTTCATTTGACACAGGGTATGCCGATTTTAGATATTGATTTAAATGATACCCGTGATAAGATTATGACATTACCCTGGGTTCGTAATGTCGTGGTTGAACGGCGATTACCGAATATGATGATTATCACGATTGAAGAAAAAACACCCATTGCTGTTTGGCAACATCATAAAAAATATTTACCGATTGATGAAGACGGTCATCCCATTGCCGATAATAAAACGGTTATTTCCAATGTGTTGCTGGTTGTTGGAGAAGATGCACCGAAACATACGCCACAGTTGATACAAGAACTGGAAAAACAGCCTGATATAAAAAAATATGTCAAATCGGCAGTTCGTGTCGGAAAAAGACGGTGGGATTTATACATGAATGATGCTGAAAATGGTTTGGTTGTACGTTTGCCCGAAACGGATATTGCACATGCCTTAAAACGGTTGAAAGAATTTCAGGAAACGGGACAAATATTGGATAGGGATATCAGTATCATTGATTTAAAATTACCTGATCGGTTGATTATACGTAGTGATGGTTTGGTATCGGAAGATAAAAAGCAGGAAAAAAAGAAAAAGTAACGGGTTGCAATGGTTAAGAAGAAATTAAAGTCAGTTTTAACATTATTAGATATCGGAACTTCCAAAATTTGTTGTTTGGTTGTACGGTTCGGATCGGATGATATACCGGAAGTAATTGGTACGGGGTATGCTCCGGCCAAAGGGATTCAAGCCGGAGCCATTATTGATTTAGACGATGCGACAGAGTGTATTCGTGAAGCCCTAAAACAGGCTGATACGCAAGCCGGTCGATTAACAACGAATGTTATTGTCAACATTTCATCAACACAATTAAAAGCACATCACATTCAAAAAGAAATCGAAATTAACGATGGTCGTCCGATAGGAACATCTGATGTAAAACGGTTGGTTGATGGTGTTATTGCATCGTGTTTGGCACAAGGGGATGAAGTGATTCATTCGTTTCCCTTATCATACAGTGTTGATAAGGAACAAAACGTTCAAGACCCACGAGGTTTATATGGTAATACATTAGGTGTTCATATGCACATTATTACTTTGCCTGAAACACAATCACGGAATTTGGTTGCTGTGTTGGACAGATGTCATGTATCCATTGATATGAAGGTAGCAACACCTTACGCATCAGCGTTGGCAACGGTTTCGGAAGAAGAAAAAGACGTTGGTGTTACAGTAGTGGATTTTGGGGCTGGTATGACGTCTATTGCCGTTTTTTTAGATGGTGGTTTGGTTCACATGGAATTGATTCCGCAAGGGGGACAGATTTTAACCAAAGATATTACACGGGGTTTAAACACGTCGTTTACAGTGGCTGAACGTTTGAAAACATTGCATGGAGCGGCATTTTTGTCACCTCGTGATGAAATTGACAGATTGATTGTCCCGATTTTAGGGGAAGAAGGAGTCAATGTTCAAATTCCACAAGCAGATTTGATTTCTATTATTATTCCTCGAGTTGAAGAAATTATTGAAAATGTTGGTCGGGTTTTTGCTCGTTATCCGTATTTTGTCGTTGCAACGAAACATCTTATTTTAAACGGAGGGGGGAGTATGTTGCAAGGTATCAAAGATAAAACACAGGCATTATTGGGTGGAACAGTTCGTATCGGAAAACCCGATACGATTAGAGGATTACCGACTCAATATGAACCATATGCATTTTCTACTTGCATTGGACTGTTAAAATATGCAATGATAAGAGAAAAAAGTTTAACAAATGAAAAATTTAAAACGCAACCCATTCCTCGCAAAGGAATTATCGGAAAGGTGACACAATGGCTGGCTCAGAATTTTTAGAAGTACAAGATAGTGGTTTATCCATCGGTTTGGCATCTCCTGCACCGGAGTTTTTATTGACCCCGAACATTGGTGTTATTGGTGTCGGTGGAGCAGGTGGTAATGCTGTCAATAACATGGTTATGGCTGATTTAGGGGATGTTTCTTTTTTTGTTGCCAATACAGATGCACAGGCGTTAACCCGTTCGGCGGTTGCTGATAAAATACAGTTGGGTGTTACAATAACACAAGGGTTGGGAGCCGGTGCTAATCCGGAAGTCGGTCGTGCCGCAGCTGAAGAAGCACAAGAAAAGATTCAAGAACACCTAAAAGGGTTGCATTTATTGTTTATTACGGCTGGTATGGGTGGCGGTACAGGAACAGGGGCTGCTCCGGTGATTGCCAAAATTGCAAAAGATTTGGGTATTTTGACAGTCGGAGTTGTTTCTAAACCGTTTCAGTTCGAAGGACGCAAACGTATGCGAACGGCTAATGACGGTATTGAAGAATTGAAAAAGTATGTTGATACGTTGATTGTTATTCCGAATCAAAATTTATTTCGGGTTGTTGCGAGTAATACAACTTTTGCAGATGCTTTTAGAATTGCTGACGGTGTTTTGTGTCAAGGCGTTCGTTCCATTACGGATTTAGTCATCAATCCGGGTATGATAAATTTGGATTTTGCCGATGTTAATACGGTTTTATCATCTATGGGACGGGCAATGATGGGAACGGGTGAAGCCAGTGGTGAAAATAGAGCAGAATCTGCTGTTGAACAAGCCATTTCTAATCCATTATTGGATGATTCTTCCATTCAAGGAGCAAAGAGTATTTTACTTAATATTTCCGGTGGATTAGATTTAACATTGGCAGAAGTTGATTATGCGGCTGAACGTGTTCGTCAGGAATTAGATGACGATGCCAATATTATTTTTGGTACATGTGTTGATGAGGCGTTACACGGTAAAATTCGTATTTCATTGGTTGCAACGGGTATTGAAGCCAGTAGTGATGAAAAGGATATTCCGACGGCTCGTGTATCAGCACCGATTGTTGATGTTGTCGTTCAAGAAACAACTGAAACGGTTTTAGTTGAAACAACTGAAACGGCACAGACACAACCGGAAGCCGTTCAAGATGAATTTCCATTGATGAGTGGTTCTTCATCAGATACACCGTTTGAAACCCAACAATCGTATGGTCGTATAGATTTTCGAAATGATATTGCGTTTTCAGAAGTTGAAAACGGTTATAATATGGCTATTGAATTGACAGAGGCTCCTGTTTCTCAGCCCCCGTTATTTGATGAAGAAGTTCCTGAAATCGGGCCGATTATTCCGATTGACAACATGCCGGAAGTTAAGGAAACGGTCAATATGGAATCTAAAAAGGCTGATGCAAATGTTAAAGTTTCAAGGAGCAGTTTATTTGATTTAATGCTTCCCGGTTTTATGGGTAAATCCGGTCGTCGTGAAAAAGAAGATAAAGCAGCCTCTGCTGTTCAAAATGAACCGGCAAATAAAACGGTATCAACAGATAAAGTTGCTGCATCTTCTTCACAAACGACAAGTAGTTCTGATACAGGCAATACGTTGTTTGGTGATACACCTTTTGAAAATGTTGATTTACCGGCATTTTTAAGACGGCGGTAGTCAATGGATAAGGCTCTTGAAAGTCGTTTGACGGTTTTTCGGATATTACAGAGTATCATCCATGAAGGAAAAACATCAGATGATGTTTTTGCCCGAATGTCATTGGAACATTTTGTCGTATCAGACAGGCAATTCATTCGTTTATTGGTGATGACTGTTTTGCGTCATTATGGACAGATTACACAAATATTATCTTTGTTTCTGTCAAAACCTTTGCCGAAAAAACGACGTGATGTTGGATTGATTTTGTCTATGGGTGTTGCACAAATGGTGTTTTTGAAAACACCGGCTCATGCTACTGTTGATACGGCTGTCAAATTGGTCCGTTTGGTGAAACAAGAACCATTTACACGTCTTGTTAATGGTGTTTTACGGCAGTTGGACCGACAAATACAATATCTTCAAATCCCATCACCTATTTGTAATATTCCGGATTGGTTGCGTTTGTCATGGGAGCATGCTTATGGTATTGCCAAAACGCATTTAATGGCAGACGCCGTCTTGAAAACACCGGCATTAGATATTACCGTTAAAGAAAATCCCGAAAAGTGGGCAAAATTATGGAACGGTTGTGTTTTGCCAACCAATTCCGTTCGCACGGATTTTGATATAGGAATTACACAACGAACAGGATTTGCTGACGGATATTGGTGGGTGCAGGAAGGGGCTGCGTCCATACCGGTACAATTATTTCCGACGCTGAAAGGGTTGCGTGTTGCCGATATTTGTTCTGCTCCCGGAGGAAAGACCGCTCAACTTATACAATACGGTGCGATTGTTGATGCTTATGATGTTTCCGAGTATCGATTAAAGCGATTGATGGAAAATATGAAACGTCTTCAATTTGAAAAACAGGTGCGGATTTTGTGTTGTGACGGATTGAACATTTTACCGCCGATAGATGGGTTATATGATGCTGTTTTACTGGATGCACCGTGTTCGGCAACGGGGACTATCCGTCGTCATCCTGATTTGTTGTTTCATCGTACGCAAAAAGATATCGAACGTTTGAGCGAATTACAATATCAGTTGTTGCAACATGCACTGACATTACTCAAACCTAACGGATATCTTGTTTATTCTACCTGTTCATTACAATCGGAAGAAAATGAAGGGGTTGTTGTTCGTGTTTTAGAAAAAATGCCTCATATTGAACGGGCAAGCATTCCTGAACGTTTCCGTCACTATTGTAATGAAATGGGGGCTATACAAACAACACCGGATATGGATTTAGATGGATTTTATGCCGTTTTATTGCATAAAAAAGGTTGACCTGTGAACAATTTTTTCTTATCTTGAAGAAAAAGGGGATATGAATATGAGTACGATTCTAATCGTTGAAGATAATGAAATGAATGTGCGTTTGTTTTCTGATTTGCTTAAATCAAGGGGGTACACGGTTGTTTCATGTCTTGATTCGACATTGGCTTTACAACTGATTAAAGAACGTCAGCCGGATGTTATTTTAATGGATATTCAAATGCCGAATATTTCGGGATTAGAATTAACCCGTTTGATTCGGGCAGATAAAACAATTGGTAACACAAAAATTGTTGCCGTATCGGCATTTGCGATGGATGATGACATTATTCGCATAAAAGCGGCCGGTTGTGATGACTACATATCGAAACCGATTGAAATCAATTCTTTTTTTCAGACAATTTCCCGTTACGTTTAATCTGTTTAACTTAATAATGACGTGACGGTTCTATTTTGAACAGGATTTTAATAGTATTGTTCCCATCGAAAGAACACAATCCGTTTTCAACATTATTGACGGATAATTGTTGAGCAAAATGTAAATATTTTGCGACCGGTGCTGTCTCTCGACAGACACCATACGGAATATTCCCAAATGTCATATAGTAATCCTTAACGCCATAACAGGCTGGATTGGTTGCTGTTTCATCGTGTCCACAACCATATTTTAATGTTGCAAAATCGGATAAAATTAATTTGCCTGCGTCATAAGGGTTTTGTAAAGAAATGCCGTAAACATTACCTCGTAAAAGCAATAAAGCGATTTGATTGTTCACATCATTCATTTCGGAAAGCAGAGTATTTGAACGATGTTTTTCCATGGCAAAAACGTATCCTGCAATTCCACCCATGGTTAAAACACCGACTATGGCTAAAACACCCAGCATTTCAACCATACTGCGACCTTTTTCAGATATATTTTTAACTTGTTTTCGATAAAATTGTCTAAACATGTCTTGCTCACAACAATTCTTGTCTTGCCAAACAGACAAATTGATATATTGAAAAATAAAACCTCCCACCCGATATATATCATATAAACAGAAAAAAACAGGGATGTAAAGTAAAAAAATAAAAAAATAAAAATAATTTTATATAAATAGACTTTATTTTCAGGCGTTGATTAAAATAAAGTATATGTTTTTACATTTGATGTGTATGCAGTGTTGAACGATGAATAACTGTGGCAACGTTATCTGTGTAAAGTCGATGATGTAAGATAAATTTTTGACTGTTGCCGGCTCTATCAAAATGTGTACGGGTATAATGTGTAACAGCCCGTACAAAAGCCAAATTGGCTGGACCATATATCTTGCCGACACTATATACCGTATCACCCGTTTCAGAATGACACGGTTTTAATAAAATACGCATCAAACGTTTATGTGGATTTTGTGAATTAACTCCGTAAACAACAATAGAACCGTGACCGATATCACGGGTAACATATAAATGTTTCACATCATTCGGATTCATACAACTGATTTCATCAAAATCCGTATATGCTGCCATAAGTGATAAATCGGATGGTAATTTTGAAAAGATAAGTAAATCAATATCCGGATGATGAACCATATTGAGACGTGATGGTTGCGTGACTTGTTGAAAAGATAGCATGTCAGAAGCCAATTGCAATTCACATGACAAGTGCTTCAAATATTCGGTTAAATAGTGTGGGTTAGAATTATTTTTAACGGCTGTTCGAATTTGATAAAACAAAACATTATCAAGGGCAAATTTTAACCCGTGTGTTTGATTGAATTCTTTGATACAGTTAACGGTTTGAGGACCTTCCGGATAATTTAATACATATTCAGGCGTTACAAATTGACGTAACTGATAGTAAAAGGCTTCTTGTTTATCAAGTGATAAGGATTGATATTCTTCTAAAAACTTGTTAATATCTTTGCCTAATCGTAATAAAAACCGACCGGCACGTTGTTCTTTTTTTGCTTGTGAAAACCAGAAAGCAGTTGTCACTTTTTCAATGTGTGTTCGTAAAGTAATTTGTTCATGTTGTGGCAAGTTTTGATTTAAATTATCTGTTACATGTTGCAAAAATTTTTGTAAAGACATAATCGGATGAATTTGAATATAATGTCGCCCTTGCTCCAATTCATTCGGATAAACGGGATTGTTATTTCCCCTTAATATTGTTCCAAGCCGTCGAGTTTGAAATAGTTCTTGTCGATATATTTGTGCTTCGTTTCCCATATCAGTGACAGCCTTTTTAAGAGCCGTTTCATCAGATAAATACGGTTTAAGTTGATTTAAAATTTTGTCAGATGGTTCACCGTTGAAAACATCGGCCGTCACCATTGCCTGTACACATAAATCAATAATATTCGTGTTACATGGCATGGGTAAATTATTTTCTTCTAAAAAAGAATAAACGAATTGATAATGTGTTGCTCGTCTTTCCGATAATAATTGCGTATAATCCGTTCGGGAAATAACCTTATCAATTAAACCCATTTGTCCATATTGAAAATTAAACATTATTCGACCTGTTTAGTTTTTAGTTAACTCGGAACCATGAGGATAAATCGGCTGTTGAGATTGTTCAGCAACACGATGACCTAATTTTGTTTTAAGCCCACTTGCTGACGTGTCAGATGATACGGTATCGGATGTGGCTGACATGTTGTCAATAGCCTTTTGAATTTGATTGTTTTGAGGATTAACCCAGTTAACGGCTGTTGCCGTTTTGGAAGATGGTTCAAATGCTTTTCCTACCATTTTAACAAATCCGGAAAACAATCCACCCACAATTTCAATAGTTTTTCCAATAAGTGGAGAAGATGTATTTTTTGCCAAATAACCAACAACATTTTTTTCTAACCAATCACCTGCTTGAATAAGTAAATTGGTATCGTGCATTTGCTTGGCAATCGCCTCTTGTTGTCGTTGTTTTTTGAGTAAATCTTCATGTAATTTGTTGGTTGATTGAGGCATATTCGGTTGAGGTAGTAATGTCGGTTCCGTTCCCGTCGGTGTCGTGACAGGTAAGGTGTTAGCAGAGGGAGCCTCATAAGGTGTTTCATACAATGCAACACCGTGATATTGTGGTGATTGAGGTGACTGAGGTTTTTGTGGTCGTTCAGTCGGTTCAATTCCTTGGAGTGTCAGATTCGTTCCGGCATGTTCGGATAATGTGCTTAATATATCCGAATCAGACACGATTTCCGAGTTGATTGCCTCGGGTGTAAAAGCACAATCCGTTAAAGAAAATTGACAAGCATCTAAATTAACTGTTGGCGATGTTGCCTTAAAGAGTGGTGATGAAGGCATATCACCATCAGTTTGATTGAAAGTGTCAAAAAAGGGAGAGGTATATGGTAACGGAGTGTTTAACGCTGTTGAGGTATTCAAGTCCTGAAACCAAGTATCAATTGCCTGGTCATTGTTGCAAATATCTAATGTCGTGGGAAATGACAACGGATTATCGGATAAAGATTCTCGATATTCTTTTTGCCGATAGTCATTTGTCCATTTTGTAATGATGTCGATAACTTCATTCGTAATAAAAGTCATACCCATACCTCCTAAATATAGGATTCATTGTATCATAGGTAAGTATTTTTGTCAAACAAAATAACAAAACCAATAAATATGCTCACAGGGTTTAATGTTATTTTGTTAATTGTATCGAATTATTTTTTATGTTTCCTCAATAACTTTTTGCACAAAAAAGGCTTTTGTCACATGATAAAACCTGTTCAAAAATAACAGTTAAAAATCAATATACTCTCTTAAAAAAACGTGTCAAAAAAAGGTACGTTTTTTTTCCCATATTATGATGCGAAATACCTCTTGTCAACTAAAAAATACAATTGTCTGATTTTTATATCTTTTTTACTTCCGTAGCAACACACTCCGTTCATCAAAAAAAAGCGTCAAAAAAACGTACCTTTTTTTGACACGTTTTTTAATGAGAAGGTTTTGATTTTTTGAGATTATTTTAACGGAGGTTTTATGAATTTTAAAATGCCTTTTTTGAAACAATTTAATGCTAAAACATC